>JBDLJX010000063.1:0-14854 GCA_039714155.1 Pseudomonadota bacterium | reverse complement strand
TCCGGGCATTCTCGAATGACTTTTCCTCCCTGATGATTTCTAACCGATCTATGCACTCTTTGTTCTTGTTCTTCATATTTAACAAACGAGGCCTCGATCTAACATACCAGTACAGCGCATCAATTAATGCGTCGCTGAGGTCATAATCTTCATGGAATTGGAAACACTCCCCTATATCTGGGGCCTTCTGTTTAATCTCAGAAATCTTGTCCTCATACTCTTTATAGGTTTTTTTATCCGCTAACTTCCATCTGGTTTCAGCTGATCTCTGCATGATCCTTATCCGCCACATTACTTTTCTGAATTAGCTGATCAATGAAGTCAGCCCAATCCTGCATCATGTCACGACGTTGAGGCATATATTTGGCATGGTTATATGAGGCACGGACTGCATCTCGTTTGCTATGAGCAAGCTGTAACTCAATCCAGTCAGAGGTGTAATCCATTTCATTCAGCAATGTGCTTGCTGTCCCCCTGAAGCCATGCGAAACAAATTTACCGCCACCGTATCCTATATTTTCCAACGCACGATTAAGCGTCCCTGCGTGCATATATGGCTCTCGTTTTTTAGCGCTACGCTTATAGAACTTTTTTGGGAATAGATACATACCATCACCCGTTAGACTGTGAAGCTCTCTCAGTAGTGTTAAAGTTTGCCGAGACAGGGGGACAATATGAGGTTCATCCATCTTCATACGTTCTTTAGGGATATGCCACTCAGAGTGCATCCAGTCAATTTCACACCACTCGGCGGCCCGCAACTCACCGGGACGAACAAAGGTCAGCAACAGGAGCCTTAACGCAATCTTTGTCTGCTGATTTCCACCATAAGCCTCCAAACTCTTCAGCAACCCCGGAATTTCTGTCTTTTGCAAGGTCTTATGATGCTCAACCTTGGGCCGCTTGAATTCATCACGCAAGGCAGGGGTCGGATCATTCTGAAGACCATATTTCCTTATGGCGAACCGAAATATGGCAGAAATCCACTGGCGTAACAAAACTGCAACAGTACGCGCTGGCTTACGGTTACCCTCCGAATATACCTTCTCCAGCAATCCCTCTAACTGAGGGTATGTGATCTTAGCTATCGGCTGATTTCCGATCTGCGGATAAACATACAGCTTCAGCGACCGCTCGACCTGATCACGGTATTTTTCCGACCACTCACTCTTCTCACTGGTATTTTCAACCCAACGTTCTGCAACAGCCTTGAAGGAATGCTCTGCTTCATTGGCCTGACGCTGCTTCTCAGCTTTCCTGTGGTGTGCTGGATGGATTCCCTGCCCCACTAACTTCCGAGCATTTTCATGCTCCTGTCGGGCCTGAGCGAGGCTGTAATCCGGATAGCCCCCAATGGCAAACACATTTTCCTTGCCATGAATCCGATAGCGATATCTCCAGAACAGTCCCCCATTCGGCTTTACTTCCAGATAGAGGCCTCCGCCGTCAGACAACTTGTAAGGCTTATCTGTCGCTTTAGCGTTTCGGATTTCGGTGGCATTCAGCTTGCGTTTCATTGCAGGCAAATATGTTAGTTACGGTGAAAATATACCCGCAACGATACCCGCAATTTTTCCGGATGGCAATGGATGACGATGGATGGCCTCGGATGAGGTATAGATTATTATCTATTTTAAACAGTAAGTTATTAGTATTGTTTAGACGGTGTTGGACGCCTATAGACTACCGTGTTAATTATCGATCATCAACAACATGGCTATGCCCCTGACAGACCGCGGCTGGCCAGGGCAACGGCACGGAATATCGCACGGCCCTTGTTCATGGTCTCTTCCCATTCGTTCGCCGGCACTGAATCGGCAACAATCCCGGCACCTGCCTGGATATGCAGGGTATGATCCTTGATGACCGCCGTACGAATGGCTATCGCGGTATCCATATTACCTGACCACGACAGGTAACCGACGGCGCCGGCATACACGCCACGTTTTACCGGTTCCAGCTCATCGATGATTTCCATGGCACGGATCTTGGGTGCGCCACTGACAGTACCTGCCGGGAATGTTGCCCGCAATACATCGATGGCACTCATGCCCTGGCGTACTCGCCCGGTGACATTGGAGACGATATGCATGACGTGGGAATAGCGCTCGATCACCATCTTCTCGGTCAGCGCAACACTGCCGGTTTCACTTACCCTGCCGGCATCATTGCGGCCCAGGTCAATCAGCATCAAATGCTCCGCCAGCTCCTTCGGATCGGCGAGCAGATCAGCTTCCAGCGCCTTGTCGGCAGCTTCATCGGCGCCACGCGGCCGGGTGCCGGCAATCGGCCGCACCGTAACGACGTCGTCTTCAAGGTGCACCAGGATCTCCGGCGATGAGCCGACGATATGGAAGCCACCCAGGTCCAGATAATACATATAGGGTGACGGATTCAGGCTGCGCAGCGCACGGTACAGGTCCAGTGGCGGCGCACTGAACGGAATCGACATGCGCTGCGACAACACCACTTGCATGGCGTCACCCTCGACGATGTAGTCCTTGATGCGGTTAACCGCCGACTCAAAGCCCGCGCGGGTAAAACCGGAAACAAAATCCGACTCATCGACCGGACTGGCAGGCTCCCCGCTGCCCGGATGATAGGCCGGGCTTGCCGTCTGCAACCTGTCGGCCAGTTCATCCAGCCGGGCCTGGCCCTGCGACAGTGCATCCTCACTGCCAGGGTCGACATGCACCACCAGCAACAGCGTGCCGGCCAGGTTATCGAAAACGACCAGTTCATCCGACACCATCAGCAGGATGTCCGGACTGCCAAGCAGATCCGGCTTGTCGAATTCGGCCAGCCGCGGTTCAATATAGCGCACCGTGTCATAGCCGAAATAGCCCACCAGACCACCAGTGAAGCGTGGCATATCGGGCAACTCCGGCGCCCGATAACGGGCCTGAAATGCCTCTATCCAGGCCAGCGGATCATCAACGGTCGCCGTCTCGACCACCTCGCCATCCTGCACGACATCAACCTGGTGACCGCTGATGCGTACCACAACCGATGATGGCAAGCCGATAATGGAATAGCGGCCCCATTTTTCACCGCCATGCACAGACTCGAGCAGATAGGAATACGGCCCGTCTGCCAGCTTCAGATAGGTACTCAGTGGTGTATCAAGGTCCGCAAGTATCTCGCGGGTTACAGGGATCCGGTTATAACCTGCCCCTGCCAGGGAATTGAAATCTTCAGGTGTCATTGCACTCACCGTTGAGAATGTCATCGGGTACAAAACTGTTCCGTACGCAGCACGCGGCCATACGCCATCGGCTGCTGACGAAATGTTGTACCAGGTATTTCTCTCCAGTGAATTGCATAATTTTGTTCACGCCGCCTTTTCAAGTAACGGCAGTATCTCGGTCATCGTATCAATAACGGCATCCGGCCGGGCATCACGTATATCGTCACCATGATTATAACCATAACTCATACAGACAATCTGGAATCCGGCGGCCCGTGCCGCCTTCACATCACTGACCGAGTCACCAATCATGAGTGCCGCTTCCGGCGCAACACCGAAGAATTCCGCTGCATGCAGTAACGGCGCCGGGTCCGGTTTCTTTTGCGGCAGGGTATCACCACTGATGATAATGGCAAAAGCATCGGCAACACCGAGGTCCTGCAGCAACGGCTCGGTAAACCGTGCTGCCTTGTTGGTCACACAACCCAGCGGATAACCGGACGCCGTCAACAGGTCGATGCCTTCGCGCACGCCCGGATACAGACAGGAACGTTTCGAGGTGTTTTCCGTATACAGATCGAGAAATATCGGGTAGGCACGCTCGAAATCAGCCGGGTCGGGCTTACCGTCCATGCTACCGGTCAATGCGCGCTGCACCAGCCGCTCGACGCCATTACCAACCCAGTTGCGTACCTCGGCCTCGCCACAGGACGAACGGCCAAGCCCGGCCATCATGGTATCAACACAAAAGGCCAGATCCGGGACACTGTCCACCATTGTCCCGTCAACATCGATCAGGATCATTTCCGGCCTGCGCACACTCATTTCAATCCCCGCTTGCCCTGGCGATTTCGGCACGCATGGCATCGATGGTCGCCTTGTAGTCATCGGCACCAAAGATGGCAGACCCGGCAACAAAGGTATCCGCACCGGCCGCAGCAATCTCGCCGATGTTGTCGACCTTGACGCCACCGTCGATTTCGAGACGAATGTCATTACCGCTCGCAGCAATGATCTTGCGTGCTTCACGCAGCTTGCCCAGGGCTTCCGGTATGAAACTCTGGCCACCAAATCCCGGGTTGACCGACATCAGCAACACCATATCGACCTTGTCGATCACGTATTTGAGGTAATCCAGCGGGGTAGCCGGGTTGAACACCAGTCCGGACTTGCAGCCGTTTTCACGCACCAGCTGCAGCGAACGATCGATATGTTCGCTGGCTTCCGGATGGAAGGTAATGTAGGTGGCGCCGGCGCTGGCAAAATCCGGAATGATTCGATCAACCGGCTTCACCATCAGGTGCACATCAATATCAGCCGTGACACCATGATTGCGCAGCGCCTCACACACCAGTGGCCCGATGGTCAGGTTCGGCACATAATGGTTGTCCATGACATCGAAATGCACAATGTCGGCGCCGGCGTTCAGTACGTCAGTCACTTCTTCTCCCAGGCGGGCAAAATCCGCCGACAGGATAGAAGGCGCGATCTTGTAATCGGCCATATTATTGTCCTCGTCCAGAATTCAGTGGGTTATGCGAAATAAAGAAACGCGCACTTTACCGTAACAGGGGAGGATTTTCAGCAACCGCGCAGCTCCCCACCCAGCCCGCGGTAAGAAGTGCGGGCCAGGCCAAACGCCCTGGTACGGTTTGCAGTTCACATCCGCAATATGCAATCAATTTTATGAAAATCAATTTGTTATCTTGTATATATCCAGGACGGCCCGGCGTCTGGCAGGCTGCGGTCCCTGGCCATCTCAGCGTTTAAACGGACCTGCCATGCCACAAGCCGGAATCACTGACAACTTGCCAACACGGCCAGCACACTCTATAAATGAATGACAGAAGCAGACAGGCAAGGCACTATTTCAATCGACTGTCCCCAGGGACCAGACAGCATACGTGAGATACGCACATGGCTAACGAATATACTCCGCAAATCGGTGACTGGTACCAGAACGCCAGCAATGATAGTTTCGAAATCGTTGCACTGGATAACGATGAAGCCACTGTTGAAATCCAGTATTTCGACGGCGCCGTGGAAGAAGTGGATCTGGATTCCTGGCGAGAACTGGAGATCGTGCCAATCGAACCCCCGGAGGACTGGTCCGGTTCCATGGATATTGAACGCGAGGACTACGGCGTCGATCTCGAACTCACCGCCCCCAATGACCACATCAACCCGCTGGACGAAATCGAATGACGTCCGGTTACCCAAACCGGGGCATAGAATATTCTTGATATAGAACAATATGTTGATGGGACATTAAATCGCCCGGCCGTGCTGCCGATAGGGTTCATACAGGCACGAACAATGTCAATGACAGGGGGCAGACCATGACCATCATCTACGATATGGCAAACGGCAGTATCCAGTCAGTAACCGAACCGGAATCAGATCATAACGATCCGGTTGTCGCTGCACACCCTCTGGCAGAACTTCGCCTGGCACAGCGTGAAATCACACCATCAGAACTACCCGGCGACGAACCGCAAACCACGGTGCACCTGATCCGCGCATTGCTGTCTTCCGACTAGATTAGTGTCCATCCACAAACAATAAACTCTCGCCAAGGCGCAGAGCACGCAAAGTGTTAAAAGATTGTTTTAATGGCATTTTAAAATCTTGTCTTGGCGTGCTTTGCGTCTTTGCGAGAAAATAACCGGTCTTTATGGATGGACACTAGATTACTCTACTCACCAACACGCATCAGCAGGCCCCGCTTGCGGGCACTGTGGAACGCCTTGAGAAATACCCCGATGCCGGCCAGCAGGAACATGGTATTCAGTGCCACGGCCTGCAGCAGCTGGTCCAGCTGAAAGGTCTGCTCGAACATCACGGCACGCATGCCCTCGAACACGTGACTGGAGGGTAATACCCAGGCGACGGTTTGCAGCCAGTCAGGCAGTACCGAGATCGGGTAGTAAATGCCACTGACGGGTGCGATAGCAAAGATCGCCACCCAGGCAAGGCTTTCGGCCCCCAGCCCGTAACGCAAGACCAGCCCCGACACCACCAGGCCGATCGACCAGCCCATAATCAGCAGATTGGCGAAGAAACTCAGTAGCGGCAGACCGAGTCCAAAAATCGAGAAATCAAACAACGGTATGGCCAGCAAGGCCGCACCACCAACACCGACCAGGGTCCGAATCAGGCTGATGACCAGCAGCGCGCCCACCAGCTCACCGACACGTAACGGGCTGGCAAACAAGTGTCCAAGGTTGCGCGAGTACATTTCCTCGAAAAACGCCAGCGATACACCGAGATGACCACGAAACATGACATCCCACAGCATTACCGCAGCCAGTAGCACGCCGGATGCCTGCGCCAGCCAGGAACTGCTGGCGAGGAAGAACTGCGTGATAAAGCCCCACAGGATCAACTGCACGGTAGGCCAGTAGACCATCTCGAGTATGCGCGGCCAGGAACGCCGCACCAGGTAGACATAGCGCAATACCATGGCATTGATACGGCGCAGAGCGCTCACAATGCCACC
Source organism: Pseudomonadota bacterium (assembly GCA_039714155.1). Classification (GTDB taxonomy): domain Bacteria; phylum Pseudomonadota; class Gammaproteobacteria; order UBA9214; family UBA9214; genus SZUA-186. The sequence continues at coordinate 8,168 of JBDLJX010000063.1, read as the reverse complement.
CGCCCGGCATTGCGCGCCACTGCAATAAATACCTCTTCAAGCGTGTCTCTGCCATAACGCTGCAGCAACTCGGCAGGCGACGCCCGGTCGACCAGCTGCCCCTGGCGCAGAATGATGACATCATCACACAACCGTTCCACCTCCAGCATGTTGTGCGATGCCATTAACAGGGTGGCACCGCTTGACTGCTGGTATTCCCGCAGGAAGCCACGAATGGTTTCCGCGGTGTCCGGATCCAGCGACGCTGTCGGCTCATCCAGTAACAGAACTTCCGGCCGGTTCAGTAATGACTTGGTCAATGCCACCCGGATACGCTGACCGGCAGACAAGGTACCGTAGGGCCGTTCCAGAAATCCTTCGATACCCAGTTGTGCGGCCAGTCGATCGAGCCGGTGGTTTGCCTTCGACAGACCATACAGCCGCGCATACACCGTCAGGTTCTCGCGTACCGTTAAACGTTGCGGCAGGTCGACATAGGGGGAGGAAAAGTTCATCCGCCCGAGCACCTGGTAACGATGCCTGAGCATATCCGTACCGAGTATCTGTATGCTTCCTGAAGTTGGCAGCAACAGACCCAGCAGCATGGAAAGTAACGTGGTCTTGCCAGCACCATTGCCACCCAGCAGCGCACAGATCGAACCCGGCGCCACCGAGAAGCTCACAGTATTGACTGCCAGTACATCCTCGTACTGCTTGCTGACCGTCTGGATGTCTATTGCGGGCTGACTCATACTGCCTGCCGGCAAACCACCCCACCGGATATTACTGCATCATTCATGTTTGCCTGTTCTTTATCGTGCACTAAACAAGCCTGCAGACTACGGCGTGCAACGCCGATGTCAACCGGGCAGGCTCTGCAGACCTGCAGCCGGGCTACTTTGCCTTAGGCTAAAGACCTCGGGTGTAGCTGAATGCCATGATATTGCGACACATCAGGTCCCTGGTGCTCTATCCATGTGATAATTACGGATTCAGCAATTATCACATGGATAGAGCACTAGTTACTGCGAACGACCCTGAAACCAAGATTATCCAGACGGGCACCCTGGTTCAGCTGCGCACGTTTGGTACCGCGCAGACTGGCAAGCGGGCTGGTATAGGCACCACCACGCACAACTCGCTGACTGCAGTCCGCACTCTGCCAGGCACTGCCATCGGATGGCGCACCCTTGTAACTGCGGTGATGACAGTCCTGTGTCCATTCCTGGACATTGCCAGCAGTATCCAGCAACCCGAAGCCGTTGGCAGTAAAGTTACCGACCGGCACGGTTGTCTTGCCATCGGTCGCATGGCCGCAATCAAAGCAGTTTGCCGGAATTTCAGCGGCTGAGCGAGGCCACCAGTGCGGTGTTTCGGAACCCGCACGCGCCGCGAATTCCCATTGCGCTTCACTTGGCAAGCGGTAGTTGTGGCCGGTCTGTTTCGACAACCAGGCCACATAGGCCGTGGCGTCTTTCCAGGAGACATTGATCACCGGGCGGTCAGCCCGTCCCCAGCCCTCATCATAGGGCAGCCGTCGACCGGTAGCGCGGGCAAAGCGGTCATACTCGGCAAAGCTCACCTCATGCTTGCTGATGGCAAACGCCGGCAAGTCGACACGGTGTTGTGGCCGCTCTGCAAAATTCGGGGAAGCGTCACTGCTACCCATCATGTACGCCGCTGCCGGCAATGACACCATGGCCGGTCCGCGACCACCATCCTGCATTGCATCACTGAACGTCCGTCCTGCCACGACTGGCGTGATCCCGGGCTTCTCAACTACCTTTGGCTGGACGACTGCCGGTGGCTCGGGTTCAGGCGCAACCACCACGGGTTGCGGTTGCGGCGTCACGACTGCTTCAGTGGTCTCGCTGTTATTGCCCGCTTCTGCCTCAGCAGCTACAGGCTCACTGACTTCAACGGCAACTGGCCCGCTATCAGCAATCATTGGGCTGCCGTTGTTCAGCATGTACCAGAAACCGAAGGCGGCCACCGCCACACCGGCCAGACCGGCCACCTTGCCGAGCCACGCTCGCAACCGGTTCGCCAGTGAATCCGGTTCTGAATGATAGGTAAATTCCCCGCTTGCCCCGGCAGCCACCCCTGCCGCTTCAGACATCACCGGACAATCCACCACCCACGCTGTTGCTGCTTCAACAGCATTGTTGTCCGGCTGTTCGTCCAGAGACGGAATCTGCAGCGGCATGCCATCTGTGCCAGTCTCGTCCAGTTGATGCTGCAAGGCATCCCGCTCCGCCAGCGCCCGGTCACGCGCCACCTCGGCCTCGGAGCGTACTCGCATGGCGATATCCATATTGCGTCGTAAATCTTCCAGTTCTGCCCGCAGATTGACCGGGTCTTCCACAGCGCCCTTGCCGTAATCGCCAATCAGGCCGCGCGCCACTTCAACTTCGGCACGCAGGCTGTTCAGTTGCTCGAGTATCGATTGCTGCTCCGTGACGGCAGCATCACGCTCGGCCGTCAACTCCTGCAAGCGGGTTTCCTGCTCGGCAACAACCGTCTCGGCTTCTGCCTTCTGCTCACGTGCCAGCGCAATATCAGCGACATTACGCTCGTGTTCCTGGCTAACCGCCAGGTCGGCTTGCTCATGCGCGTGTTCCAGCTCGGCCTGTAATGTCTCCAGTTGCGCTTCCGCCTGCGCCTGGTTATCCAGCATATCCTTGAGCCGGGCGCGTTCCTCATCTCGCCCGGCATCCTGTGCCTGTGCCAGCGCACCTTCCTGGCGGGACAATAGCTCTTCGTGCGTGGACGTGATGGCAACCAGTTGCTCCTTCAGTTCCTTCTGTCTCGCCGCCAGATCCGCCCGCTCATCGGTTCTGGCCTTGCGCTCGGCACGCAGTTCCTCCTTCACCTGGGCCACCTGTTCACGCGTATCTTCCCGCGCCTGCTGCAGGTCTGTGGCTGACTGTTCCAGCTTCTTGCGCAGACGCGAGATCTGGCCCTGCATGTCCTTCTCGGTATCATTCTCTCTTTTCAGGTCATCGTAGGCCTGCTGCAGTGATGCCTCATGATCCTGGGCGGCAGTCTGTGATTGTTCCCTGGCAGACAGTAGCTCCTGTTGTACTGCATCGAGCTGCTGCTTTAATACCTCCGCTTCCTGGTGTGCCGCGTTTAAGATATTCTCCTGTTCTGTTGCAGTCATGCGCATCGCTTCAACACTGGCGACACTTTCCTGGAGCTGCTGCTCGGCCGCCTGCCTGTCAGTATGGTTATTGCCCAGCACCTCTTGCTGTTCGTCCCTGGATACTTCCAGCTGGCGATTTTCAGCCTGCAAGGTATTAACCTTTTGCTGCAGGTCAAGCAACTCGTCGCGGGTCCGGTCGAGCTGTGCATTTGTATCCTGGAGCTGTTGCTGATCATTCGAGCGGGACTGCTGCTGCTCGTTCAGCAGCGCATCAAGGCCCTGCTTTTCTTCCTGCACGGCATCCAGTATCTCCTGCAACTGATGGTGCTTTTCCTGCCATTCAGAAAGTTCCGCCCGCTCGGCAACAGCCACTTCATATTGCTCACGCAATCCGGCGAGTTGCTGCTCCAGCTCGCCAATCTGTAGTTGCCAGTCTTCCTGCTCACGCTCAAACTGGCCGAGCTGGCGCTGCTTTTCGAGATCAACGGCTTCGGTCTGTGCCTGCAACCCTGTTAGCTGCTCTTTTGCAGCTTCCAGTTGTTCTACCAGTTGCTGCACCTGCTTGTCATGTTCTTCCTGCAAGCCGGCATATTGTTCTCGCAGCAGGTCTTTCTGCTCCTGCAGGGTGTCAATCTGCCCATTGCTGTCAACCAGTTGCTGTTCGGTTTCCTGCCGACTGTTGAGCTGCTGCCTGAGTATCTCAACCTCATCACGCAGCACTGCCAGTTCCTGCAGCTGCGCATCATCGGTGCCTGTCTCCGCAACTTCCGCAGGCCCGGCATGTTCTTCAGCCGCCGCCTCTTGCCTGGCATTGAAATCGATAACCTCCGCGGCTGATGCCGCCCCGGCCTGATCGCTGGCGCCGGCTGTTGCAGCACTGTCTTGCCTGCCCTCTTGCCGGGACAGGGCATTCATGCCGCCATCAAGCACATACACCTCGAATCCCTTGTGACTCAGGATGAATGCCGCCGAAACGCTGCGCCGGCCGGTATCACAACAAATAATGTACTTGGCGTTATAGACCAGCTCCGGCATTTCGCCGCGTAAATCCGACAACGGGATATTCACACTGTCCTCAAAGGCCACGTTCTCGAATTCACCGGTGGACCTGACATCAATCCAGACTGCACCATCTTCGATCATTTTCCCAGCTGTGCTGTGATCAACGTGTTTGACCAATGGCTTCTGTAGCAGCTCGACAAAATCCTTCTTCGCCAGGCACATCAACATGCCGTCAGTCAGCATCGTAATCGTTGCATTACGTCTGGCATCCGACACCAGCGCCTCTTCGCCAAAACAGTCGCCATTGGCAAGTTCGGCAAGTTTTGTTTCCATGCCATCAGCCGATTTACGGGTAACCGCACACCTGCCCTTGTGAATGGTATAGAAATAGTCGCCTTCCTCACCCTGGCTGATAACCACTTCACCTGCATCTACCGGGAGCGACTGCATCTTGATTAACAGGCGCTGGATGGCAGCCGGCGGGATCCTGATGAAGGCTTCCGACTGCAACATCTGGCTCATCCAGTCCTCGTTATTATCAGCCCCGATTTCGGTCACCTCGGTGCTGGAGGTCTGGTCCCAGGTCAGAAGTACATCGAGCAAACCGGAATCGATGCGGGCGATGACCACCTTGGTAACTGCACGTGCAGACAGGGTCCGGGGTTGCTGGTTGGCAATCGGGTAGCGACTGATATCCATGCCGGCCTCCACCTCGCCGATGACCTTGCGATGGTCGTCTATGAGATTGATTTTGCCATCCAGCAGGTAGAGGGACTGGTTGTCACGGTCGCCCGTGCGGAACAGGTAGCGGCCTTTGCGTACCTCCTCGATCACAATCTTGCGGGCAAGCTCGGCGAAGCGCGCATCGGACAGTGCATTCAGTGGCACCAGGTCCTGAAGATTCTTTTTATCAGCCAGTTTTTTTACTACATCCATACCCTGTTTCCATGGCCCGTGGCTGGCATCCTCCGACGCCGGCCAGAAAGATCCGGTGGTTAGCGTGATTCACAGCAGGTTTAACGGCTAAAACCACTTTAAATTTAGCCAGCTGGGGGTAGCCGGAATGGCGTTGTGACGGCATGACACAGCCGTTGTGGGCACCTGAATAGCCTGTCATCATCAGCACCAGGGTGGTACGTATGTAGCTGTCTGGCACCATTACCGGCATGGCGCAGCGCCCGCTTTACAGTATATTTTTTCAGTTATATCATGCAGTTGTATAACAACCACCCGGACAGACAATGACCCAACACGATTTTCCCAGCGCCATGGCGGCAGAGGCCGCGTTTTACCAGGCCTTCGAGAGCAGTGATCACGACGCCATGATGGCGGTCTGGTGCAGTCAGGATGACATCGAATGCATTCACCCGCTGGGGGAACGTCTCATGGGTGTTGCCGCAGTGAGTGGCAGCTGGCAGAAGATTCTGTCCGGCTCAAAACAACTGCGTTTCCAGGTCAGTCATGCCCGGCAGATCGCCAATGAGCAACTGGCAGTACACGTCGTGTATGAAAATATCACCATCGATGGCCGCGAACAGCCACCAGTGATTGCCACCAATGTCTATCGATACAATGGCAATGGCTGGCACATGGTGTTGCATCACGCCTCGCCGGCGACCGATATCGAAGGCAATCGGCAGCAGGAAAACACCGGAGCTAATGAGACAATCCTGCACTGAAACACAGAATATTCTGTATATATAGAGGTTTTCTTGCCATGCGGTGATACCGAACCGGCAACCCGAAGCACTATGCCCCGGAATCCACGGACAACAAAACGCGGCGGATAATGACAATCGTAAATGCAGCGTGAAATAACACCCTGCATACCCGCCACAACGAAACACTGCAATACAAGGCATTTTCTGCAATCCAGTGCTTTAACATTTTCTTTATTGTGCTATCTTACGCGTGCACTTACCTAACCACATACAGAGGGGTACTACCGAATGGCCGTAAAAAAGAGGTCTGCTGCGAAGAAGAAAGCACCTGTAAAACGGGTCCCGACGATCAAGGCACCCATGACCAAGTCAGCCATGATGGCGGCGATTGCCGAAGACACCGGCCTGGCGAAGAGAGAGATCGTTGCCGTTTTTGATTCTCTGAGTACTGTTATTAATGGTCACATCAAGAAAAACGGTGCCGGGGTCTGCACGATTCCGGGCTTGATGAAGATCAAGACTGTTCGCAAGCCTGCCACCCGGGCACGCAAGGGTATCAACCCGTTCACCGGCGAAGAAATGATGTTCAAGGCCAAACCGGCACGGAATGTAGTAAAGATTTTGCCGCTCAAGGGCCTGAAGGAAATGGTCTGAACGGAACCGGAAAACGGGGCCATCACGGCCCCGTTTTTTTATCCCCGCCTGTTACTAACAAGTTCATTAGTCAGGCGACAGGGTTCCGTGGGTGTCGGCAGCAGGGACGCATTCACAGCGTCCCACGGATGAGCCTGTTGGCTGTCTTGCGTTCCCTCTGGTACTTGCCACTGCACTCCAGTTAATCATCACCGTCACCGGTCGCCTGCAATTTCGCACGAATAAACTCACGATGCGGCACGTGCAGCAGATCTGCCACTTTTCTGACCAGATGTTCCTCGTGACTGTCAATATGGCCGTCTGCAAAAGTGACCTCCCATAGCATCCTGACGATCTGCCGTTTGTCCGGCTGACTGCACTCCCGGTTAATCAGGCTGGTCATCGGGTACAGCGAGACGGCCTGCTCCGCCTCATGCTCTGCCGCTGCAGCTATTGTACGCGATACATCGGGCGGCACTGCGAAATGTGTCTCAAGGAGCTGCTGTACTGCCTGGCGTTCCGGTTCACTGATATCGGCGTGCGCCCGCGCCACCTCCATCAGCAGGGTTGCGATTGCCAGGTGTATTGCCTGCTTATCGTCCTGTTCTTCGATAACCGTGTTGAGATGCTTTCCCAGGAAAGCGCGCAAGGTATCGATCATGGCATTAACTAATTTGAATGTCTGCCGGTCAGGTAAATGCCTTCCCGGAACTCGGAGAAGAATTCATCCACCAGCGGATGGTTGATTGGTTCGAACGATTCATCCTCGGCGAGGTTACGCTCGGCAACATAGGTCTCGTGATCAGCATCATCGACCAGCACGCGGTACCAGGGTTCATCCCTGGGTGGCCGGCTCCGGGCGACCTGTTCATACCACTCGTCCGTACCCTGGAATACCGGATCGACGTCAATAATGACACCGCGGTAATCAAACAGCCGGTGTTGTATGCATTGCCCGATGGTAAATTTTGCGTGTTGCACAGGATGCCCGCTCGATCAATTTGTTAACCGGGGCACATGCCCGGTAACTCTGATTATTTTGACCCGTTCCGGCGATGCAAGTTCGCGTATAATGTTGCACCGGCAAGTTACATAACAACAGGTTTTAGCAGCAATATTCATGAGTACAAACGAGCATATCACCGACGGCAAGGTCATTACCATGCAGTATGCCCTGACCAACGCAGAGGGCGTTGTTGTCAGGGAAGCGACCGGCTCACCGGTCAGCTACCTGCATGGGGCCGGTACACTGTTTCGCAAACTTGAGCAGGCACTGGAACAGCACCGTGTTGGCGATATCGTCAGGGCACGTCTGCTGCCGGATGATGCCTTTGGCAAGCGCAATATCGAACTGGTGCAGGAGGTGCCACTGGACACATTTCCGCCGGGCGAAACAATCGAGGTTGGTGGCAATGTCACCGGTCATGACGAGCACGGCGAACCGGCCAACTTCAAGGTAACCGCCATCAAGGACGGAACTGCCCACCTGGATGGCAATCATCCACTGGCCGGCCAGACACTGGTCTTCGAGATTGAAATCCAGGCAATTCGCGACGCTTCGGGCGAGGAACTGGCCCAGGGCAAGGTGCTCGACTGACTTCTAGTGCGGTGTAACGGATAACGTGCACATATCAGAGGCCCACAAATGACCCAAGACAAGGCGCAGCCTGCAGTTAATGGCTATTCCCTTAACAAAGGCTGCAACGCAGTATTGGGGCATTTGTGGGCCTCCCTGCGGGCGAGACGAG
>JBDLJX010000062.1:0-15541 GCA_039714155.1 Pseudomonadota bacterium | reverse complement strand
ACCCAATACTGCGTTGCAGCCTTTGTTAAGGGAATAACCATTAACGGCAGGCTGCGCCTTGTCCTGGGTCATTTGTGGGCCTCTGATATGTGCACGTTACCCGTTACACCACACTAGATTCAGCCTGGTTGATTGCGGGTATACAGCAAGGTTGATATAGTCCACCAAGGCGCGGCCCATTACCTATATTATATATAGGTCGGTCAGGATGCCGGTGACACTTATTCCATGCAGGAGATTGCCAGCAACAAGTGCTTGATTCTTCTGCTGAAATTAGCACACAACAGAATTTAAACCCTATCAATCAACAATTAGCGCTCCCCCTGAATTCCATGCTGCAAACCATCAGACCGGAAAACCATCGCATCGCAGGAACGGCATTTAGCTGGCCGTCCGCCGCCAGCCGGCGAACAGGCCCGCGTACTGATGGCCAGCCATTCTGCATACTGCAGGGCACGGTTGAGCGCACGAGAGACATAAAACATGAAAAGAATGCTCATCAACACCACGCAGCCGGAAGAGCTGCGTGTCGCCCTGGTCGATGGCCAGAAACTCTACGATCTTGATATCGAGGTACCTTCCCGCGGTCAGAAAAAATCCAATGTCTACAAGGGTAAAATTACCCGCATTGAACCCAGTCTGGAAGCTGCCTTTGTTGACTATGGCGCAGAACGTCACGGCTTCCTGCCACTGAAAGAGGTCGCCCGCAGCTACTTCACCGACAGTGCCCGCGAAAGCGGTGGCAAACGTCTCAGCATCAAGGATGCCCTTGCCGAGGGCCAGGAACTGGTTGTCCAGGTCGAGAAAGAGGAACGTGGCACCAAGGGCGCCGCACTTACCACCTTCATCAGCCTGGCAGGCCGCTATCTTGTCCTGATGCCGAACAACCCGCGGGCCGGCGGGGTTTCCCGCCGTATCCAGGGGGAAGACCGCAATTTTGTCCGTGATGCCATGAGCGCGATGGATATCCCGGATGGCATGGGCATGATCGTGCGCACTGCCGGCGTTGGTCGCAGCGCCGAAGAACTGCAGTGGGATCTGGACTACCTGGTGACCTTGTGGAGTGCCATATCCAAGGCCGCCGGGGACAGACCGGCGCCCTTCCTGATCTACCAGGAAAGCAATGTCATCATCCGTGCCCTGCGTGATTACCTGCGCAATGACATTGCCGAAATCCTCATCGACAGCGCCGAGGTGCATGACAAGGCCCGTGCCTTCATGAAGCAGGTCATGCCGCACAACCTGAACAAGCTCAAGCTATACGAGGACTCGACCCCGCTGTTCAGCCGTTTCCAGATCGAGTCACAGATTGAATCGGCCTTCCAGCGGGAAGTTACCCTGCCCTCCGGTGGCGCCATCGTCATCGACCACACCGAGGCACTGCTGTCGATTGATATCAACTCGGCCCGTGCCACCAAGGGCAGTGATATCGAGGAAACGGCCCTGAACACCAACCTCGAGGCTGCTGACGAAGTTGCCCGGCAATTGCGCATCCGCGACCTGGGCGGACTGGTAGTAATCGACTTCATCGATATGCAGCCCTCCAGGCACCACCGGGAAGTGGAGAACCGGCTGCGTGAGGCCCTGAAGATGGACCGTGCCCGCGTCCAGATCGGACGCATTTCGCGCTTCGGGCTGCTGGAGATGTCGCGGCAACGCTTGCGGCCATCACTGGGTGAGTCCAGCCAGAATGTCTGCCCGCGCTGTACCGGCCAGGGAACTATCAGGGGCGTTGAATCGCTGTCGCTGTCGGCACTGCGCATCATTGAAGAAGAGGCCATGAAGGACAACACCATCCGTGTCGTGGCCCGGGTACCGGTCGATGTCGGCACCTACCTGCTGAATGAAAAACGCGAACTGCTGGTTGACCTGGAAAACCGCCACCGGGTTTCCGTCATGCTGATTCCTGTGCCGACGCTGGAGACACCGAATTACGATATCCAGCGCATCCGCAAGGATGAACTCGGCTCACAGGCGGAACGCAGTTACCACATTATTCAGGAAGAACAGACCGCAGAGGAACCGGAAACCACCTCAGCAACCCGCACCCGGGTGGAAACACCAGCCGTCAAGACCCTCGCACCCACTTCGCCGGCACCGGCACACAAAACACAACCGGCGAAAACCGAGGCCAGGAAACCGGGGCTGTTGCGGCGTCTGTTTGCCGGTCTGTTCGGTTCAACCGATGACAGTGAACAGCCCGCGAAAAAACCGGGCAACAGGAACCGTAGCAGGCCAGGCAGCCGCGGCACGGGTGGCAGCACGGCACGTGGCAACACGGGTGGTCGTCGCAGCAACCAGAACCGCAGACGGCGCAGCGATGACAGGCAGAAAACTGCCCGCCCGGCACGCCGTGACAATGTCCGTGGCAAGGGCAAACAGGCCCGGACACCCGCCCAGGAAACTGCCACAGCCGCAACCCAGGACAAGCCGGCGACGACTGACAGCACGGATACCCGCCAGGCCAGGGGGCAGGGTTCAGGCTCGCGGCGTGGCCGGCGTGGCGGCCGTCGCCGCGGCGGCGGCAATCGTCAGGACGGACGCAGAAATCCGGAAAACAGCAGTAGCAGCCAGGCCGATAAGCCGCAGCAGCAGGCCAGGCCGGCTGAGTCGAATGAGGCTAAACCGGCGGGCACGGACAACAAGCCGAAGCCGGCCGACAATCACGAGCAGGGACAGAATGTCACACCGGTGACAGAGCGGATTGCCAAAAAAGCGCATCCAGACACACCAGCGACCGCGACAGATACCGGCACTGCTGCAAAACCGGCGGCTGATCACAAGGCACCCGAACAGACGGCGCAAGCACCCAAGGAAAAGGTCGCCTCGGAATAACAACAGGCCCTGCTACAACCGGTACTGCTGGCGTATTTCCGCCAGCAAGCCGGCTGCAGCCACTTCCACCAGGTCAAGCACCCGCTCGAAACCGCCTGCCCCGCCATAGTAGGGGTCAGGTACTTCCTGTTCACTGACATCCGGCGCGTATTCCAGGAACAAACGCAGCTTGTTTTCATGCCCCGGCGGACAGACCGTACTCAGGTCCTCGTAATTGCCGTAGTCCATGGCAAGTACAAAATTAAACATTTCAAAATCCTCAGCAGTGACCCGGCGCGCATGCTGCGAACTCATATCAATACCACGCCTGGCCGCGGCCTGTGAGGCACGTTCATCCGGGCCTTCACCGACATGATAGGCATGGGTACCGGCAGAATCGATGATGATGATGTCTGCAAGACCCTCTATCTCAACCAGATGCTCGAATACACCCTGGGCCGTTGGTGAACGACATATATTGCCCATGCAAACGAAGAGCACTGAAACCTTTGGCATTTTTACCTTAACCTCTTGATATTCCTGTCTTATAGAGTCCGCTACAGTCCGCTATAGTTTCCCATAGTTCCACACCAAACTGTATCCAGAGGTGTATCCAGATGGGCAAACTGACCGAGGCGACTGTACGCACATCCAAACCCGGCAACACTGACCGCTGGCTGGGTGATGGTTCAGGATTATACCTGCGTGTTCGCATAGGTGGCTCGAAAGTCTGGGTGATCCGGCGCAAACAGCACGGCCGCACCCAGATCATTACCCTGGGCAACTACCCTACCGTCAAACTGAAACAGGCCCGACTCAAGGCCGCTGAGTACCAACTCCGGCAGGACGTGTCCAACGTCACCGTAGACGATCTGATTACCAAGTATGTGGATGAGATCGCGATCAAGACCTTCAAACGCCCGGAACTGTCACAGGGCTACTTTGACCGGGCAGTATCGCCCGCCATCGGCCACCGCAAGGTGCGCGACGTTTCCCGCATCATGCTGGTTGAGATCATCCAGGCATACGCCAAGCGAGGCGCACGGACAGCAGATCAGTTGCGCTCTAACCTGAAAAAGCTGTTCGGCTATGCCGTCGAACTGGGGTACATCGAATCCAACCCCATGAATGACGTATCCCGCCGTGTGGCCGGATACACCCCTGTAGCCCGTGACCGCGTGTTGTCTGATGATGAAATCCGGCTGATATGGCAGGAGCCGAAAGCCAACGCCAGGACGTTACGCTTCCTTTTGCTGACCGGGCTACGCATCAGCGAGGCCCAGCAAGGCCATCAAGACGGCGACCGCTGGATTGTCCCGGCTGAATTATCCAAGAATGGCCGCGCTCACTGGGTACACCTGACCCCCGCCGCATTGGATCAACTACCCCTGCCCGCCTGTACGACAACCAATGTTCAATCATGGCTCGAACGCTGGTGTGGCAACCACAAGATAGTCCCGCGATTTACCCCGCATGACGGTCGGCGCATGGCAGCCACCCGCATGAATAACAACGGCATACAGCCGTTTATTGTCGAGCGTGTACTCAATTACACCCTAGTGTGGTGTAACGAACAAGCTATTCAGCAGCGCATGGCCATACTTCAAGAGAAAGATGAGCAGCGAGAGGCGGAGAGGATTGGGCGGCTATACTGATGTTGCCCGCCCACTGTGGCGGGGTTTCTTTGTCTGCTTGTACTTCAGGACAATATGCAGCCCAGGCGTCATGCCATATCGTTTTAACCAGTGGCGTGACTAATAACACCTCCTAACTCGTCACGAACATGCTGGTGTTACCCCGTCCTGGTGGCGGGGTTTTCTTATGCATAAAAAAACGGCGGCCCGAAGGCCGCCGTCAGTCAGAGATTGGTGGAAATTTGGTAATTACTTTCTCCGGCGATGTTCCCTGACCAGTGCCACGACACCCAGAGTCAAACCGATGGCAATAGCGGCCGTGCCAGCATCGATCTCGGGCACTGGAATAGAGACTGATGCGTGCGCGTTGCCAGACAGCATTGTCAACAACCCGGTTATCGGAGATACAGAAATCAGTTTTTTCATTGTTAAGTCCCTCTCACAGATTGATGAAAATTAAGCTGCTTTCTTTCTTCTGGATATCCCAATCAGACCCAGCAGGCCGGAGCCGAACAGCCAGATGGCGGCAGGGAGTGGAATTATTGCTGGTAATGAGACAATTAGTGGATCGGGTATATAGGTCAAAGTCCCCTGATCAAAGGGGTCGAAACTTGCATTTGGAGAATTTGTAATGATTTCTTGTGCGGAACTGCCATCCCCTCCCTGAAATTGCCACACTATGATTATAGAAACTTCTGCAAAATCTTCCTTTACAGCAAAAATGAAATCATCAGAGCTGTTCAACCCCGGTTGGGTAATTATCAACTCGTCCATTGTAGCGACAACCGATCCGCCTATACCCTGTAACAATATTTCGCTATTTGATGGAGTCAGCACCGTATTGGTGAAATTTGTACTGTTAAACGTCAGCATCCAATCAGTAAAATTAGCCAACCCCAGTGTGCCCAAGCTGTCAGTCTCGAGATAACCATCGACAGTGATATTTCCACTGCAGTCATTTGTACAAGCTAGCGATCGTTCGACATCATATATGAAGCTTGCATGTGCGCCGTGACATAAAACCAAAGTGGTAATAAAAAGAACAAATGGACCCGATAGGCGAGATTTCTTCATGATGATTCCTCCGCAAATCCAATTATTGGTATTACAGCCAGAACCTTATTTTCATTCTTGGCCGTTCAGCTACATATAGACCACCCAGGGTGACAAAGCAATAAAGGAAACTACGTATAAAGCGGCAAGTGACAGTAGAGCTGCAAACGGCAACTTTCAGTACTTTCAAGACATTCAGTAACTTACGTCAAATGACGTGTTTGGGGCGGTTCCGATCTTTTAGTGATTTCTTATATAACAATCAGCATTCTCTGACAGACACCCACCACCCGCCATGCCATGCCTGGAAGCGACGGGAGCATGAACGGATCACGCAGGAGAAGCAGGAGCGGCTGCATTAAAACACCCGCGCTGGCTTCACCAGCGGCGCTGTGAGGCGGTTTCTGTGGATGTGGGTCTTCGTCTATTCCCGGCAGAATAAAACACCCTGCCCGACCTGAGCGTATTTGTCTGTTGCTGAGAGTGTCGCCGGAGGTGTATCCAGCCGGTATGTTACCGCCCTATCCTTTTGATTATTCTTGTCTATTTCAATCCTGTTTGTTGCTGCCCATGCAAACGAAGAGAACTTTCACTTTCATACGTTACACCCGGATCACACCGGCCTTATGTCATGCCATTGGATACACTTTATAGTTCCACCGGCTTTCATCCCTGTTGATTCGCCAGTACGGCTGCCACGCGTTGCAGGTCGGCCTCGGTATCGACACCCGGACCGGGTATTTCATCAGCAATACCGACATGGATCTTCAGCCCGTGCCAGAGTGCGCGCAACTGTTCCAGTTTCTCGAATATCTCCAGTGGCGATGGCGCCAGCTGGCTGTAGTGTTGCAGAAAACCCGCCCGGTAGGCATACAGGCCGAGGTGGTGCAGCACGGGATTACTGCCCGGGATACCGGTACCGGTTTCTTCCGGGTCACGATGCCACGGAATCGGTGCCCGACTGAAATACATGGCATAGCCGGCCTGATCGAGCACCACCTTGACCACATGCGGATCGGCCTCGTTGGCAGTCGCTTCCAGCGGATAGGCCAGTGTTGCGATTGCAGCATCTTCATGTGATGCCAGATCCGTCGCCACCTGGTCGATCAGGTGCGGTGGCATCAGTGGTTCATCGCCCTGCAGGTTGACGATGATGGTGTCGTCATCCCAGCCATAGTGCTCCGCCACTTCGGCAAGTCGTTCGGTACCGGACTCGTGCTGGTCGGAGGTCATGCAGACCCGGGCGTCGAAATCACTGGCCGCTGTCTCGATACGACGGTCATCCGTGGCAATGATAATTTCTGCCGCCGCACTCTCGGCGGCACGCGCGTGAACATGCTGCAGCATGGGCCGGCCGGCCAGTTCCAGTAACGGCTTGCCCGGCAGGCGGCTGGAGGCATAACGCGCAGGAATAACGACCTTGAATGGTGTTTTCATCGAATTCCGGATAACCGCAGAGGCGCAGGAGACACAGAGACTTGCATTGATAAAACCATGGAATCATTTTTCACATGAATGACAAATATGGCTATCCTGGCCCGCCGGAGTTCAGACCTCCTCCTCGGCCGGTAGCCTGCGTGCCTCTTCTTCCAGCATGACCGGAATATCATCACGGACCGGATAGGCCAGCCGGTCCACCTTGCAAATCAGTTCGTCCTCAGCCTCGTGATATACAAGTGGTCCCTTGCATACCGGGCAGGCAAGAATATCGAGTAGTTTCTTGTCTATCATAATGTTCCTGGTGACTTTTCAGCCGCTAGCAGTTGGTCAAGCCGGGTTTCAAACTCCGGGGGCATGCTTATTGTAACAGGCGCGTACCAGCAATTATCCACGGCAAAATCCCGGCATTTGACGGCATCCTTCTCGGTCATGATAACCGCATGCCCGGCACCAAACTCGATATCTTCCGCAACAAAGGCATGGTGATCAGGAAACGGGTGCTCGGTCAGTGACAGGCTCGCCTGCCGCAGGGCCGCAAAAAACCGTTCCGGATTGCCAATACCGGCAATGGCATGCACGGGTTGGTGACGAAATGCACGCAATTCCCGTGGCCCGGTGTCATCCTTGAGGGCATAGGCCGTGGTTGTCCGCATTTTCATTGGATACTCGCCGTGATTGCCCAGCCCGTTGACCACCACCAGGTCAACGTCGGCCAGCCGCCGGGCCGGCTCACGTAACGGCCCTGCCGGCAGGCAAAAGCCGTTACCCAGTCGCCTGATGCCATCGATGACGGCAATCTCGATATCCCGTTGCATGGCGTAATGCTGCATGCCGTCATCACTCAGGATCAGGTTACAGTCACTGTGCTCGAGCAGTGCCCGGGCCGCGGCAATCCGGTCCGGGCCAACCGCCATGGGACAGCCGGTTTTACCGGCCAGCAGTACCGCCTCGTCACCGACCATCACCGGATCACTGTCCGGACGGGCCTGCTGCGGCCAATGCCGGGCCTGGCCGCCATAACCACGCGCGACAATCCCCGGCCGAAAACCCTTGCCCTGCAAATACACGGCCAGCCAGGCAACCAGCGGAGTTTTACCGGTCCCCCCCACCGCCAGATTGCCGATCACGATGACGGGCACCGGCAAGCGGCTACTGCTGAAGATGCCGAGGCGATAGAGTGAACGGCGCAGACGAATGATAACGCGGTAAACCAGCGACAAGGGGGTCAACAACAGCAGCCAGGGGCTGCGTGTGTACCAGTGGTTAACCAGTCGTTGCAGACTGCGTCTACTCTTCGTCAATCTTCGATGTTGCCAGTGAGATGTGGACCAGGCCCAGTTGACTGGTGGCGTCCAGCGCCCGTACCACTGCCTGGTGCGGGGTCCTGGCATCTGCCCGAATGGTGACTGGCATTGATTCGCGATCACCGACCGCCTTGCGAATGGCGCCCTTCAGCGTTTTCAGCTCCGTGTTCACCACCTGCTGGTCACCGAGAAAATAACGCCCCTCGGCATCGATAAGAATCTCCAGCGCCTCATCCTCGGGCTTGCCGGGTTCGGCCGTGGCTTCCGGTAATTCGATCTGGATACGGGACTGGTGCTCGAATGTGGTCGAGACCATGAAAAAGATCAGCAGCAGGAACACCACATCGATCAGTGGCGTCAGGTTGATCTCCGGTTCTTCCGGGTTGTCCGGCTGAATATTCATTTAGCTGTCCTGCTCACGTCCGGCATGCATCACTTCGACCATGCGCAACGCCTCCTGCTCCATACGCACCACCAGCATGCGTACCCGACCACGGAAATAACGGTAAAACATCAACGTCGGGATGGCGACTGACATACCGGCCGCGGTTGTCAGCAGCGCCTCGGAAATACCGCCGGCGAGCGCGCCGGGATTACCCACCCCCTGGGTGGTAATGGTGGCGAACACCTTGATCATGCCGATGACGGTGCCCAGCAGCCCCAGCAATGGCGTAATGGCCGCGATTGTGCCGAGTGAGTTCAGGTAATATTCGAGTTCATGTACCACGTGCCGGCCGGTGTCCTCGATACTGTCCTTCATGACATTGCGGCTCTGGTTGCGATTGGCAATGCCGGCCGCGAGGATGCTTCCCAGTGGCGAGCTGGACTGCAGTTCCTGCAGGTGCTGGGCATTCAGCTGATTGATCTTCTCCCAGCGCCACACCTGGGCAACAAGGTTCCTGGGCAATACCTTGCGTACCTGCAGCGACCAGATACGTTCCACGATAATCGCCAGCGCCACAATCGAGCAGGCGATGATCGGCAGCATTAACCAGCCACCCGCTTCCACCAGTTCTAACACGCAGTCACCTTCCTTTGTCTATCCGGATCAAATGGGCAACGCAGATAATACTGTATTTACTGCTACTGCCAAGCCAATTCAGTCACAATCCCGCCAGTAGCGGCTAAATGCACACCGCCATGTCGAGATTCGCGGTGTACCGGCGTCTGCCGGCAAGCTGACGCTGATAGCGCCATGCCGGGCCGTGTCATACAAGCGGGCATTGATAGCACGGTAACGGTCCACCACCGACTCCCTGGGAAACCGGTAGCGGTTGCGGTAACCGACCGGGAACAACACGGCATCCGGCACCACTGCACGGACAAATTCCGGTGTTGATGAGGTCAGGCTGCCGTGGTGCGGGACCACCAGCACGTCGGCACGCAGGTCAATCGCTGTCTCGCGTACCAGCCGCTCCTCGGCGGCCGCTTCAATATCGCCGGTCAGCAGTAGTGATCGACCGCCAGCCGAGACCACCCGGACCACACAGGATGCGTTATTACCCGCTTCATTACTGTGTATCGCGGGATGCAATACGCTGAATGTGACCCCGTCCCAGGCCCAGCTATCGCCTTGCTGACACTGCTCAGCCGCATAACCGGCCAGTGCCGCTGGCACCCCGGCTGACAAACGCCTGACCGGTATCGACTCGAAAACCGACCGGAACCCGCCGATATGATCGTTATCACCATGACTGACGATCATCCGGTCCAGCCGGTCAATACCCTGGCTGCGCAACCACGGCACCACAACACGACTACCGGTATCGAATGTCGGGCTGTAACGTGGACCGGCGTCATACAGCAACGCATGGTTGCGGGTCTGCACCACCGTGGCCAGACCCTGACCGACATCCAGCAAGGTAACCCGGGCCTCACCGACTGGCGGCATGGACGGTTTGACCGTCAACATCGGCAACAACAGGCACAACCCGACCCAGCGACCGGGCACCCCCCGCGGGGCGAACAGCAGCAGAATACCGGCAACTGCCGGCACCGCCGTCCACAGGGGCGGCCGGGACTGCTGCCACAATGCCCAGTCAAATTCAGCCAACCAGTGCAGCAATGGCCACAGGCCATCAAGCAACAGCAGTGCAATAGTGATCAACAACCCGCCTGCGCTGTCACTGACCAGCAGCAACAACGCACCCAGCAATGACAGCGGCACCACCAGCAGGCCTGTCCATGGCACAGCAATGCTGTTCGCCACTGGCGCAACCACCGACGTCTGCTGGAAAAAGACCAACAGCACCGGTAACAGGCTGATGCCAAGCACCAGGTGTACATAGGTCCACTTGCGCCACAGCGGTTGCCGGCCAATGCGTGCACTGCTGATATAGATAATCAGGCAAACGGCCCAGAACGACAGCCACCAGCCGGCGGCCAGTACCGCGAGCGGGTCGTTCACGAGTACCGCAATGGCTGCCAGGCACAATATATTTGCTGGCCTGCTGTGGCGTGCAGCTAGCAGGGCCAGCATGGCAACACCCACCATGATAGCGGCGCGCTGCGTTGGAATACTGAAACCGGCCAGTGCGGCGTACAACAGAGCTGCCAGCAGCGCCAGTAATGCCGCCGCCTTGCGTGCCGGTACATGTGCTGTCAATGCAGCAACGCGGGCCCAGCCCAGTTGCGAGACCCAGAAAACCAGCCCGGCGACCAGACTGATATGCAGGCCGGAAATTGCCATCAGGTGACTGGTGCCTGTTGCCCGCAGGGTTTCCCACTGCTGTTGTGTAATCCCGTTGCGATCGCCAATGGTAAGTGCGCGCACCAGTGACAGGCTGGAGGACCCGGCTGTCATCGACTTGAGTTGCCGGGCAATAGACTGCCGCATACGGCTGACAGGAGATTGCCAGGCAGGCTCCAGTTGCCGGTTACGCACATCTTTTCTGACATAACCGGTCGCGGCAATGCGTTGCTGAAACAGCCAGCGTTCATAATCAAAACCGCCCGGGTTGCCATAACCGTGCGGGCGCTTCAGGCGCAGTGCCAGCCGCCAGCGTTGTCCGGCCACCGGCTGCTGTGATGCACGATACCAGCCCAGCCGCAGTTTGCGTTTGAATGGCCGCCAGCCGGAACCGTCGTCAAGACGTTCACTGACAAACACAAAGCGCCAGTCGGTAGCAGACAACTGTTGCGGGATATCAGCCACCCGGCCTTCGACCAGCAGCGTCTGCCCTTCCAGTTGTACATCCAGCAGCCGGTCGTACACCAGGCTGGCCTGTATACCTGCCCAGCTGAAGCCAAGCACCAGCAGTGCCGGCAAGCGCAAACACCGCCAGCGCATGGCTATGGCCGCACAGGCCAGCCCGATAAAAACGCTATAGGCGGGTGGTAGCCTGGCGCAGGTATGCAGCACCAGGATGCCGGTGACAAAGGCAAGTGTTTTGAGAATCATGTTCGTCCCTGAACATTACGTTTCCCTGAACCAGTTACTGACCCGTACGGAAGTAAGCAGACATCCTCTTCCAGGACCGTCGGCGGCATGGACGCCGCCGTCGAGCCTGCATGGATGTATTTACGGCGTGTCCTGGAAGAGGATGTCTGCTTACTTATGAATTCCCTGGTTATGATGTAGCTTGCTGAACCAGCAGACCGTCATCGAGGGTATATATACGGTCCATGCGCTGTGCGATTTTCGGGTCGTGCGTGGCAACTATAAAACTGGTGCCCAATTCGCGATTCAGTTCCAGCATCAACTGGTAGACATGTTCGGCATTATGACGATCGAGATTACCGGTCGGCTCATCGGCCAGCACGCAACGTGGATGCGTTACCAGTGCACGTGCCACGGCAGCACGCTGACGCTCGCCACCTGACAATTGGCCAGGCTTGTGTATCAGCCGTTGCGAGAGGCCAACACGATCCAGCATGTCAGCAGCAGCCTTGCCAGCCTGGTGTGGCGATTGGCCACGCATCAACAACGGCATGGCGACGTTCTCCAGCGCAGTGAACTCCGGCAGCAGGTGGTGAAACTGGTAGACAAAGCCCAGCATCCGGTTACGCAGGCGTCCAAGCCTGGCTGCATTCAGACTGTCCAGCCGGATGCCGGCAATGCTGACATGACCATTACTGGGCAAATCAAGCCCACCGAGCAGATGCAGCAGGGTACTTTTGCCACTGCCGGACGAACCCATCAGGGCAATCTGTTCACCCTCGCCCACTGACAGGTTGATATCCTTCAACACTTCCAGCGAACTCTCCGCATCGTGGAAATGTTTGGCAAGATTGCTGCATGTCAGGATATCACTCATAGCGCAATGCCTCGGCCGGCAGGGTACGCGCAGCACGCCAGGCAGGGTACAGCGTCGCCAGCAGGCTCAGCACCAGGGCAACGGCGGTCATGGTAAGCACATCATCCCAGTGCAGGTCTGATGGCAGCTTGCTGATGTAATAGACATCCGGCGCGAGAAACTGGACGTTGAAGAACGACTCGATTGCCGGGACCAGTGTTTCGACATTCAGTGCCAGTGCCACACCGCCCAGCACACCCAGCAAGGTACCAAGGATGCCGATAACGGCGCCCTGGATAACAAAGATAATCATAATGGTACGCGGTGAGGCACCCAGTGTTCGCAGGATGGCGATATCGGCTTGCTTGTCCGTCACCACCATGACCAGCGTGGAGACAATATTAAAGGCCGCGACAGCGATAATCAGAGTCAGGATAATGAACATGACCCGCTTCTCGGTTTTCACGGCACGGAAAAAATTCGCGTGCTGCCGGGTCCAGTCCTGCACCCGGTAATTACCGGACAAGGTTGCCGCCAGCTCCCGTGCAACACGTGGCGCCGCAAACAGGTCGTCCAGTTTCAGGCGCACGCCACTGACATCATCGTCCAGCTGAAACAGCCGTGCCGCATCCTGCATGTGCGTCAACGCGACGCCACGGTCATATTCATACATACCGATTTCAAAGATGCCCACCACGGTAAAACGTCGTAGCCGCGGCATCAGTCCGATTGGTCCGACCATGACCTGCGGTGATACGACTGTGACGGCACCACCAAGACCGACGCCCAGCGAATAGGCCAGTTCATTACCCAGGATGATGCTGTAGTTACCGGGCTGCAGCTGTGTGATATCACCGCGGGTAATATGCTGAAGCACATCGGAGACCCTGGCCTCTTCATCCGGCAATATGCCCCGCACCACTGCGCCACTGACGCGCTTGCCGGCACTCAACATGGTTTCACCGCTGATATAGGGTGCAACGGCCAGCACCTGCTGATGCCCGCTGACCGATTGACGGACCTGCTCCCATTCCTGCAAGCGCCCGCCGAACTCACTGACAGTCGCATGAGATGCCATGCCCAGTATGCGTTCACGCAGTTCCTGTTCAAAACCGTTCATTACGGACAGAACAGTAATCAATGCCGTCACGCCAAGCGCAATTCCCAGCATCGATGTCAGGGAAATAAAGGAAATAAAATGCGTGCGTCGTTTGGCATGCGTGTAGCGCAGGCCAATGAACAATTCGAGTGGTCTAAACATGGGGGTGGATTAAATCACATCTCCTTGTGAAATTCGCCCGTATATCCGCACGGCAAAGCAGGCGCTACCATGCGCCTGCCTGTTGCTGCATTACCGGTCAATCGACGATCAGGCCACGATCAGTGTTTCCGTGGTGTCCTCGCTGACCTGGATTGTGACCATGGTCCCGGCCGTGATATTCGACAGCAGGGCAATATCGGCATAGGCAACACCGCTTCCACTCGGATCGACTGCCACCGTGGCATCGGCACCGTCAGACGTGATGCTCACGAAGTCCGACAGACTGTCATTATCGGGATCAAAGCCGACAAGAATATCTGATATATCAAGTATATCTGACTCATTATTATCGTAATCTGTAACGGTATCGATACCCTCGCCCGTGGAGCGGATGATAAAGGTATCGGCACCGGCATCACCGCTCAGCCGGTCATTCCCGCCGCCGCCGATGAAGATGTCATCCCCGCCACCGCCCACCAGCACGTCATCGCCGCCGCGGCCGTGGATCTCGTCGCCCTCGTTGCCACCGGTCAGCATGTCAGTGGCAGAGGTACCGTAAATAATGTTCACCGCATCGGCATCACCGCTGACGCTGATAGACGGATCACCCGGGTTGTCGTAGGTGAAATCGAACTTGATGAAGCGCGCCTGTTCATTACCACCCTGGGAGTCATTGTAGACCACCGACCAGGTATCGCCGACTTCCGGCGGGTTGGCAACAAGGTAATCTGCAAGGCTACCGTTGAAGACACCGGTATCGGCACTCATGACATCGTTGTAGTCGACCACCGCCTTCATCAGGCCACTTTCCGCGTCAAAAGCCCATTGATTGACACCATCATTCTCGGCGATGACGATAAACTCGACACCATCAAGCGTAACCGTTGCGGTTACCGTTGCCTCAAGCTCATCCAGAACAATGCGATCAGGCGGAATTGGCACACCACCGGATGACGGGCGTTCCTGAAAATCGGTGAACAATTCGATAAAGCTGCTGTTGATCACACCGTCGTTATTGATATCGATCGCAATAGCAGTCACCAGATTGCTGTTCAGTACCAGATCAGCCTCCTGGTCATTGCCGGATGTCAGTGGCGTATTACCATCACCGATCTGGGCTTCCTGCCCCGGCAGATCAAACGGCGGCATGGCATTGATATTGATGGTGCCGGTTTGCGTGGTCAGCGGATCACCATCCTCTGTCACACTGAAGGACACAATATCGGTAATTGGATCATCGACGGTCTCAAGATCCACGTCCGGCGGGATATAGACAACCTGAGGCATGCTTTCACCGATGGCAAGCACGAAGATATCACCGACATTCAACGGAATGAAGGTGTTGCTGCCATCGTAATAACCGGCCTGGCCGTCATCCGGTACCTCGGTGATTTCCACGCTCAGGGTGCTGTCGAGATCGGATACGTTCAGGCCAATCGGGTAGCCACCCTCGAACCCGGGTGACTGTTCTCCACGGTCCACCGGCAGCCAGACGAAGGACTCGGTCTCGAAATTCGGCCGGTCGTTAACGTTATAGCTGACAGCCACCGAATCGGTATCACCGTCGCCATCGGTAATCGTGAAAATGAAGTTGTCGGTACCGGTATCCTCGACATTCGCCTGATATTCATAGGTTCCGCTGTCGAGATCGACGACCAGGGTGCCGTTGCCACCGGTGACACTGACAATACCGGAACCGGTCAGGTCGGCGCCATTGACCGAGGTAACGCTGGCGCCGTCGGCACCGGCCACCGCGATCAGGGCAGCGATGGTACCGCTTGATGAGGTGTCACCATCGCG
>JBDLJX010000061.1:0-15674 GCA_039714155.1 Pseudomonadota bacterium | reverse complement strand
GGTCGTTCTCGGAACTACACCATCCGCTAATATTAGAAATCGCTAAACGGCGCACACCCAAAAGCGACATTCACTAAATTCCGGTGAACGTCCAGTTAAATACTGTCAGCTGTCATTCAATTACAGCTATTAATCCGCGGCAACCCGAATCAGAAAAACGACAGGAAAACAAGCCACGGTGCCGGGTCAGGTCCACGTGGGGCCTGTGCACCAGCACCGCATGATGTAGCGAGGCGAGCGGTTGTTAATAAGCGTGGACTTTAGAGAAACTGGATTTTATTCTGCTGATGTGTTGTTACACCAACTGGACTTCAGACGCCAATTAGAGTTAACAAAATTAAGGTAACTAATCATGAAACAAACGAAACTGCTATCAACTTCTCTTACAGGGGAATAACAATAGGCATCCACCGCACAAGGCAGTGGATGCCACTGTAGTGGTTACTTCTTGCGGCGGCGCTCTTTGATCAGTGCCACGATGCCGACCGTCAGGCCGATGGCGATGGCAGCTGTGCCAGCATTGATCTCCGGTACCGGCTCCGTACTCGCATAAGCATTCTCTGCAAGTAATGTGATACATGCGATAGCGAGCATTACTGGTGTCGTAATCTTCATTACATACTCTCCTCACGAAAGTGTTATTCTTTGCAAGTGGCTACTCAACAATGTCAACCCTTATGGGCATTGCTGCACGCTCCAGCCAAAGCCAAAATGTGCAAGAACTGTACCTTAATAGGTAAATTTTAGAATTACAGTAAGTTAGTATCTTTATCTCATTACACCATGCCCGAATAAACGTAAAGCTTTCCGACAGTAATTAAGTGTTCCGACAAATATTGCCTTTATTTTGGTAATGACGCAGCCATCCTGAAACCCAGCATAGTCGCCCCTACCTGATTACCACACGTGTGTGATTACCTGAGTGATGAGTTTTAACTGGTTCCATATCATACATGCAGTAATGATGGCTTTGGCGTTTGTAACATATAAAGCACATGCATCGGATATTGATGCCAATTTTGACGGACGACTTGAAGTGCCTAGTGCAAGCATATTGTTCCATACACGGGATGAAATGCATGCAAGGCGAGTTCTCGGAATACTCGAACAGGCAGTACAATTAGTTGGCCAACGATTGCCTTATTCCGATGGTAAGGTCACCGCGTACCTATATGGATCTGACGATGAAATGGTGCAGGGACTTACAACTGTCCTAGGATATACTCCGACGGAAGTGAATGCAGTGCTAAAGGTTGGAATTTCAGAGCAAAGCAACAATACACTTCATCTTCATCCAAAAACGGCGGCGTGGGGAAGTTTTCTATCGCATGCAATAGTCGATGAACATACGCATGGCGTAATTCAAAATAAATATGGTACCGGCCCGGCCAAATCTGCAACCTGGATAGAAGAGGGTTTGACTTCTTACATAGCCCACGAGGTTTTGGTTGACAAGCTTAAAGATTTTGAAGACACGTACCCTGAAAGACGATTCAAGGTAGCGTTTAGGGCTCTTATCTTTGGGGATCTACCGAAATTGGATGATGTCTCAACAAGAAACCAATGGTACAGCAACATAATCGAGAGCCATGAAGCATGGAATGCTCAATATGCACTGGCCTATTTCTGCGTATCATATCTTGTGAGTAATTATGGTTTTGAATCAGTTCTTAACATCCTGTCTGACGTGAAAAAAGGGTTGCCATATAAAGATTCCTTGGAAAATGTAACTGGCATTGCCTTGGATGATTTCGAGCATAGTATGCGCATTTCTTTGTTATATACAGGGGTTTTTCATCTCTACATGAAATATATCGCACTTATATTGGCCGGTCTGACTATTACTTTTGCGATGTTTGTTTATCACACCAGAGGGGTACGTCGGCGCAAGAGAATAGGGTCAGAAGTGTGAATGACTGGAGGAGTAGCCGTTAGAAACAATATTACCTTCAAGCAACCGTTTCCACATAAATGCGTCGAAGGGATCAGACAGATTGGATGAATAACCGAAGCGTATCGGGCACCGCCGATCGCTATATGTATCCGAATGTCCGAAAACGTATGAACCTGCCGTTCACATGAATTATGCGAATGACATGTGTTGGCAGCCGAAAGCGGACCTTCTACAATCTCAGTGTAATCCCGGTTACACCCAATTCTCGGCTTTCTACCGCTCCCGAGCTGCCAGCAGCTCCTCCCAGGCCATGAGCGCAAACACCGGGTCCTGAGGCTGTGTCTGTGGGTCGATCTGCACACCTCTCAATGCCCATTTCGTAGCCTCCGCTGGCCACATCGGTTCATGCGTTAATACAGTCACCCAGGCAATGAGTCCAAGCAGATCGGTGGGCAGATCCCTGGCATCGCCGGCACGCATTGTTCCATTCAGCCATTCGCCAGCCAAAGATTTGACCGCCTGCAGTTTTTGACCGCGCTTGTCATCAAAGCGGACACGTTGCACTTCCTGCGCGGCTGCCAGAATCCAGAACAGATCATGCGGCAGGTTGAACGCGATGCCATATCCGGTATCGTCATGGTGTGAGTGATATAGCCTGTTGTCGTGCAGATTTGTCAACAGGATAGAATCAAGCGTGTCTGCAGCAAGCTTATAGGCATGTTCATTGTCGAGCAGGTCACCAATCTTCGCCAGGGCCCAGGCTGCCTGCGCATTGGTATCTGTTCGTTTGATGTGGTCGATGGGTGGTGCCGCACAGTGATCGCGTTCCTGCCGGCTGGCACTATAATACGCCGGGTCCGCGATCTGGGCCTGGTAAAACCCGCCCTCGCGTGAATCCCAGAGCACTTGCTCCAGGTATTCGACTGTATGGATCGCTGCGCGGATCAGCGCCGGGTTATTATCACGCTTTCCGGCAAAAGCCAGCCAGTAGCCGAGCCAGATATTGGCATCCAGCAGTTTGGATGTTTCCAGGTGTTCATCGGCCCGGTGTGGATCGCGGAAATAAAACAAGCCACCATCCACTTCATCGTACAGACGCTCCATGGTGATACGTGCAGCATCCCGTGACCGTTGCAACCAGAGATCCTGTTGTGCCAGGTAGAGCCACGCAATTGGCGCGGGTCGTTTGATCGCGGTCCCGCTTCCCAGATAGCCGGTAAATGTTCCCGTCTCGGGTTCAAAGATCGTGTCAAGATGTTCAAGGTACGCCCGGCGGTACCCCAGGTAACTGCTGGTGTCCAGCCTAGAGATACGTACCCACGATGCATCGGTCTGGACTACCGACCAGGTTTTACCTGTTGCAATCTCTTCCAGAGCAGCGGTCATATCCTTTACACTGAGGATGCCCGGCAGGCGCGCCAGTGGATGGCCAGCCGGTGAAACGATCACGGTATACGGCAGACCGAACCCGCCTAGACGTCTGAACAGTTCAGGACGTGCATCATAGTTGACCAGCACGGGAATATAATGCTGCGCGATGGATCGCTGGACCTCGGGATCACCCAGGATGTCCCGCTCATAGATGTGGCACCAACTGCACCATCTGGCCTGGAAATAGACCAGTGCCGGGCGACCGGTGTTTTTGGCCTGGCGGAGGGCCGACTCAAATCCTTCCACCCACGGTAACTCCTGCCAGCGGCCGGGCTCGCTGCTGGCTGCACTTCCATCAACGTAACCCAGCAACAACGGGACCAACAGAATCGCGACACAGAAGCGCTTCGATTTAAGGACGATGGCAAACATCGAAAACCCCGTATTGATAGTGGTACCGAGGCTATTCACACTATTAATAGACTGTAGCAGGAATGTTAAATTCCATGCTGGAACCTTTGGAACGTCGTTTTTTATTTTCAGGAATGGCAACCTTTGGCCTCTATCGGTAGTACAGAATACCTGGCGTGAACGGCAAGTTCTGCTGCTATCCGGCCACTCACAGAAATTCGGGGAATGATCACTTTTGGCCGGTAGTCGCCGATTAGGAACCCCGAATCAGCGGGGTTTTATGTGTTCGGGGAACGGCAACTCTTGGGCAGAATAAGACCTTCAGGAGACACCTTCCCCAGACAGCCCTGGCTCTCACCTTGGTCGGATCGCTGACATATGTCGCTCAGGTGCCAAGACAGAATACTAATTGCCTGACGGGGCGTCTGTAGGAATATTCTTGTCCTGCTGTAATATGTTTTAGCATGTGCGGCCGTTTTTCCCTCCATACACCAGAATCCCAGATCGGGGCAGCATTCAATCTGGAGCATACAGAGCCACTCGGACTAAAGCCCCGGTATAACATCGCACCCTCACAGCAAATCCCTATCATCCGTGATATAGAAACCAGCCGTGAATTAGTCATGGCCCGGTGGGGACTGATACCCAGCTGGTCAAAGGAATCTAAGTCAAAATACTCAACCATCAATGCCCGAATTGAGTCTGTAGCAGAAAAGCCTACCTATCGCACTCCGTTCAAGCACCAGCGTTGCCTGATCCCCGCTGATGGCTTCTATGAATGGAAACAGGTTAATGGCAACAAGGTTCCGCACCACATCCGGATGAAGGATGGCAAGGTCTTCGCCTTTGCCGGCCTCTGGGATCACTGGCAAGGTGAAGATGACAGTATTGAAAGTTGCACCATCATTGTCATGCCATCTAATGAGATTATGAAGCCGATTCATGAGCGGATGCCAGCCATTATCGCCCCTGCTCAATATGACTGGTGGCTTGATTCAAGAATCACGGACAAACAAGAGATTATGCAGTACCTGACCTCTGCCCCATCCAGCCAGTTGACTGCTTGCCCGGTCAGTACCTGGGTCAATTCACCAAAGAATGATGACGAACGTTGTATCCAGCCTGCGAATTGACAATCTTTCCCGAGAACAGCCATTTTCGGGAAAGATACTATCTCAGCATGACATAGAATCAGCAGCTTATCCGTTGGTTTGGCATGTGCGCCAAACATCGTAAACGGGAAAGTCAGGGACAGTGCATGGACAATCTGTCTGAATTACCGGGTTCAACTTGTAACCTGCCGTTCATCGTACTCATTAACCCCGATTGTTAATGGGCCGGCAACGGGGATAACCGGCCATGAGCCGTCATTCGCTGCTGTACTGTCGAACGGCAGCTTATAAACGGTCATTGAGCTATAGCTAATGATCGGAGGTTCGTGCTGACCCCACATGACCCTTTCAACCAAGAAACCCCCGCCACAATAGCGGGGATCCATGTTTTTGTTGGCAGTTCGCTCGGGTAAGCAGAAATAACTCGCAGAACAATCAGTGGAGCGAGTAGCCTAACCTAGAAATTTGTTGTCCACGTTTCCCCGGCTACCACATCGGCATTCTGCCCTGCCGTAAAAGTGAGGCTGTTGTTTGCTTCAGGATCATCGGCGTCGCACGTGAGAGCAATGGTATAAGGCTCTGGAGTAGATGCTGTGCCGCCTACCAAGGCTCCCATTGCATAGCGATAAACACCCATAGCAGTGTCGTACTTCACACTCGCGGTGTTTATTACTGGGGATCCCGGATGATAGTAATCATCGGGGGGTGTGTTGTGGCCGGCGTATGCGTAGGCGGCGCAGCCAGTATCGATGTCCGAGCCAGTATATGTCGTTCCACCCAAGCTGGTGATGACTGTCTCATTGACTTCTCCTGCGACGGTGCCCAGGTCTGCATCGGGATCCATACGAGCTGTAGGCCGCAGGACATAGGTGTCGCTACCCCCTTGCTGGGTAAGGGACTTTCGAAGATCTATATCAACCATCATCGCGATGTGAACGTCTGCAGGCACTTCAAATGTCCGATTAAGCTTGAAGCCACGCTCTTGATTGTTGTCGGTCGGCTCGCAGCTTGGACAAATCAGGTCGTGTTGTGCACCGATGTTGTCTTCGATATATGACTCACCGGGTATGAGGTGCAATCTTACCCAGGTGACGCGACCCTCTGGCACCTGAATGCTTTCGGCGAGTGCTACCGTGACGGGGCCACCCAAGGCATCGAGTCTGACTGGCGGTACCGGTAATACGCCGTCCCAGACCGGCATGTCCATACAGTGCGTCTCAGGTGCCACTTGTGGAGGCGATGGGTTGTATGGCATCACGATGTCGCCGCTGTTGGTATGATGAACAGTGATGCGGCTGAAGGCGATACATACCGCAGCGATTTCACTTTCATTAATAGGCGTATCCGTGACGCTGACAGTGAGTTCTCCAGTACCTGCGGACCCTCCACCGCCGCCTCCACCACATGCAGATAGCAATAGCGCTATACCTGTAACGACAATGCTGTTGATAAGAATTGAACTTTTTTTATTCATTGCCTTCACCTTTTGTAATTGGGGTATCTTCGAAGTATCGGCTGGAATTTCAGCCAACTTTAGGAAAATCTGTGGTGAAATGGGGTAACCTCGATCAAGCTGGATAGCTCTCTTTATCCAAATTCAGATGAAGGACTGACACGCATACACCAAATGACTTTGCAGTCACAGCAAACAAAAAATAAACATTAGCAATATATGCGCCATTTACTCTGGTTTTGAATGACTCTGTTATAAATCAATGAATTAAAGCGACGAGAGATTGATGAATTTTTTGAATCTCACGGTGAAAATGTCACTAAATCACGACGGTATCAAACGATGCTTGGTTAATGACATGATTATATGGAAGAGCTTATGTCCTTTTATCGCTGCTTTCGAGACATTCAATCTGAGGCGCTGTACTTCCGTTTAGGGTCGAACCAGGACCTTCGGTTCATTTCCCAAATGAAATCAGCGTGAAGGTCTATCCTCGGATGTTTCAGGTCATCGAGATCGGCAGAAGCGACATTTGCAGCAACAATCAGTCTAGGCAATATGAATTTCAGTGTTCGTAGCGACATCAACTCACCCGCCGGACATCTCAACAGAATTCGATAGTATAGGGTGGCACAAGTTCCTATTGATCGGCTCTGCCGTGTTACTGTGCATTCCGATGACCATCCGCCACCGCTTACAACGCCACTTCCTGATCATTGGCACGATTATCATTATTGCGGGTCTCTTTGCCGCATCAGATACGCTGCACGATAAGACCGAAGAAATCATCATCTGGACCGAGGCTGCAATTTCCGAGGCACCGCTCCTCGGCATGCTGGTGTTTGTACTGCTTTCGATGTTGTCTGCGATGGTGGCCTTCTTTTCGAGTGCGCTTTTTGCCCCGATTGCGGTCTATGCCTGGGGCAAGGCGGGCTGTCTCGCACTCCTCTGGCTTGGCTGGATCCTGGGCGGGATTGTCTCGTTTTGTATTGGTCGGTTTTCGGGGCGCTCGGTGGCGGCGATGCTCATCGGCGAGGAAAAAATCGCTGGCTGGGAACAACAGGTAAGCGAACACACACGATTCATTCACATTCTGCTGTTTCAGGCGGCCGTGCCGTCTGAAATCCCCGGCTACGTGCTCGGCATCCTCCGCTACCGCTTTCTTCTTTATCTAACAGCGTTGGCGATCACCGAACTGCCCTATGCCGTCGCCGTCGTTTACCTCGGGGAATCCTTTCTCGAAGGGGAGGCCATTGTTTTCGTCATATTGGGTGTGGCCGTCATTCTGCTGGGTGCGTTTCTGTTGCAGATTTTCAGAAGGGTGGCACAGTGGTAGCTAATAGGAAGAATAAACACCCCTTTTCCTGAAAAGTAGGGGTATTGGCCAATTATTATTCAGGTGGGCTGAACCACACTGGTCCCCAAGGACTGTTTTCACATTACGCCCATACACATATGATTGGTAGGGAGTTAGGTTGAGAAGGCGTATACACGGATAAGGACAAGTATTGGCGAATGACCGGAAAGGGTCGTTCTTTCTCGTTTAGTGGCTGCTTATATTAGCCATCACTAAACGGGGATTTCCGGCCAGAACATGCCATTCTCCAAGTGTAAGTGAACATCCTGCCCGGTGATCGAGAAGCAATATCCCCGAGTGTGCAAGTTGCCGTCCGTCAGGCTTACCGGGTTCTGCGCTCAGCCATGACAAGATCGTTACCGGTCACCGGGTGGGCCTGCGCGAAACCACGTACGTAGTTGCCTTCGACTGCCTCGAAACGAAACAGCATAAAGTCCGGCAGGCTAGCCAACAGTGGAACGGTATTACCGAGATGTTCCTCCATCTGCTTCAGGGTACGGGTCCACTCCTTGCTGTCACGTTCGATAATTTCGGCTCTGCATTGGAGAACCAGACGGCGCCGGGCGAACGGATTGCGGCTCGATTTCTTGTCCTCGATCCACATCAGGCTTGCTATCGGTTGTGAAACCAGATTTCTCGTATGCCGAGCGAGCTGGCTGATCAGGACGTGACATCTACCTTCACCATCGAGAAAGCAGGGCGCGTAACTGGCATCAGGCATTCCATCGGGCGAAGTGGTCGACAGCATGACAGCATCGCATTCCCGTCGAAATGCGACAGCTTCCTGCTGCAGCTCTTCCAGTGATAGCTGGTTACTCACACAGGCATTCTGTGCTGTGCCATGGTGCAATTCAAGCGCTGTAGCTTACTGATACAGCATGTCTGAGTTCGGCCATTAGACGACATTAACAACATGCTTCAATTGGAGGCGTGTAACAAGCGATGGTGGGAGTGTTTAATAGCCAATCACACACTACAACTTAATCCCTCCGTCCCGTTTTACCTGCCTTACCGGCGGTTCTCCCGAACCGCATCTAGAGCGACTTGAACCACAGCCTTGATCAGTTTTTCGTAAATAAAGTTCGCTTTTCCCAAGCTCGCGTTTGCAGAAAGGACAACTGTCAAATCAAGATCCGGAAGGTACATCATATCCGCCTGGTAGCCCGGATCGATCCCATCATGCGAGTACCAGCGGCCCGCACCCCAGGGACTCCGCTGCACGATGATGCCCATTCCATAGCGGGAAGGTGGATGACCTAATTCCGAAACATTCGTCATTTCCGTTCGCATGGTCTCACTCAAAATCTCCTCGGTGGTAAAGAGCGATTTGAGGAATAGGGCCAGTTCACCCGGTGTGCTGTGTATGCCAGAATCCGCAAGCCCATAATGGCTGTACCAGGGATACGTATCGATAATACGGCCACGCCTCTTGATATAGCCGTGCGCGCGTTCTTCGCTTCTGACGGTTTCATGGCCGTTGAATGTATGTTGCAGCCCGAGAGGCGTCAGGATCCGTTTGCGAATGAGTGTGTGGAGGGGCTGTCCGATAACCTGTTCGATAATCACGCCCACCAGAATGTAATTGCTGTTCGAGTAATGATAACTGGTGCCTGGTTCAAAAAGCAGCGGCTTGTCATAAAGGTAAGGAACGACGTCGCTGTGGGTCCATTTCCTTCGCGGATCCGTGAGAAAATCGGATCGCCAGGCCTTATCATCATTCATATAATCGATAAGGCCGGTCGTATGGCTGAGCAGATGGCGGAGCGTGATTTTTCCACTGGATGGAATGTGCTTCGTCACCTCATCGGGAAGCCAGGTGGTTATTGGCGTCTCTAGACCGAGCAGCCCTTCATCGCACAGCTGTAAAGCGACGGTCGCTGTGAATGTCTTACCAAGGCTCGCCGCGTACACTGCATGGTTTGTCGTAAGCGGTTCGCCAGTGAGCAAATCCGCCATGCCGGCTGCGTCCTGGAAGTCGATACCAGGCCCCTTGACCAGCAACGATACCCCCGGCAGTCCATCCCTGGCGGCTGCATCGAGTAAGGACTGAAGACGTGCGTTATGATGCGGCGTGGCAGCGTCCGCGCGCGCAAATGCGCCCAGCCGGTCATGCCCGTGTCCCGGCGCAGGTACCAGCAACACGAGCAGCGTAAGGAATGGCAAAAGCAGTCGGTGACAGATAGGTATAATTGTCGTTTGCAAGGATAGGGTATGTCTAACCATTCTCAGGATTGCACTAAATGCAATGGACGGCGCTTACCGCATAAAAGGCTTGCGTCAGACAGAACCGGATCGGAGAACAATTGTTTATAACGCTGCGGACCATTGGTCCCTGGCACCATAGTCCCATTATAGATCCGCGCGTATCTCCGGGGGAACAGTGCTTGTAGGAACATTGCCCCCAAAGAATCAGAAAATTGCTAAGCTACAGGAAGAATAAAAAAACCTTATTCCGCAAAGCCCATGGTAATTGGGCAGCCGATTGCCGCATGGATCTTGCTGAACGCTGACGCTCCGGTGAAAAAATCCTACCACGTTGCCAGCCGCACCCGGACGTTTAGCTAAGAATTCCGCAGCTCACCCTCGAAATGTCCGGGATCGGCCAACTGCTGCCGTTCGCTATCCGTCAGGGAACGGCAACCATGCAGCAAAACCGGTCATTCATGCAACTCATTCTGTATTTCCAAGTACGTCCTAAACCTGCCACTCACAGGATTTCCTGTGAACTAGCATGATACGTGTACAAACATACCTAAGGAAGCTCTGATCAATTAACGTTGCCAGCTGCATCCAAGTAATTTTGTAATAGTGCAATCATATTTTTCTAAAATGGCCTGGATTCGAGATGATTTGCTCACTTATTTTGCCGTTAATCCCGGTTCTCAGGGTCAACGGCAAATTCAAGACGCAGGTATCCTACATGGGTCGCAACAACTGTCGTCGTGCCATGTACAGATTGACCAATCCACAAGCCACAAACAGCCGGTTAGCGTTCTTGTCCAACCCCCGGTAACGGACCTTGTTGAAACCGAAGATACGTTTGAGCACCAGAAACGGATGTTCGACTTTTGCACGGACCTTCGATTTGGTTCTGTTTTTGGCCGCGTCCTCTTCACTCAGCGGGCGATTGCGGCAGCCTTTCTTGTTGGTAAAGTCCTTCGCCTTTGGCGCATGTTCGCGGATCACATCGCCTTGCCCCGCATAGGCCGAATCACCCCACACGCGGGTCTCATCACCGTGCAGCAAGTCACCAAGCAGCTGACTGTCGTGAACGTTCGCCGCGGTAGCGGCCACCGAATGAATCAGCTTGGTCTGACTATCGACGCCAATATGCCCCTTCATACCGAAGTACCACTGGTTGCCTTTTCTCGCTTGATGCACATCTCCGGGTCCCGTTCGCCATCTTTGTTCTTGGTCGAGCTCGGTGCATCAATGATCGTGGCATCCACAATCGTGCCGGTACTAACCTTCAGCCCGTTCTCTTGAAGATACGCATTGATCAATGCAAACAACTGATCACCCAGGTTATGCGCCTCCAGCAGATGGCGGAAATTGCATACCGTGGTCTCATCGGGTGCCGGCTCACGCCCCAGATCAATGCTGACGAAACGGCGCATGGCCCGCGAGTCGTACAGAGCTTCTTCCACCGCCGGATCGGACAGGTTAAACCAGTGTTGCAGGAAATGAATACGCAGCATGCGCTCCAACCCAACAGGCCGACGTCCCGCGCCTTTCGGTTCGGGATAAAACGGCTTGATGACTTTGCACAGATCCCGCCATGGAATCACTTCTTCCATCTCGGCGAGAAACTGGTCTCGGCGCGTGGGTTTGCGAAAACGTTCGAAACCTTCATCTGCGAGAGTCTCCTGGCGCATTCTGTCGTTCTCCGGGACGTTTGAATCAATAAGCCGTATTATGAACGAAATGATGAATAAATCAGAGCTTCCCTAATAGGTTTGTATAAAATCTAGTACGGTTCTGGTGGTGGTGGATCATTGGGCTCTGCCCCGCTTGTGATCCATCTTGCATGGTCATACCAGCAGTGTCTGGATTTCTCTATACGCTGCGTGATTGCGGACGACAGGAGATCTATCGGATTGCTCTTTGCCTGGCTGAGACACATGATTATGCCCTTTTCGTTGGTTCTACTAAGAACATCTCCAATTGTATCTCCCCAAACCTGAAGATCATGGTAACGGCAACAGGCATCTACCGCGTCCATTGGTGGGGGAGACGCCCAGAAATCTACAGGATGGCCACCCCCGCAGAAGTAGCCATATCTTAATTGACCAATAGTTTCTACAGGAGAATTCTGATCAGGGCATCTGTAGTCGAATTCTACTGGGTTTAATCTGTCCGGCTCATTATGTATTACCAAATCGGGGTAACACTTGCGCGATCCCTGGTCATCAACAATCACATTAAAATCCTCTTGACATTGTTTAAGTCTCTCCTCATATCCATTATCACCGAAAATTCTTGTTTCAAAAGTCGGCCCGATCCAGGGGATGATGTCATCCTGATCCGATGCATCTGTGACGTTCATAGCATCGGTATCTGCTTTAGTCCACTGATTATTTAATGAAAACCGGATTTGCAATTTTTCCCAGTTTGCTGCAGAAGCTATCAACATGACAGTACTGGATGGCCGTGCAGATCTGGCAGTGTTGTTTGTCGAATTATCTGAGTCGCTGTCAAAGCATCCCACCAACCCCGTAATCAAAACAAAGCATAGGAGCTTGTGGATTAAACGCATATCAAGATCTCTGAAGGCAAAACGAATAACTACTTGTAATGGAAGAATTAGTTGTTATCTATTTCAATACCGAGAGCCAGACTAGTGCCATCAGATGTACAACGTTTGCCATCTATCAAAAAACGGACATCTCGATCGGTAGCAATCGCCAGGTAGATTGTATTCATCATCTGATCAAATTCACTTCTCGTCCTGTCTCTTTTACCCAGCTCTATATCAATATAAAAGAATTCGATATTAGGACACGCGGCTGGATTTGTTTGATCTACGAAAATTATGCGCACAGTTTCATTCAAGTGATCAGACACCTTAAAGGTGGTGACCTTGTTAAAATCTGTCCATGCGTCCTCGGCAGCCTGTGACAGGCTCGCGGAAAAAGAAAACGCACAAGCACATACCGCGCTCATTAGATATGATTTCTTCATAGCAAGATCTCCATAAAAAATAAGGTTACGTCACAGTCATGGCTAAGAGCAATACGACAGCGATTATTATTGATTGGCCCTTATTCCTTTTGCTTGATGAGACAGAAACGTATATTTTTATAATCCATTTGTTGCATATGATCAAGCAGTATTATCCATATACAGATGACAGCAATGAACATCTATTCTACTGATCAGGCTTAAGTGGTTTCCGGTCATTACCAAGAATTTGGGGTAAGGCAATTTTGGTTTGATGGTACCGACTAGACCCGGCACGGGAACGGCTGCTTACAGTACATTGTTGCCTTCCAAACTTTTTGGCTGAATGGCAAGAGTGGGTCGAAGGTGCTCGTTTAGCGATCACTTATATTAGCCATTGCTAAACGGGGATTATCGACCCTTATGAGACCTTCAGCATTCCCACCCACACCAGCCATGAGTAAGTAATTTTCCGTATAGCCTACCTTACTTCCGTTGATCTGGCTCAATATACCTTCCCCTTGTCGCAGGTAGTTTATAAATTAACGACCACAAGAATAAAAAACAGGTCGTAATAATTATGAATATAAGGAGGAAATCGCCATGAAGAAATCAGGTCTGTATGGTGCTGTATTCACCATCATCTGTAGCCTTATCTCAATGTCATCCCATGCTGCCACTGTTACAGTAGAAGGCACGGAACTCCCCACTCTTATTCCAGTTGACACGCAATTGGCTGTATCGCACGGGGTGGTTTTCAGCTCAAATCTCCTCTATGTAACTTTTGGTTGCATGTTTTGTGGTGGTAATGAGGAACGAATTGGCATATATGGGACGGATCCGAGTGGTCGAAGTTTCGAATCCTTCGCAACATTTAATGCGCCTATAAATGTGCGATTTGTCAGTCCAGTTGATGGTACTACACCGGCTCTTGTTGATGGCACCATTAGTGCTGTGTGGGGAGATGGCGGTGGAGACACGGATTTTCTGCGAATGCGTGCATTTGATATCAACGGAAATCTGATAAATTCTGCTTTTAGTTCTGGGGCGATCTGGCAGTCGATAAGTCTAGATGGCCAGGGAATCCACAGTGTGATCTTTGACCAACAACCTGGGTCGTCATTTTCTTCAGACACTTTTCTGGATAGTCTCACCTTCAACACACCTGTAGCAGTTCCCATCCCCGCTGCAGCATGGCTCGTGTGTAGCGGCCTTCTTAGCCTACTGGGTGTGGCACGCAGGAAAACAGCTTAAACGAAGCCATATCAACAGAAGCAGCGGCCTTCGGGTCGCCGTTTTTGTATATAAGTGAATGTCCTGTTCTGGCCTATTTTGTTGAAAAACTCGGTATTTGAGAGAGAGTAATAGCTGCGGCCGGCCATTTGGCAAGGGCTGATCTTCTTGATGTGCCATCATCGGTTCAGATGATGGTCTTTGTTGGTTAAATCGGTGGATTTACCGTCATGCGGGCGCACCTATCCTGCGATCTGGTGGTGGTTGACTGAGCAGTTTTGCCATTCTGCGCAAGTTCTGTACTGTTGCTGTCAGCAAGAACTCATCATGTGCACCGCTCATACCGCGCAATCGTAGACGGTCCAGTTTTAATATGCGCTTCATATGCGCAAACAGCATCTCCACTTTCTTTCGTTGCCGGCGTGTCTTCTTGTAAGCAGGTGTTTGCGCAACCGCACGTGCCACATCACGCGATGACTCGTAAATACTTCGCCTTATTTTTCGCTGCGGCACTTTGGGGCAACAAAGTGGCTTGTGTTCACAGGCATCACAATCACATTTTCTGGCGCTATATATAATAGTGTTGTCCTTGATAATGCCCGTGCGCTTCTTTTTGAACTTTCGCCAATAGCGTTGCAGCGTTTTTCCCGCCGGGCACAGATAACAGTCGGCCTCGGCATCCCAGGTGAAGTACGACCGATCAAAGGCACCATCTGTACGCTCTGTTTTGTCCCACACAGGTGTGTGCGGTTCAATCTGTTTTGTTTCGACGATCCAGCCGAGCATGGCCGCTGTGCCATAGGCAGTATCTCCGATCAGGCGTTTTGGCTTGATCCCGAAGCGGTCCTCGACACGCTCGATCATGGTCTTGGTAGACTCAACTTCTTCCGTTCGATTGGCCGTACTCGGCTCGACATCCATAATGATCCCGTGATCGGTGTCGATCAGGTAATTGGTCGAGTAGGCATAGAATGCCGGACCACCGGGGGCTGCCGTATAGCTGGCCGCCGGATCAGTTGGCGAGATCTTCCTTGTTGCCTCGCCGGTCTGTGTATCGTCCTCATCAATTGCCTCAAGGTACTCGCGTACCGCACGGCTATTGCCCCAGTCATCAGCGTCTTCCCGATGATGCTGGCGGCTGGCATCGGCCTTCACAAGGCTCGCATCGGTCGCAAATCCTTCGCCACCCACCAGACCTTCGGCCATGCAGCGCTGCAATATCAACTCAAACAGATGCCGAAAAGTATCACTCTCACGGAACCGTCCATGCCGGTTCTCGGAGAACGTGGAATGGTCGGGCACCTTGCCTTCCAGGCCCAACCGGCAAAACCACCGGTAGGCCAGATTGAGGTGCACTTCCTCACACAGGCGCCGTTCTGAGCGGATGCCGTAGCAATAACCTACGATCAGCATGCGGATCATTAGCTCAGGATCCACCGAGGGACGGCCGGTATGACTGTAATAGGAGGATAGGTGATCGCGGAGATCACTTAGATCAAGTAATGGATCAATCTGCCGGAGCAAATGATCCTGAGAGACAAACTTTTCAAGGCAAAAATCGTAGAACAAGGCGTTCTGGGAGGGTGGTAGTTGCCCCATCATAGGCATAGATCCTTGTCAGTGAGAACTGACTGAGATTATCTCATGTATCCGAATCTACGAGGAGTTTTTCAACACAATAGG
>JBDLJX010000060.1:0-16122 GCA_039714155.1 Pseudomonadota bacterium | reverse complement strand
ACGGGTGGCAGTGTGCCCTATACCTGGACCATCTATGCCAATGCCTTCCGGGTCGCGGACCGGATGGTTGAGCGGCTGGGCGGGCCACGGGCTGCCGGCTAGTCAGGGCACAGACAGTGCTGTTGTTGATCTCAATCAAGGCCACAAGGCATGGCTGTGGCGACAATGCCCATGCATAAAGCATTCTCGGCCAATTCGAGAATTGCACATTCAAGACTAACCATGACTGATTTTACTGATAAGGCACCGTTATTCCCCCGCCTGCTGTCAACGCCCCTTGCCATCATTCCGGGCAGGGTACACAGCACGGCGGTCGTTACCGTCCTAAACCGGGTCCTTGCCGGCGCCTTGCGAAACGGCGAACTGGACTACCTGCAGGACCGCACTGTGCGCATCCATGTTCGGGACATGCGGCTGAGCTTTTGCATAACCCTGCAACAGGGGAGGCTGGTGGCCAGCCGGTCGAAGAATATGCCGGATCTGTCCATCACCGGCACCCTGCACGCATTCCTGCTGCTTGCCGCCCGGCGTGAGGATACCGATACCCTGTTTTTCCAGCGCCGGCTACGGATGGAAGGCGACACGGAACTGGGGCTGGAGGTCAAGAATTTCCTCGATGGTCTGGATGTAGATTCACTCTGGCTGCCCAGACAAGTAAGCAGCATGGCGCAGAAAGCCCTGCCGCTCTATGAACGCACATTCAGCTAACACACGGCAACAGGAACACCGGCCCATGGGCAGCACAGATAACTGGCTTGAGCATGAACACTCATTGTATGAAGAACTGCTTTCCCTATGCCAGGATGCAGCGGGAATAGAGGACTGGGGGACCGTGAACCAGGCATTCAATGATCTTGTTACGAGCCTGAAGCGGCATATGGCCCTGGAAGAAGAGGTGTTGTATCCCGCCTATGAATCAATGCCCAATGCGCCACAAGGCCCGACCATGGCACTGCGGGAGGAGCATTCCAGTATTGTTCGCCTGATCCGGGACATGGCACGGGTCATCAAGACCAGGGACTCGGAACATGTGCTCGAGTGCCTGGTACATCTTGAAAACCATATGATAAAGCATCATGAAAAAGAGGAAGACATCTTCTTGCCCATGGCAAGTCATATCCTGCGTGAAAGCCGCGAGGAACTTTCACGCAAACTGGATGAGTTCGATGCGTCGAAGATAAAAAGAAAGTGGGATATCTGAAAGAGACCCTTGATAACCGGGACTGATTACCAGTTACGAATTAGTTTCTATCCATAAACACTGTAAGTTCTCCTGAGCGGCAGAAAACCAGCGTATTCAGGACATTCCAAACGGGGTGAAACCATTAGACTACTATTGATATACGGATCGGTTGGTCCGTTTACTTGCCTGTAGGTGTTACACGGGGATTCGCGAAATGGAGCATGTTCAACTTGAATCGCAACGAATTAATGTAAAAGGAAAAGAGCTGAACTTTTCTTTAGCCGAAATATTAGCGGAAGATCTTGCTTCCGGCAGCCTGTCAGAGCCAATGCTCATAGCGTGGTTTGACGGAAAGAAAGGTGAAGAACATCCACAAGTTCCGGAGTGTCAGCATAAACCAGGATGGCTCGCATACGCCGAGGGCCACGGTGGGCGTATTCGTATAGATGTAAATGAAAACGAGTACAGCTTTATATTCGCGGATGCGAAGGCACTACAGGAATAACACCTAACGAGGCTCACTGGGCATAATCCTGGCGATTCAAAACGAGTACACAGACAGGAAGACTCTTGCCCTTGGGTTCAAGATGCCGGATTTCAGCTTTTTCCGGTTCGAGCCCAGCAGCCGAACAGGTATCTTTACTAACCAGAAATTCTCCTGTCGCCGCGCGCGGAATGGCTGCCTTGGTTATCGCTGGCCAACCATTATCTGTATTTCAATGACCGCTTAAAGTATAACCCGGATGTTTAGCCCCGCAGCCTTACGCAATTCAGGATAAGCTATACTTGAAAGCGTGGCATGAAGACATCACAGCGATCAATATCAAATTGAACCAGAATGAAAAGGTGGAGTCCTTTATGGAAAAGATACGATTACAAATTGCTCCGGATGTAGAGTTCAAGATGGACCTGGAGGTGGAAGGGATCGATTCGGGAAGTCGCGATTATAACGTCCAGCAACATAAAGCAGAGGTTTACCAGGAGTTTGAACGACGCCTGAAAAATGCGTTTCCTGAAGGAATCAAAATAGACAGGTTTGAATTCGGGTTGAGCCTCGATAACGATGGCTGAACAACAGGTCATGCATGAATGAGTGCAGCGTACATATTCCCCGGATTCCGTTCCACTTCATCCGGACTACGTGTCAGTAATACGCTGATAATAACGCAGCCGGTAGAGTTGCCGCCGGTGTTCCCCGTCTTCATCAAACCCGGTACGGTCGTGCAGCACGTTGTTGCTGATCAGTCCCTGGCCGGGTTGCAGTGTGGCGCGGTAGATATAGCGGGAATCCGAAGCAAGCAGGGCAGTCAGGGCGCCGACGGCTTCCCGGACATGCGGGCCCGGGTGCCATTCGATACTGCGGGTGCGTGCGGTATAACGCATGTGCAGGTTGCCACCCGGCAGCAGGGAAAACACCGGGCCGCTGCGTGCGGGCCGTAACTCGATACCGTTCTCGACATTGGGCGGGATGGTCATGACTTCAGACATCATCAACACACGGATGTAATCCGGGTTGGTATCACGCAGGTGTATATAGGCAATTTCATGGTCCAGCAGGGCGTTTTCACCACCTTTGACCGCAGGTGATACACAATGCAGCAGTAGCCCCCGGATCTGCTGTTCCGGCCGGTTGTAATAGCCGTCCGTATGCCAGTGAATGGGACGGTTGGTGTAGGGGATGTAACTGCCGCGCCATTCACTGTCGACCACCTGCAGGGTCGTTATGCCATCGCCGTCGGCACCCATGTTGCAATCCAGTTCATTCAGCCCGAACTGTTCCCCGAGTAACCTGGGGATCGCCTTGTCCGGGTCACTGCCGGTGGGGCCGGCATAGATGGCCATGTTGGTCTTGCGGCAGCGTTCGCGGATGGCCTTGTATTCGGCCTTCGTTAACCGACGGGGATCACTGACCTCAACGATCAGGTCTTCGACCCGTTCTGGATAACCCTCCAGCTTGCGTTCCCGCCACGCCTGGTAGGCAGCGTTGTTATCGAGATCGAATGGTTTGTCCATTTCGTATTTCCTGGCAGGCATGTCGTTGCTCCGGATTGCAGTTGCTCAGCTGATTCCCAGTTTGTCCCATAGGGTATCAACTCGCTGCTTTACCTCGTCCGACATACTGATGGGCCGGCCCCACTGGCGGGTGGTCTCGGCTGGCCACTTGTTGGTGGCATCAAAGCCGATTTTTGAACCGAGTCCGGAGACGGGGCTGGCAAAGTCGAGATAGTCGATGGGTGTGTTTTCCACCAGCACACTGTCGCGCACGGGATCCATACGGGTGCTGATCGCCCAGATCACCGCGCTCCAGTCACGCACGTTGATGTCGTCATCGGTCACAATGACGAACTTGGTATAGGCGAACTGGCGCAGGTAGGACCACACCCCGAACATGATGCGCCGGGCATGTCCCGGGTAGGCCTTTTTAATACTGACCACGGCGATCCGGTAGGAACACGCCTCCGGCGGCAGATAAAAGTCGACAATTTCCGGGAACTGTTTCTGCAGCAGCGGGATAAAGACTTCATTGAGCGCCATGGACATCACGGAAGGCTCATCGAAGGGGGCACGGCCCATGTAGGTGCTCGGGAAAATCGGGTTGTTCCGGTGCGTGATGCGCTCGATAGTAAACACCGGAAACT
The DNA here is from genome assembly GCA_039714155.1 of Pseudomonadota bacterium. Lineage (GTDB taxonomy): Bacteria > Pseudomonadota > Gammaproteobacteria > UBA9214 > UBA9214 > SZUA-186. Next base: position 12,300 of record JBDLJX010000060.1, on the reverse strand, counting down.
TTTCCACACTGTTGTAGTAGCCGGTATGGTCGCCAAACGGGCCCTCGTCGGCTTCTTCGCCCGGTTCGATGAATCCCTCGAAGACAAACTCTGCCGATGCCGGTACCTGGAGGTCGTGGAGCTGACCGGGCGTGACCTCGGTCCTGGCGCCGCGCAACAGGCCGGCGAACTGGTATTCCGACAGGGTATCGGGGATGGGCGTGACAGCGGCCAGCGTCGTGGCGGGATCGGCACCCAGCGCCACGGCGACCGGAAAGCGCTTACCTGGATGCAGCTCCTGCCATTCACGAAAATCAATGGCGCCGCCGCGATGCGGCAGCCAGCGCATGATCACCTTGTTGCGGGCAATCACCTGCTGCCGGTAGATGCCAAGGTTCTGCCGTTTCTTGTGGGGTCCCCGGGTGATAACCAGTCCCCAGGTGATGAGTGGGCCGGCATCCCCGGGCCAGCAGGTCTGGATCGGCAGTGACGACAGGTCAACGTCAGGCCCTTCAATGATGTTTTCCCGGCAGGCGGCACGCCGCACCTCGCGGGGATTGACGTCCCGCAACTTTCTGAAGGCGGGCAGTTTTTCCAGCATGTCACCCAGACCTTCAGGCAATTCCGGCGCCTTGAGGAAGGCAAGTGTACGGCCGACTTCACGCAGTGCCGCCACGGAATCCGCACCCATACCCATGGCGACCCGCTCCGTGGTGCCAAACAGGTTGCCCAATACCGGCATGGAAGCACCCTTCGGGTTGGTAAACAACAGGGCCGGGCCACCCGCCTGCAGCGTCCGGTAACAGATTTCAGTGACTTCCAGGCAGGGATCGATTTCCTGGTGGATGCGTTTGAGTTGTCCGCATGCCTCCAGTGCCTGCAGAAAATCACGCAGGCTGTTGTATTTCATGTGGCGTGACATTGCAGTTCAACTTTTTGCAGCGAATCCATGCCGGCTTCACCGTGCCAGTAACCGTTGCAGGGACCGACGGGCATGAGCTTGCCAAGTTCCGTTACGGCCTCGGGGATATCCGCACTGTCTAGCAGGCAGGCATGAAATGCCTCGATAATGGATTCCGTGTGCCTTGACTGCGGACTGATGCGCAGCACATCCACCTGCAGCTGTTTGAGATCATCCAGTTCGCTGATCAGGTTCAGGGTGCGGGCTGATTGGGTCTGAATGCCGTTCAGCACCAGGAAGGATTCATCCTCGCGCGTGGAGAGCAGCAGACCATCCGGGTAATCCAGGCAGCGAAACTGGCAATCGTCCTTGGGCAGGTTATGGGCGCGGGCCGTGAAACAGCGCGCCGACCAGGCCAGTGGCAGCCGCCCCCAGGCGAAGACCTCGGTTGCCACTCCCGCCGGACGTTCTGACTGGATAGCCGCGAGCGTGTCGCGCGAGAGTTCCACCGGCAGCACCCAGCGCTGCAGGCCGAGCCCGGCCAGCATGGACAGGGTTCGTGCGTTGTAAATATTGACGGCCGGACCGGTGACAAATGCCTTGTTGCCGGAGAGCAATTGAACAGCCGACATGTCATTGGCCTCGACCATGAAGTCCTGCTGTTCACACAGACGCCGCAGGCTGCCAAGCTCGGATCCCGCCTCCAGCAGGGTAAGTGTGGACAGCACCACTTCCTTGCCGGCCGTTTGCAGGGTTGCCGCCAGTTCCAGCCAGTCCGCGTGTTTCATGGAACGGCGTTTCGTGCATACGGTCTCGCCGAGATAGACGATATCCACCGGGGTGGTGGCGATGCGCTGGTAAAAGTCGAGCAGGGTCTCGCGTGACCAGTAGTAGGGCACGGGACCGAGCGAGAGTTTCGGGAGTGTGAGTGTCATATATATTTGTTGTCTCTATTGCCATGGCCGGTGATAGGCGCCCAGGGTGGTTTGGCTACCTTCGGAGACCCTGGCCAGTTCGGCCAGCCAGGTTTTCCGGGGCCGGTAGTTTTCCGCATCACGCTGACAGGTATCGAGTGCGGCACGCCATACCTGCGCCACCCGGGCGACATAGGCCGGACTGCGCTGCCGGCCTTCTATCTTGATGGCCTCGATCCCGATGGCCTGCAGTTCCGGCAGCAGCGCCAGGGTATTCAGGCTGGTCGGCTCCTCGATGGCGTAATAGGTATGACCATGGACCTGGAAGCGACCCTTGCACAGCGTCGGGTAGCCGGCCGGTTCATTCTTGCCGTAGCGATCGATAAGTACCCCGTTGAGCCGGGTTTCCATGCCGGTGGCTGTTTCCTGCCATTGCACCGCGTTGGCGGGTGAGCAGGCGCCATAGGTGTTGGGAGATCGGCCGGTGACATAGGAAGACAGCAGGCAGCGTCCTTCCACCATAACGCACAGGCTACCGAAACCGAATACCTCGAGCGGTACCGGACTGTGTTCCGCAACCTGTTGTACCTGGCTGAGGGAAAGCACCCGTGGCAAAACGGCGCGCTGGATATTGAAATGCTCGTGATAAAACCGGATGGCTTCCGGGTTGGTTGCCGAGCCCTGGACGGACAGGTGCAGGCGCAGATCCGGCCACTGTTTCGTTGCATAATCCATGACGCCGATGTCGGCCAGTATCAAGGCATCGATACCCAGTTCGGCCGCCTTGTCCACCGCGGCCTGCCAGCGCGGCCAGCCAGCCGGTTGCGGATAGGTGTTGATGGCAACGAACACTTTTGCAGCCCGTGCGTGTGCATAGCGAATGCCATTGATTGCCCGCTGGTCGTCGAAGTTCAGGCCCGCGAAGTGACGCGCATTGGTGTCATCACGGAAACCGATGTAGACGGCGTCCGCACCCTGATCGACCGCGGCTTTTAAAGACGGAAGGTTGCCGGCGGGGCAGACGAGTTCCATGGTGGGGGTTCCTTGCAGTCAGCTGTGATCCGGGAGGGGTTGTTTATCAGTCGTTGCCTGTGCAGCGCAGCGGTAATGCGATTCAATACCAGCCATTTCCTTGAACACCAGTCGGGTGCGAGCAGGATGTTTCTTGACGCCGTGGCGGTTACCCGGTGATAGACCACATCCGGGGGTGTGTGCAGAATGAGATGCGTGGCGGTATCAACGTACTCATCCAGGGTAAGGGGCCGGTACTCTCCACGCCGCCAATCATTCGCCAGTTGTGTGCCTTTCACGACATGCAGGGGATGGAGTTTCAGGCCGTCAACACCAAGCTCCAGTACCCGTTCAAGGGTAATTTCGCAATGCTTCCGGGACTCGCCCGGTAATCCAAGTATGAGATGCGTACAGACCTGCAATTGCCGGTGACGGGCATTAAGGAGCGCTGTTTTGTATTCGCTGAAACCGTGCCCCCGGTTTACGCGCCGGAGTGAGTCATCAAATGCGGACTGTAGTCCCAGTTCCAGCCAGATCTCATGGCCTTGCTGCTGATAGCCGGCGAGCAGGTCCAGTACCGGCCCGGGGACGCAGTCCGGTCGTGTGCCCACGGCAAGGCCGATCACATCCGGTTCGGACAGCGCCTGGTCATACAGTTGTCTGAGCTGGTCAACATCCGCGTAGGTATTCGTGTAGGCCTGGAAATAGGCAAGGTATTTTCGTGCGCCGGTGCGCTTGCGGATGACCCGTCGGCCGGCGGCGATCTGCTCCGTAAGCAGGGGGGGTGTATGTCCGTTGGGGCTGAACGACACGTTGTTGCAGAAGGTGCAGCCCCCGCGGCCGATGCTGCCGTCCCGGTTGGGGCAGGTAAAATTGGCATCGATGGCGATCTTGTGGACACGCTCACCATAACGCTGCAGCATCGCCTTGCCGAAGGTATTTACGTAGTCTGACAGTGTCACGTTCTGGCTGCTTTATCCAACATCCTGCACTTGATTGCCGTGCCCTTTCATGAGAGCGGGTACACAATAGTTGTTTACTACTGAAGTTGCCGTTCACGGGGGTGGCAATAACAAGCGCCCGGGGAAAACCATACTCGTACGGGGCGGGTCAGGCCGTCATTGATATAAATCAACTCTGCCGTGATAAAGACTGTGTGTAAATAACCCGGTAGTTGCATAAATCCCGGCCTGAGAGCAGGGTTCACCGCCTGATTTACAGGATGACATGAATCGTCGTATGGATTCCGGAATCCACCGCCGGTGAGGTTTGTAGGAGCGGCTTTAGCCGCGATTGGGGTTGAGAAATATTTGAATGCGCATTCGCGGCTAAAGCCGCTCCTACAATAAGATTTTTTGCAATGATTGGGATATCACACATCAATAATGGGGCGATGAATAAAGCTTGCTTAACCACGCCACGACAAAATCCGTAACGGCAGCGACATCGTTGAGATCAAGCAAGGGCAGGCCGCCGGTGTCGACCGGGTCATCCGCGGCCACGGCAATGATATGGCTGTTTTCGGGGTACAGCAGTGGATGTCCGAGTGCCGGCCGGTGCAACTCGATGCATGTAAACGGTACATGTTTGAAGCCTTCGACCAGTACGAGGTCGACGTTGTCCAGGTTCAGCCGGCCAATCAAATCATGCAGCTGCGGATCATCAGTGCTGTCTGTCTCGGTCATCAACGCCCAGCGCCTGCTCGAAGCCACCAGCAGCTGCCGGGCACCGGCCTTGCGCAATTCGTAACTGTCCTTGCCCGGCTTGTCGATATCGAAGTTGTGGTGCGCATGCTTGATCACAGCGACCTGCACACTCCGTGCGACCAGCAACGGGATCAGCTGTTTCAACAGGGTGGTCTTGCCGGTGCCGCTGAAGGCAGCGAAGCCGAGGACCGGTTTGGGATATACCATCATCCGACAGGCTCCTCGCCCGCACTTCTCACCGCGGGGCTGGTTTCACGGCTAATGCAACAGCCAGGTTAAGCAATACTCAGGGCCTGCACCGGGCAGGCGGCCACACACATCCCGCAGCCGTTGCAGACTTCCGCCTCGATCTGCGCCCGGCGCTGGTGGACTGTGGTGATGGCGCCGTAGTCGCAGCGTCCGCTGCAGGCCAGGCAGATCACGTCATCCCAGGCAATGCAGGTGTTGCGGTTCAGTTGTGCCGTGCCGATGACAGGCCGGCTGTCGGCCACCACCTCGATTTCGATGGGACAGGCCGTGACGCAAGCCTGGCAAAAGGTGCAGCCGTTGGTGCTGAAGTCGAGGTAGGGGAGGCCGGCCTGCTCGTGGTCCACCGGGTGCAGGCGGATAATCCCCGGTTCGCAGGCGTCTATGCAGGGGTGCGGGCAGTCCAGGCAGTGGTCGGCCAGCGCCAGGCCCTGATGCCAGGGCGGGGGTGGCCCCAGCGGTTGTTGCCGCCGTACTTCCTCCACGCGGCCTGCACGGGTCAGCAGCGATCCACGCAGAAATGCCCGGCGTCCGCCATCCATGGGTTTCAGCGAAAGGTGCTCTCTACCAGCGGCGCCGCATTCGACTGGGGTACATGACACTGCGTGCAGTTGAAGCGTGCACCGGCCACGTCCTCCAGGTCCGCGTTCGCGTAGTGATCGCGCGACATCGGGCTCTTGTTCTTGATGGTCCGGTCCGTGTTTTTGGGCTTGTCTATGTATTTCGGCACATCATGGCAGTCCAGGCACTGGTTGTCCGCGGCCACCACCGGCAGGTACATCTCGGTCCGGTGCGGGATCTGGGGCGGTGCACCCTCCCAGGCCCGCGGCAGCCATTCGTTCTTGCCGGGTTTGGCATCGCTGTAGGCAGATGCGGACGGGGTCGGGGTATCGAACACACTGGTCTTGCTCAGGCCCATATTGAGTTCATCGATGGCTTCACCGAATGCAGGTCCGGTGACGGCAATCATGAGGCCGAACGTGGCGAGGAACGGGATGGTTTTCATGCTGCTCTCCTGTGATGAAATTTGCTTGTATCGGGTTGTTCTCGGGTTTTGATCAAATGCCGCAGATCAAAATGCAGGGTGTCCTCGGGACAAATGGTGATGCAGCGGCCGCAGTTGCTGCATTCACCGGAGGCGATCATGCCTGCCGTGGCGGCTTCCCTGAGGTTCAGTACCTGGGGTTCCGGACACACCCTGGCGCACTCGCCGCAATGGGTGCAGGTCGGGGTGTCGAAGCGGACACGCACCTGCGCCAGCTTGCCGACCAGCGCATAGAACGCGCCCAGTGGGCACAGGTGTCCGCACCAGCCATTGCGCAGGATAAACAGATCGAACAGGAACACACCCAGCACCGCGATCCAGCCGAGGCCGGCACCGAAGATCAGTTCCCGGTGCAGCATGCTGATGGGGCTGATCCATTCGAAGGCAGCGACACCGGTGAGTAGCGACAGGATCAGCGTCAGTATCAGGACGGTATAACGGATATTACGGCTGAGGCGAAACATGTCGGTAATGCCAAGCCGGCGGCGCAACCAGGCGGCCAGGTCGGTGACCATGTTGACGGGGCAGACCCATGCACACCAGCTGCGACCGCCGAGGAGTCCATAGATACCGAGAATGAGTGCAGCTCCCAGCAGCACTTCCAGCAGCGGCAGGTGGCCGGTGAGCATGATTTGCAGCACGGCAAACGGATCAGCCATCGGGATCAGACCAAACAGCTCCGAACTGCTCAGGTTGCCGGTCAGGACCGGCCGGCCGGCCACCTCCCAGCCGCCGCGCACCGTGCCCAGAAACAGCAGCAGGATGCCAAGTTGCATGCTGCGGCGCATGAGCAGATAGCGCCAGACGCGTAACTTGCCCGTGAACGACGACGGCATGATGAAGGGCCTGACCGGCCGGCCATCGGGTCCGGTTTTCGTCGTCTGGTTGCCCTCGTTCACAGGGGGCCCTCGTTCAGGTAATCGAGTCCGGTGGCCGGGGTGTCGGCGCCCGTTGCACCACCGCCGGCATTGAAATCCCGGGTAATCGGCGTGTCGACGGTCCATCCCAGGCGATAGTGATCGCCGATCTGGCCCTGCACCAGCTCGGGCGGCAGCACGCGAATGGCGGCCTTCTGGGTCGGGCAGGCCTGCTCGCAGATGCCGCAGCCGGTGCAGGCATTGCTGTGCACCAGTGGTACGAACATGGCGTGTTTGCTGAGCCGGCGCGGGTGGTGCTCGACCGTGATGGCCTCGCTCTGTACCGGGCATTCACGGAAACAGATCTCGCAGCGCAGCCCCTGCCAGGACAGGCAGTTCTCAATGTCGATCACCGCCAGCCCCATGCGTGCGTCATCGATATTGTCCAGGGCAGGATCCAGCGCGCCGGTCGGGCAGGCCCTGACGCAGGGGATATCCTCACACATGTAACAGGGCACGTTGCGCGGCACGAAATAGGGTGTACCGATGGGGATGCCGGCATCGGCGGTGGCCAGTGCCAGGGTATCGTAGGGACAGGCATCGACGCATTGACCGCACTTGATGCAGCGGGCATGGAAGTCCGGTTCATCACGGGCCCCCGGCGGGCGAATGGCGTACGGGGATGCCCGTACCTGCTGCTTCAGCAGGTACAGCCAGACCAGTCCGCCGCTGGCCGCCAGTGCGGCCCCCTGTCCCACCCTGGCGAAAAAGTTACGCCGCGAGATCTTTGCGTGACTGTTCATCAACACGTGTTCTGCCGGTGGCGATACCCCGGTAAACCCCCTCAGGCCTTGTAGACCTTGATGGCGGCCTTCTTGAAATCCTCTTCCTTCGACATGGGGCAGGTAACGTCCAGGCAGACCTTGTTGACGAACACGCCCTCGTCAAAGAACGCCGCGAAGGTATAGCCCTTCACCGGACGGTTGCGTCCCCGGGTCTCCACCACGGCCTTGATCTTGCCGCGGCGCGACTCGATCCAGACCACGTCATTGCGCTGGATGCCGCGTGCCTTGGCATCATCCGGGTTCATGTACAGCAGGGCCGTGGGTACGGCGCGATGCAGTTCCGGGACCCGCCGTGTCATGGTGCCGGTGTGCCAGTGTTCCAGTACCCGGCCGGTGGAGAACCACAGGTCATAGTTCTTGTCCGGCTGTTCCGGTGGTGCGGCATAGGGTCGGAAAAAGATCTTGGCCTTGTGTGCGAGACTGGTCTTGTCCGGAGTGGTGACCTTGTCCAGGTCACCACTGGGCAGGGCCTTGAGGGCCTTGCCGTAGAAATCAAAACCGCTGCCCTTGGCGCAATAGGAGTCGTATTTCTCGTTGAAACGCCACTGGGTTTCCTTGCCGTCAACCACCGGCCACTTCAGGCCACGCACATCATCACGGTAGTAGACATCGAACTCCGCGAGGTCGTGGGCATGTCCCACGCCGAACTGCCGGTATTCGTTGAACAGGGCCTTTTCCGGGAACCAGCCGTCATCCAGTTTTTCGGCAATGTGGTTGCCGTGGCCCTTTGCTACCGATTTATCCGGCCACTTGACCTTGCGGTTCTCCTTGTTGGCGAACAGTACATCGTAGAGGGTGTCATCGGGCGAATACCCCATCTTCTGTGCCTCGGCCAGCACGTCCGGCAGTTTGCCGTCCTCGAAACCCCCGGCCTTGAGTCCGGGCACCGCCTGTTCGCCCCAGACTTCCTTCAGCTTGAAGCGCTTGGCAAACTCCAGTCCCTGCCAGACATCACCCATGGCTTCACCGGGCGGGTTGACCTGCTGGCGCCAGGCCTGGGTGCGGCGTTCCGCGTTACCGTACAGCCCCCACTTCTCGAAGATCATGGCCGTGGGCAGGATCAGGTCGGCCACCTTGGCCGAGACGGTGGGGTAGGGATCCGATACCACCAGGAAGTTGTCCATCTTGCGCGCGGCCTTGAGCCAGTGATTGGCATTGGCGGTAGCCTGGAAGGGGTTGTTCACCTGCACCCAGGCCCACTTGACCGAGCCGTCTTCCAGGTCGCGCATGATCTTGGTAATGTGGCTGCCGACCTTGGGATTCAGGGTATTGGCCGGCAGCTTCCACAGGCCTTCACTGAAGGCACGGTGTTTGGGATTGAACACCACCAGGTCCGCCGGCAGGCGGTGGGCGAAGGTGCCCACTTCACGGGCCGTGCCGCAGGCCGATGGCTGGCCGGTGAGCGAGAAGGCACCGTTGCCGGGCTGCGCCTGCTTGCCAAGCAGCAGGTGGATGGCATAGTTCTGCTCGTTGACCCAGCTACCGCGGTAGTGCTGGTTGAAGCCCATGGTCCAGTAGCTGACCAGCTTGCGGTTCTTGTCCATGTAAAGTTTAGCCAGTTCCTGCAGCTTCTGTTTGTATGCCGCCAGGTCTTCATCCGGGTCGCCTTTGGACAGTTCCGCCACAAAGTCCAGGGTGTAGGGCTCCACGCCGCGCTTGAATTCCTCGTACGTAATCAGCCAGTGTTTGACCGGCTTTTTGGTGTTGTTCTGCTTGACCTTCTCGCCGGGCTTGCGGCGCTGGGCGACGGCTTCGTCCGCATCCAGCGTCACTACCAGTTCCTTGGCCTGGATGTCCTTTTCGGCATCGAATGCATATTTGGAGGTGCCGCGCATGCCGTAGCCGATATCGTAAGGGCCGGTTGAGAACACGCAGTGCTTGTTGACAAAATCGTGGTTGACGGCGTCGTTCTTCACGATTTCTCGCAGGATATAGTTCTGGATGGCGAGGTCGGTGCCCGGCTTGAAGACGATCTCCAGGTCGGCGATATCGGAGGTCTGGTTGCTGATCGTGGTCAGGTTCACCAGCTTCACATTGTCATTGCCCAGCCGCCGGTCGGAGACGCGCGCCCACAGGATGGGGTGGCACTCCGCCATATTGGCGCCCCAGGTAACGACGGTATCGGTGTGTTCGATGTCATCGTAGTTGCCGGCCGGTTCGTCGATGCCGAAGGTCTGGATAAAGCCCACCACGGCCGAGGCCATGCAGTGCCTGGCATTGGGATCGATGTTGTTGCTGCGGAAACCGGCCTTCATCAGCTTGGCCATGACATAACCTTCCGGGATGGTGTACTGGCCGGAGCCAAAGACGGCGACGCCGTGCGGGCCCATATCCTGGTAGGTCTTCTTGAATTGCTTCTCCATTTCATCGAAGGCGCGTTCCCAGCTGACCGGCTGGAACTTGCCCTGCTTGTCGAACTCGCCGTCCGTCATGCGCATCAACGGCCGGGTGAGGCGGTCCTTGCCGTACTGGATCTTGCCGTTGAAATATCCCTTGATGCAGTTGAGCCCCCGGTTGACCGGTGCATCCGGATCGCCCTTGGTGGCGACGATGCGGCCGCCTTTGGTTGCGACCATGATGCCGCAACCGGTGCCGCAGAAACGACACACGCTTTTGTCCCACTGTACACCGGCATCGGCCTGTTTGGATTTGGCAAGGGCGGCCGCCGGGACCGTGATGCCGGCCGCGGTGGCGGTGGCTGTTGCTGCACTGGATTTGAGAAATTCTCTGCGTGTCAGGTCCATTATGGCCTCCTGTGATTTGATCAGGTTCTGTTGCAGGTGATAGAGATTATTCGTTCAGACAGGCGGGTACACTGCCCGATTCGAGTCCTTCGTCGTCAAGTTCCGCTGGAATGGCATCCAGCAGCTCACGGTCTTCTTCAAAATAGTGGCAGGACATTTCCGCCAGAACGATGTGGGGCAGGGCGCGGATGCGCTTCAGGCCATCGACCTCGGCACTGATAGTCTCGGCTTCCTGGGTGATGACAATACGACCGGTCGCAGCATCGACATAATGGATTTCGATACCGGTCAGGCTTTGTAATTTTTTGCTGACATTCCCGGTATGTTCCGGTGCGGTAACTACCAGGATGCCGGATATATTCATTGTTGTAATGCCCCTCTTATTGGTGATGGATCTTTCAGCCCATCAAGCTATTTGCTTACATGTAGGCAAGTTCGGCCGGTAATTCCATGATCTATGTCAAGAAGGCAGGGTTATTCCGGACTTTTACCGCGATCACCCAGCATGCGCATGGACCAGGCGAGCAGGAAGATGATCAGCGCCAGCAGCCCCAGTTCCGCCAGCAGCGCCTGAAAAACCGGGTCTGTTAGATCGACGTGACCGGTGCTTTCCGCCGTGAGGATCAGCATGCGCCGGATGGCCGCGATGATGCCGACAATCAGAAACGGTTCGGTCTCGAGCATCTGGGTGCGCGAGATGCGACCGACGGTGTAGATGATTTCCGCCAGCATCAACGCCAGCAGGACCCGGTCCAGCAGATGCACCATGGCCGTGGTGTACTTGCCCTCCATGATACTGCCGGCCATCTCGATGATGGCGGCAACCAGCAAACCGGCTGCCGCAAACACCAGGATATAACCGGCGGCAAGATAAATATAGTGCTCGGCCCGTTCCAGCTGGTTGGTGTGCTCGTCTGGCTTGTCTGACATGGGTTTTTCCTTGCCGGGTTTGTTATTACGTACCCGTTGCCCGCCGGGTACGATTTGCCCTGATGTGCTACAGACAGGCAAGATGCTACCGCCTTCTACTTGTAATTTACAGCAAAATTGGCGAATATCGGCTCAAAATTAAAAGGGGGACACCGTGAAGCCAGATACCAGCAGGAATAAACGGCTTCTGTCTACAGGGAATGCTGTCAGCTTCCCACTCTCAACGATTCTCTCTGCGCAGTGTGGGAGCGGCTTCGCCTACAGGGATGTAGGTGAGGGGCGTGAGCAGGACGCGGAAGCTTTCAGCCGCGATTCGCGCCGGGGACGGCGCTCCCACAGTAAATAAATAGTTATACAACAATCCAATGGAGGAACCTGAATGAATCAACTAACCCCTGAAGAGGAACAGAAGATCCTCGACAGTGCGCCCAAGGGTACCTTCGCGCTGATGTTGCTGCTCGGTGCGCTGATTTTCGCCGGCTGGGCCTATATGTTTTTTTTCATGTTCCTTGAACACGGACCGGTGAGCTAGGGGAGGAAGGCATAATGGAAGATCCATTGAAAAGTATCTGCGAAGACCCGCTGGAAAGAAAATGGGTCTGGATATCCCTTGGCCTTGCCGTCGTGATGGGGGTAATGCTGGGTTATTACGCCGTAGCCAGTAACCTGCACCCGCCAAGCAATGTCGAGACCATCGATTCCTCGCGCCTGCATCTTACGGAAGAGTTCGCCGAGGACAACCTCGGCGTGAAAACCAATCCCGACGGCAGCCTGACGGTCACCCTGGTGGCGGCACGCTATGGTTTCTACCCGCCGCGCATCGAGGTCCCGGTCGACACGCAAGTCACCTTCCGGATGGCCAGTGCCGATGTCCTGCATGGCGTTCATGTACCCAATACGAACATGGCCACCATGATCGTGCCGGGTTATATATCGGAGGTCACGACAACGTTTCCGCGCACGGGGGAGTATTCCCTGCTGTGCAATGAATACTGCGGACTGGGGCATGACTCGATGTGGTCGCGCCTGGTGGTGGTGCCGAAATCTGCGGGAGGGCAATCATGAATGATGACAAGGCAGCCAGCCTGGGTCTGGCCAATATGTGGGTCGGCTTCATTGCCT
>JBDLJX010000059.1:0-16138 GCA_039714155.1 Pseudomonadota bacterium | reverse complement strand
AAAGCAGTTACGTTTCTTGATCTTTCTGAAGCAATAACAGAGGGAAAGGGGGACTCATAATCCCTTGGTCCCAGGTTCGAGTCCTGGCGGGCCCACCACTCCTCATAGAAATCATCGCGTTATGGCATTTGGGCCAAGGGATTTTTCTGCACGACCAAGAGACTGCATAGAGGGGAATTCCGAGGACCGTCCAACTAGGGTCGGGACGACTCAGTCGACCGAGCGGGCTGGCTTATTCAACGTCATCGGGGGAGGGGCACGGCGGGGGCACCACATTTTTCTCAAGCCGGTCTGGCGGAGAACCGCACATTGTTGACTTGCTCCAAATATTGAACCACATTTGTACTGAAATTTGACCCACTCATTAATTTCTATTTGCCTGAATATATAAAGTAACTCTGAACTTGAAGAGGTTCACGTAACAATGCAAATTTGGGTCAAACGAGCAGGCAAATATACAAGCAGCCTTTGGTACTGCTAAGCTGATTGTTTATATTTTGATATTCGTAATCAGTCCAAGCAGACCTAACCTAATAGGAGATGGCAGCCTGAACAGGAAAAAGTCATCCACTGATAAGATTCCAGTAAGCATGGCTCGGATGACTCTAGATCCTGGTTATCCAAGTATCTTTCAGATTGAGTTGCTGCCTGATTGAAGGAACTGCCAACTTAGCCGCTTCGAATGAAGCAAAACCGGCAACTTGCAGACGATACATAATCTTGCCGCGGACAATGGCCGATGTCATCCGCACCTGAACGCCATTCTCCTGAAATTCAGCCATTTTCCTGGCTGCAATGCTTTTTCTAGAGTAGGACGCAAGGTTGATCGCCCAGTTGCCTGAATTCACAGATGGCGGCGGGTTTTGTCCTTCAATGGCATACGGTTGTCCCTTAGTTAAATTTTCCTCCAGGGGCAGATTCCCGGATGTCTGCAGATGAGGCTGCATAGTGTGGCTAACAGCAGCTGGTGTTCTGGGAAGTGCTGCTGGGGGTTCTGCCACTGTTGTCTCGTTGATCGCGACAATGGTGTCTTTGTATTCCGCCTGGGCAACAATCACAGCAGACAAATCATCTAGACGTGATGCGGTATGAATTAGGATTTTCTCGATCTTTTGAAGTTTTGCCCTGGATTCATCTACGGCTCGATTGAGTTGTTGCTCCACATTCTGCAAGCGTTCTTCGTAGGGAACATTCGCTTGTGTTCGGCGATGTTCCATTTGTTCGAACCTTATTTCAGCAGTTTCCTGGGTCTGATAAAGACGTTCTTCTAGTTCAGCAAGCCTGATTTCATAGGTTTCACGATTCTGAGTCATCCACATTTCCAGCTGTTGTAAGCGGGGTTCATAGGCACCTGGATCGGGAAGAAGATTATTGGTTGTTGTTATGTCATTTGGTGTTGGCACGGAAACCATGCGTTGTTCTATTTGCTCAAATCGGGCTTCGTAGGCGTTTTGTGTCTGCCCCAGCCAGATTTCCAACTGCCGGGAGCGAGCTGCAGATGCATCCTGAGTTTCTATTATCCAGTCTTCAAGTTTCTGGAGCCGCGCTTCATAGGAATTTACCGCATCAGCTCTCACGACAGGGCCGGTATGGAGGGGCGCCGCTTCGCTGGCCTGGCTATTAGCGGAACTCTGCATGGAGGCAACGGGTTGGTGATTAGTCCCATCGTCTAGATATGTTTTGAAGATCACGACTATTGACACGACGAGTGCAGAGAAAATCATCGCTGCCATAAAGTAGGCCCAAAAACTACGTGCCTGGGGGCTTGACTTACTTGTCATCGCAGTGGTTCCTTTGACATGGCTGCTACTTGAAGCCCGGTTGAGCACAGAATCATTCACTGAACTGGACCAGCCAACAGTCTGATTTCCCTCATCCCTTATTTTCTGGATGAGTTTTTTTCTTATCGCATTAGTGGAAAGGAACACAGTTTAACTCTAAGTCAAACGGACAGTACAGCAATCTGCTTACCAGTCACCTTTAAATAATTTGACTGGTTAATCCAATACTACATCCGGCAGATATTGGCTGGATATATACGGCGAAATACTTATATGAAATATTTCCCAACCAAGCAAGGGTACACGGAACCAGAGGTGTCTGTGTAACCACCTTGGGCGAAAAACGTGAGCGTCCAGTTTGGTTCGATTCCTGGCTTTAAGTCATTGATTATATTAGAGTCGACTAAACGACCTGAAAGGGTCGATAGTCCCAGTTTGATTGAAATTACAGCCCCTTACCCCAGGAACTTCCGGGTTCAGCCGATAGTGTGAATGAATCTGTTCCGCATCAAAACATTGCTACCCTATCAACTACAGTCATAAATCCCAATCGGTGCGAGATGTTTCCTCATGTACGTGCCTGGTATGGTGGATGTCCTGGCAAGCATGCACCATATCGATCCAGTCACGCCGGTGGCTGCCAAGCTGACATTGTTCCTGTTTAATTTGGATTTCTACGATGCAATAAATTCAGTTCGCGCGCCAGTCCCTGTAGCGCGAATTGTTGAATTTCCGGTTAAACACATCATAAACCTCAGCTACAGTCCTCGGTTTTCTGTTTCTGGGATGAAAAATATTCATATTGCGCGCTGCCGGACCGGGGAAAACATCGCCGGCCACTTCATCCGGATTCTTGTCTAGAAGTTCCAGGAAGGTAATTGCGCCTGATACCCCGAGAAAATAGGTTAAATACATTTCGGTACGGCCGAGTTCTTGGCCAAGTGATAATGAGAGCGAGAGCCTCTGCATATTATCTTTGAGGTATTCTGCTGCCATCAGCGCCGCCATCCTTGGGTTATGACGCAGGTCTAGAACATGTTGATAAACGACAGAGTCACTAATCATGGGACGCCTGTTCCCGTCACTACCTACAAAAAATTCCACCTGTGACACGTAGCTCTCAATGCCGTATTTATCCCCATGCCGCTTGACAGTATCAAGCCAGGTATCATGCTTGAACTGGTAAAGCCCTGCGGCGGAGGATTTCGCTGCCCTGGAATCTGAATCAAAGGTACTCTCGGCTGCAGCAAGTTCCATAAGAAAAGAAAATTCCACACCGGTGCGCAGACTACTTAACCGGATTGCAGCCAGTACCCCACTGTTGATTTTGAACTGCCTCTCATCTTCCTGCGCCAGATCGGCAAAACGCCTGACAATCGCAGCCAGATGATTTGGGTCCGTTTTCTGCTGTGGTCCTAAGACTGGCAGATACAGGAGTTGAAATTCCTGCAACGCCTTTTCGGTATGCGCACCAATGAAGCCATCTGCCCCCCCTTGACCCAGGTCAAAACCCAATACTAACAGGTTGGTTTGCAGTTCCTTCACAAACGGATTGAATACGGACGTGCCGTCATAGCCCTGCTCTTCTGTACTACTCAACAGCAGCGGCGGATCCCATTCAGCAGACCCGTATTCGGGCTGGTGTGTGTATCCGTTGATTTTCGTCTGGTGTGGCACCGATGATTCCTGCTCAACGGGATCCAGTTCTGTTTTATTGAAGGACACCGGCAGTGTGTGTGTCGCACCGGCTTGCCCAGCCTCCCCGAGGCGCGTGTTCGTGTAGTCCTGACCAGGCTTATCAAGGTTTCTGATGTAATCCACCGGGGCGACATTGGTGGTGTCACCCAGTCCCGGGGAAATCCGGAAATCTTTCTGTATCGGCGGTTCCGTCAAGGCTACCTCATGCTTACTGATATGCTCCTTAATAGATATATTCAAGTCCTTGGTCACTGCAGAGAGTTCCAGAAGATCTTGCCGAACAATCCAGATCGATGTCGCTCCTGCAAATGCGCCCAGCAGAAAAAGAGCAGCAATCAGGACCATGCCCAAAATGTGATTGTGCGGCTTGACTGATTCGGTCTGGATTACCTCCAGCAGTTGCAGCTTGGTTTTGCTAACCAAATCATCCAGGTCTGACTGGAACCGTAACAAGTTCTGCTGCTTATGCTGGACCTGCGTCAGCGTTGCCTGCATTGTCTCCAGGATTGATTCATTCTTCGCATATTCCTCTTCCAGCTTACTTTCCAGCCGTCTGATTTGCGTAGCAGTAGATTCCTGGCGGATGGAAGCTTCTTCCAGGAGAGTCTTGAGAACATGCAATTGTTGGTTCGCTGTATCGCGTTCGGTTTCGAGATCAGAGATTCTCTGCCCAAATTCTGCAATCTCGTTTCTGTCCCGGATCCTGGTTCTCTCGAATTCATTGCGAACTCTTTCCAGTTCCACCGTCAGAGACTGATTTTCATCCACTACAGCAGATAGCTCGCGCTCCAGTCTCCTGGTCCGCGGCAGGGCAAGCTGATTTATGGCATGCAGGACTTTCTGCCAGTAGTGTTTTGCATTACCCAACTGCTTAACCTTCTGTATAGCTGCTTCAGCTGTATCTCTGTATAGCTGCTTCAGCTGTATCTGCATCATTTATTAACTTCGGGATCTTGCCTTTAGGATCCTGTATTGATGCTTTGTTGTTAGCTGTTACCTCTGCAGAATACATGACGACTAACTCTTTCGTCAAAAATATGACATGCATTTGTTTCTCTGGATTGGTGTAGCGCATGCCGAACCTACAGATCCACCCCACTCCGCCGCCGTGATTCAAGGCCACCCCGAAAGGCGGTCGGTCCCCGATTACCCTGGACCGGCATGGGAAAGGGAGACTCCCTCGGCAACGGGTTCGAGTCCCGGCGGGCCCACCACAATGAAAAACTATGGGTTACGGCGCATTTTTTGCCGTTTTCTTTGTTAACTCCAAATGTAGCGAAGTCACAACCGTGGTTGTTATTTCTTATCAGTCGCGCCCGCCGACAGCATTGTCCAGCAGCGCGAATGCCTCTTCGTTCGTTAATTCACCCACCATTACCAGATTCATCAATTCAAACGCATTATTTCTGTTGCGGCCTTCCAGTTCGTCCACCCAGCGGCGAACCAATTTAAGCCCCTGAAGTACACAAGTAATCTTTGCTGTTTCATCGTCCATAACTGCCCCCATATTTTCGGCACACAAATACTACGACGTCGCAATATGTTCTGCACGCCGGCTGGGTGGCTTCCATGATCGTCCCGATCGATTCCGACCGGAAGCAAAATTGCCGGGTGGGATTCGCACCCACTGGAAAACGCCGCCTTAGCAGGGCGCACGCCAAAAGGAGACATTTAACACAATCTGCAGGGCGCATTAGCTCCGGACCCTGGATACAAGCCCGATGAGCCGAAATCCGGGAGAACGCCATAAGCAATCCTCCGGATAACGCCGTGCTCCATCCGGGTTACCAAACTGCATCTACATCCCGGCAGGCACACCTGTGCCACCACTGCCTTGTTAGGCAATCTTCAATAGCCATTCTTTAATTAATTACGACCTTAAGTTTGCATTGTACTTCAGTCCAGTAGACGGTCGTCAATTTTCTGGCTTTTAATATAGTACAAATCCATGTCGACCCGTTCTGATCTGTTAGATGAGTTACCAGGCATGGGATGAAAGGAATGCAACCACATGGCTGTTGCCATGAAACCCGTTGATCGACCGTTTTGGCCCTGCAACAACACAAGGTCAGACGTAAATACACAAATACTAAGGGGCCGCTCATGTCTTCAACCCATACATCCACAGCCACACGCTGTTTGAACATTCTTTCAATAACCATTCCGTTGTTGATATTCGTCCTGCTGTTGGTAATGACAGCCATGCCGGCGGTAGCAGCGAATCCTGGCGAAGGTGAAATCGTGGTAAACGGTTGCATGGAGGACATCGCCATGTCTGATCTCAACTGTACTGCCAATGATGTCAGTGTGTCCGGAGTTGCTGATATCACTGGGGATGGTCTGGTTAATGAGGCCGATATTACCTTTGCCCCAATCTGTGACTACCCGGCTGTCAACGCTGGAGCTGACTGCAGTACTGATGCCAGCATTTGCCGGGACGAGGACAATAATCCCGCCCCGCAACTCTGCGGTGACCGCTGCGCCTATCCTGGCGATACCACCTCGTTCAGCGCCACCTTCGAGTTTCTGCTGAGTGCCCAGGAACGGTTCGATGTTGGAGCTTATTTCGAAACCTCATTCGATGTCGCCGGTGATGGCGCCTTGTCCGGTTCCTGCAGCATCATCACGCTGCCCGAAACCGGTATCTTTACACGGCCAGATGGCAGCGCGGGTAATTACGTCGATCTGGATACAAGCTGCAAGGGCGGTAGTTGTCCCCAGCCCGAAGACGAATGCGGTGACATTGATAATGAAAACAATCCGATCTATTACGATATGCGTGGCCCCAAGGCTGTTGCGGATACCATCACTGCCGTGTGTCTGGACACCGATGCTGATGGTTTCCTGAACCTGCCAAACTGCACCAGTTGGCGGCAGTCGGGAGCAAACAACGTCTGCACGGACCCATCACATGCCTTCCCGGGATCGCCGTCGAAGTGTAACTGCGACCCGAACTTCCAGCTCCCGATTGAAGTACCGGCGGCGACACTCGATGTGGTAAAAACCGCAACACCAACAGCGGTTGATGAACCGGGCGGCATGGTCAAATTCGATGTCAGCGTGACGAATAAAAGTCCATTTGAGGATCTCACTCTCTCCAGCCTGATCGATAATGTCTATGGTGATATCACAGACGCCATCAACAGCAACATTAGCAGCACGACCTGCTCCACACCACGGGATCTGGGCCACGGCGAGACCTACACTTGTTATTTCATGGCCCCCGTTAATGGCCAGGGCGGCACCTCCCACATGGATACCGTCACCGCCAGCGGCCTTGACGAGAACCAGACGGTGCTGGAAGGCTCTGACGACGCTACGGTACAGATCCTCGACGTAACGCCGGAGATGTCGGTGACCAAGACCGCAAGTCCAACCACGGTGAACGAGCCGGGCGCCAATGTCACCTTCTCGGTACTGGTCAGCAATGACAGTACCGCCAGCAGTGACAGTCTGAGCCTCACCAGCCTTACGGACAATGTCTTCGGCGATATCGCAAACAGCAGCAACATCGATATCATCAGCACCGACTGCTCCGTGCCACAGACGATCGTGTACGGGAGCAGTTACAGCTGCTCGTTCACCGCTTTCGTCGGCGGCGAGCCACTCACCGTCCATGAGGATACCGTTACCGCAGTGGCCAACGATGATGAAGGCACTGAGCTGACCCGGGATGATCCCGCCACGGTCGACATCCTCGACCTGGATTCTGCCTGCACGCTGACCATGACCGCCGGCCCGACCATGGTTATGGAGCCGGGTGACAGCGTCTCGTTCAGCATTCGCATCGACAATGACTCCACCGTGGATGTGTTGACGATCAGCAGCCTGACGGATTCGGGCTTCGGCGACCTGGATGGCATGGGTACCTGCGCGATCCCACGGGACATTGCCCCGGGAGAGTATTACAGCTGCACCTTCACGGCCGATGTGACCGGTCTCGGCGGCACCACCCACAGCTACACGGCCACGGCGATGGGTGTTGACGATGACGGGTTCAACCGTATGTGCAGCAGCTCGGCCAAGGTGGACATCAGGGATGCCGCACCAACGGCAACCCTGACCAAGAAGGCCATCGAGGCAGTGGTCACTTACCAGGTCAAGGTCACCAATACCTCTACGGTTGAGGCAGTCACGCTTGATGCTCTCAGTGATGATATGTTTGGTGACATCGCGGATGGTGCCAACCTCTCTATTCAGAGCACGACCTGCGAACTGCCGCAGACGATCGCCATAGACGGCACCTACACCTGTACCTTCGACGCCAGGGTAAATACATCGCCGCACACGAATACGGTGACTGGTGCTGTATCGGATGACGAGTACAACGAGGTAACACCAGCTCCGTCCGACAGTGCCACAGTTACCCTGGACTAGTTCGAACAATATACTCTTACCAAAGAAATAGATGACATGGACGTCAGGGAGGCATCCTGCAGTACAAGCGTGGCCTGTGGCTTACTGGACCTTGCTTTACGGCTATACGGCCCTGCAGTGCTCAGGCACTGCAAGGTAGAAACGACTACATAGATGTACAAGTGTTGGGGTGAGGCAGGATGCCGTGAGCGTCTGTAGGAGATTGAGTAATGCTTTTACCTCTGTATTGATTTGCGCCGAATATTGAGCCATTTTTGCACCGAAAATTTGACCCACTCATTAATTTCTATTTGCCTGAATAAATGAAGTAACTCTAAACTTGAGGAGGTTCACGTAAAAATGCAAATCTGGGTCAAATGAGCGCGCAAATAAACACACAACTCCCCAAGTCATTGTCGAGAAAGCTGACGGATGGTACAGCGTTTACAATTGAGAAACACAAATCTCCGAAGGTGGCGGGTACTATTACTTTCTCCGCGAGTTCGGCGACTTCAATTGCGATGCTCTGAGCATCAGCTGCAGTGCGGGAACCTCGCACGTTTCAGCCTACGGTGTCGTCCCAATTCCAGCGGCAGCATGGCTCTTCGGCTCTAGCTTGGTGGGAATGATTGGTATAGCCAGACGCAAGAAAACAAGCTAAAGACTTTTTGAAAATGTGATAACGGCTCCTCCGGTGGCCGTTATCTTTTGTGGGATATATGTCCGAGCACACCCGGACACAGAAGTACACATCACTAGAGAACAATAATAGTTGTCTGATAAATGACCGCCTAACCTAGTAATTGTTCATTTAGAACCTAACACTCCCCTATACATCCAACTTCATAGCCTCACTTGATCTGCCGCCGTATCCGCCATCGGCCCCACCCGGCAATTCCCAGAGGCACTAGCCTGATCTAACACTGGCTTAATCACCCCACCCCCCCCCATCCGCACCCGCCAGGCCACACGGTCGGCGGGTTTTTTGTTGCCCATCAAAAGGAGAGCCCCCATGAAGACCTTCAAATCTGTACCCGACCTTGACCGATTCCGTGACGATCCTCTCTACGCCACCATCAAGGAACTCATCTCGACGGTCATCGCCGAGTACCCCGAGTACGTGCCCGAGGACGACGGCTATCTCGTCCTCATAGAACCCGGCGACGTGGACCGCGTACTGTCCGACCTGGACATGCCGTGGCGATTGTCCGAGGTACCCTTCGAGGGCGTCACCATGATCGATGATTGCTTCCACGCCGTGTACCTCCCCAACAATCAGTTCGCGCTGGGCTTCCTCATCCCGGACGAGGATTGGTTGCCGGAGGACCTTCGTAGACATCTGGAAATGCATCTTTGAACCGCGACTTTCTGGGTAACTTATTTGAATCAACCCAACACCCCCTCGCTGTACCTTTCATCTCCCCTTTGTATCGACATCCACCGGCCACCCGGCCGTTCATTTATGGAGGACGCATGATCACCTTTAAGTCTCACTCCGATCTGGAGAAGCTCGATCGGAATCATCCCGCCTTCCCCGTCGTGGAAACCTTGGTGAAGCAATTGATCGACGACTTTACATGGGAGGGACATCCCTACGACGCAGATGACCAAGGCTACCTCGTCCTGATCGAACCCGGGGACACCGACCGGGTGCTCACCGACATCGACATGCCGTGGACACTGGCGGACGTTCCCTGGGAGGGAGCCTCCATGTGTCAGGGTTTCATCTACGCCGTGTATCTCGGCACGGACGACTACGGTATGGGTTTCGTCATTCCGGATGCCCGTGGGTGAACGGCCGGCTCCGGGAGGTCCTGGACGGCATTCTCGATTAACACCTTATCCATTTCATCCACAACTTAAGGAGACACACCATGACCAAGCAAGAAGATCCACTGGACGAATCCATAACCGTCGTGAAGACCGGCACCTGCGAGACACTCTCCGGCAAGTCCAAACTGACCTACCACGTCGGACGCGATCCCGAGGACGCACTGTATTTCCGGATCCACAAGAACACCGGCGGCGGGTTCTTCTCCCGGGAATGGGTCGCCCTGAAGAACATCCAGAAAGTCTTCGCCGAGGTACCGGAGGAACGGCCCATCACGGCGATCGTCCTCGATGGACTCTTCAAGGGCAAGTCGGTGAACACGCCGGGATTCCTGTTGGCGGTGCTCGTGAAGGAAAAGCTGCTGATGCCCATGAAAGGGAAGAAGCGGAGTCACGAAGCCGTGGATCCCGAGGAGTTCATGGAGAAGGTCGAGAGGCTGACGTCCGCCGAAATGAAGCCCAAGGCTGCAATCCGAAAGACAGCCCGGAAAACCGGAGGAAATACCGGAGGGAATACTGGAGGGAAAACCACGGCGGCATCCAAGAAAAAGGCCCGCATCAAGAAGCGATCTGCAGCGTCCAGGAAGAAGCAGTCGAGAACTGTCTGAAGGAGTTAGTTTCCCTTGGTGTCACGGAAACGTCCTTCCTAACTCACTGAAAGATTAACCTTTTTTGGACCCTCCCATAGGGCCTTCCGCAATACCGACCCTATACCGACCTCGGGTCTTTCGTTTCCTTTCAACACTTTACCAAAACTGGAGAAAACATGACCTTTATCACTCTGGCGATGATGACCGTGCTGTGCCTGTTCATCCCGATTGCCATGCCATTTGCAGCAGTCGGTGCCGTAATCCTGCTCTATTTCTATACACAACAGACCTTGGCCTTGCTCAGCGTACTCGTACTGGGCTGGGTCATCTTTCTTTAACTCAAGAGGAGATATTCAAATGCACATTGAAGACTACATACCCGACGCCCTGGAGCTGGTCTCCGCGTGGGACATTCCGGACGAGGACTTTGCCGATGCCGTGAATGGTCAGGCGAGGTTGATGGCGGGGGTCCAACCGGATGAACCCTGGGAGTACCGTCCGGACACACACTATTAAACACAGCCACAACGTTCCTTCCTTCAACACTCCCCTCCTCTCTCTCAAAACCCACCGATCCTTGTGTATTCGGAATCTTCCGGAGGACGGCGTTCGCCTGGACACAACCTGATGGCGGTTTCGAGGGAGTCATGGAGGGGCTTTTTTTCAGGAGACAAATCCATGAATATGCAAGCATCACTAATCCCAGTTACCCGGGAGCTCGTACCCGAGGATCAACGTATGGACATCACGGAAAGGCTCTTCGGGATGTGCTTCCCATTGCAACTGGAGCCTGTCATCTACGGCATTACCGATCGGATGGCCGAGGAGTGCACCGGCGGCTTTTGGGACTTCTACACGCTGAGCAATGGGGGCTTCTACATGGCACCGGCCACGGATGAACGCTTCGAGGTCACCTGCCAGAACCAATACCGGGGGGTGCTGTCGGCCGACGCCTTGGGGATCACTGCATGTCTCTACGCCTACAGCAACCTGTCGTTCTCCGGTGACGATTTCGCCCGGGAGTACGCCCGGCATTATCACCTATTGAGGGAGTACATGATGGAGCACCCCGAGGTGAGGGAGATTCTGGGGGCGACCGACTGAGTTGTCAGGGGCTGCTACCCCCTCCCTCCCCAATGCCAAGCCGATGATTTCTATGGGAGTCCCGGCAGGGGGGTGGGGGTGGTAGCAAAACTGGAAAACTTTTTTTTCCGGCGATGACGGCAAGCCCGGGCGGTGATGTCCTAATGCATTTTTTATTTTTATTTTTTAATTTTTGCTACCCCTCCCCACCCCTTTCGACAAGCCCAAGATTACATTGGGAAATTCCTGTGATGGTTGGGGGTTGCAGGTGGTAGCAGATCCGGGAACATTCCCTACCGGCCGTGATGGCAATCCCGGGATGATGATCAAATGCGCATCAATTATGTTTTGAAATTTTGCTACCCCACCCTCCCCCTGCTATGGCGAATGGAGTTCCTGGGAATGACCTGTTACGGGCGGTGACTTGCCGTTCCCTGTATTCATCTGTAGGGCGACTATGCAGCAACTACGGACGTTCCCGTGCTAGAAAAATACAAACATCACCACGGTAGAAAGCAGAAGCAATACAATGTAAACGAGCGGAAAAATCCAGCGACAGTAGTAATCAATAAGGTCGCCAATATTCGACTTCCCATGTTTATCACAGGCACCCACCACCAGGTTTACCGCAACAGTTGCGCACATAACCAGGAAACTAAAGTTCAGAAAGGCATTCATTAGGGTGAAATA
Source organism: Pseudomonadota bacterium (assembly GCA_039714155.1). Lineage (GTDB taxonomy): Bacteria > Pseudomonadota > Gammaproteobacteria > UBA9214 > UBA9214 > SZUA-186. The sequence continues at coordinate 4,110 of JBDLJX010000059.1, read as the reverse complement.
GGACATATGCGGCACAATCTCGCTCACCAAGTTCTGATAGGCTACTGCAGTCAGAATACCTATGAAGGAAACGCTGATGCGGTCCCCCAATGACGAGCGCTCCATCCAAAAGACTGACCAGGATAGTATTACGATCAAGACGAGAGGAATCACAACCAGTCGGATAACAAAGAAAGGCTTGCGTTGTACCTCCATCCCTACGGTGAATGTGGATGAGGTACCTCTCTTTCCAGCTTAGGGAGCAGTCTGCTGACCCGTTGAGGCATTGATGGCAGCCAGATCCCATTGTGATATTTGCACGCCTCGCCATGACGAATCGACGGATCTGGGGTCCACATCAAATGTGACCTCGCTACTATCAAAGCCGATCATCTGGAAAACAGCTTCTAAACGCTGTTCGTCAAATGGGTACCGCCTCATTCTAAAGTTAGCCTCAGCAATTGCGCTCACAGTCTGGATAAGAGTACTTGTACCATCAGGTAGGACCCGAAGCAGTACCCCATACGATTCATACATGCCGGACTCATTTGCGAGCACTACCTGAGGATACCAAGATGGGGAGACTTCATTGAACTGATAGTTGCCTTGGTAGATTTTTTCCTGGACCTGCTCTTTCTCGGGATCAAACACCTGGCGTCTATCCTGCCAAGTGAGTGTAAGCACACCCGTGAATTGAAACGTTTCTGCCTCATCGTTGATTTCAACAACATCTTGCAATTGAAATACTGCTCTAACTACGGTAGGACCATCGCTGCTTGGTGGGCCGAGATAATAGGTCGCACTTGGGGTGGTCTGATCCGGTTCCGGCTCCCATTCGCCGTTCGATTGAGCTGCAAGGGTATCCACAAAACAAAGAACGGCTACAAAAGCAACAATTGTTCGCACATACTTCCAAGTTACAATCGATAAAGAGAGAAGGGCTGGTACGGATGGAAACCAGGCCGAAATACCCAGAACCCAACGCTGTCGTTTTCCAATAGATGCAGTCATAATATAACGGATAACAGTTAAGTGTTATTTTTCGGGATCCTTAAAACCTGATTGAGTACCCAAATGCAATACTGTCGGTATCTTGCCCGACATCTTCATGCGTGCGACTTCCGATATAAGCCAGCTTAACACTGGACCTCAAGCCAATTGAAAGCCCGGCGCTAATACCGTAGAGCAGATCCCGCCGTTGGTCGTCTTGTTTCACCCCGTTAATCCTGGATTCCCCTCCCAGGTCATAACCAGCGCCGATAGAAGCCCACCAGCGCTGTGACGGTATGTAAGTAAGGTGGGTCTGAACCGCGTACAACGGATCCTGTTCCCGTTTGTTACTGGCGAGGAAATCATCGTTGTCGGTGTACAGGAAAACCGAGCCCGTCAGTTCATAGGACCAGTGACCACGGGTGTGCACAAAACCCAGTTGTGGCCGGAAAACAAAACGATTCTCTCCCAGATTCAGCAACTTGTCCTGTTTGTATTCGCCAAGAGGGAGGGTGATGGACAGCGCTGCACCGACAACCGTATTGATCGGATGCGAAGCCCGGTAGGCCTGGAATTTCCTACCCTTGAGTGCCGGTGCGCCCAGAAAGTTGACTGACAAACGAAGACGGGGATCTCCCATCCCTTTTCTCTCTGTAGAAGCCGGTTCCCCAGCCAGCAATCCCTCCCACCGGGCATCCTTATAAGGCAATCGGACATCGAAACGTGCGGATTTACCCAACAGCTCGAACGAATGCAGGAAAGTTAGGGCGATTGTTTCGACTTCGACTGTGACATCTTCGAGTTCGAGCACCGGATCTAATGCGATATCGCCATCGGTGTGGACGGCTCCCACTCCGAGAATGTTCATGCCGATCGGCAGAGGTGTCCACCGGCGGGGTTCGATATCCTGCGCAAACCCTAAACCGGTAAACGACAGCAACGCTAATGTAGTACCAATACGGGTGAATCGGCGCCTCATCTTGCGGACTCATTTTTCAGCCAGTCCCCGTGTAGCACATCGGACAGCAAGATCCAGTTGGGCGACCCCAACAGGGACCTATCCCAAATCAAAAAACCACCAAAGTTCTGTTTTTCCATGCGCTTACTATACATCTATCGCCAATGCGATCCCGCAGCTGTCAGACTCCGATATTTCAAAACGCTTGCGCACGCACATCCAGTGCACTGCACCAGGTCTCCGGTGATATCAGGCATCGTTTCACACTTCCTTTTACTGTGCGGAGTTACCTCCCATGTCGCTCACGACCGACTGAAACTCCACCGACTGACGCATGAGCTGACTCGCGGCCTCACGCAGGCGGTCGATATCCTCGGCAGGAAGTACGAAGCTCGTGGGCAGGTTCATTAAATCGGTGCGATCTTCCGGATCGGGGATCGCATCGAAACTGATATCGACCACATCCAGGGTGACTTTCTGGACACTCGCCTCCGCCTGCGCCTCGGGCACACCCGATAGTCGCGCCTGTGCGACCAGCAGGTCGCGCCGCCACTTCCAGATTTCTGCGAGATCCTTCATGGTCTCGATGGTTTCAAACGAATAACGTTCGATTGGCACACCCGTGGACTGCAACAGCTGACTGACAAAACCGGGAGGGTTCTCTTTGCGGTCCCAGTCGATGCTGGGAGACGAACGGGCATTCACGACCATCAGCACGACTCTTCGGTAGGCGCCGAAACCGACCTCCCCGCGAAATTCCGCACTGGCTGACAGTTCCTCCAGGGCCTCCAGTACACCGCGCACCCCGATGTTGTCCGAGACGCCCCCGTCAACGAGGTGGATGTAGGGGCGGTCCTGGCTGTTCTGGAAATTCTGCATTTCCTTGTAACGCTGGTATGCACGACCTGCCGGGCGCACACGGTGCGCGGGGTCGGCGACGTCCTTCACCCAGGCCGGGTACTGGAAACCGCAGTTGCCACCGTAGTTGTTGAATGTCACCGGTGACAGCACAATCGGAACGGCGGAGGAAGTGGCAGCCGCGCGCGACAGCTGAATCGTATTCAGGTCCGAGCAAATCAGGTCGAAATCATTTTGAAAAAACGCCAGCCGTGATCCGGTTGAAAGGTCGGTCCCGGTCGCGACTGCCATCGGCCCGGGCTTGTCGAGCAGGTCTGCAAATGTTGCACCCTCGAACAGGATCTCGTCGTAGTAGTCGGCAGCAAACTCCGAGCGCCCAGCACTGCCCCCAATGAATTTCCACCAGTTGAATGGATTAAGGGTGCGCGCAAACAACGTACCCTGCACATCGCGTTTGAGAAAACGCTCCTCGTACTCACTGAACAACTGTTCTCCATAAAGTGCATACGAGAGTGCGGTGAAACTTCCACCCGACACACCGGTGATCAGATCGACTTCGTCGATCAGTCGTCGGCGCTGGCCTTCGAAGACAATCTCGGTGCGGCGCAGTTCCTCCAGGACACCGTAAGAAAAGGCAGCGGCGCGGGTACCGCCGCCGGAAAATGAAAGCACGAACAACGTGTGCGGATCATTGTTCTGACGTTTCGGGAAGTGGAGATATGGCCGGTAACCGGCCTGTGGATCGACCTGCTCGATCGGATCGTTAATTGGGCGGCTGGCGCAGCCTGCGAGCATCACGGCAGCGAGAAAGCAGACAATCAAATATTCAGTGCGCATATTATTTTTCCTTCGACGCCAACTGCCGTTCGCATCATGTGATCGAAATTAGATGATAGGTGCCGTTTCTTTTCGGCCTAACGACTGACGGGGACAGTCAGAACGGGTGCGGCAGAGGCCCTGCCAGTGCTCTCCGCAATGTTGACAGACAATAGCGTGGTCAGGAGCCTGAAAAACTGCTTGGTAGCCTGGTCTTTTTCATCAATATAGAACCACCCGTCACGATACTTAACTGCCACGGATGCATGTCCGGGCTCGGTTCTGGAGTAGCGTACACGCAGTTGTTTCCCCACCATACCCGGCGGCGGGTAACTGACGGCGACACCGCTGGCTTGATCCTTCTCCGGAACATCTACGGCACCTGACAGAATCTCCAGCAGGTCGAAAACCGAGCGTGTGGTAATGCCGATCCCACCCGAGTCCCGTCCGTCCAGTGCCAGGGATACCGGCAGCTCGATTATTGATGACCGATTCTCTGGGGTGGTTAT
>JBDLJX010000058.1:0-16199 GCA_039714155.1 Pseudomonadota bacterium | reverse complement strand
GTACTGGTCCAGGTTGCCGGTCGGCAATGGCAATGCAAGTGTCTGATTTCGTGTTACTAATGCCTGGGTCATCTATTATTCTCTCTATATTCAGTTGGATGTAATTTTAGCACTCTGGCGTATAGAGTGCCAATTCACTGAAAAGTTTCCGGAAAAGCGGTGATTGACCGGGGAAGTTAAGGCTGTCGGTGGAAGGACAAGACCTCGATCAATCAGGCAGTAGCCTGGATGGAGCGTAGCGCAATCCGGGGTGTGCGACGGATATTCCCGGATTCCGGCCTGCGGCCTCCATCCGGGCTACGCGCTAATCCGCCCTGCGGTTGGGACGCCAGCCTCAGGCCGGTTCAATGGCATCGAGGTGGCGGCCAACGGCCAGCCAGGAACCCAGCAGTCCCAGCAGGATGCCGCCGGCCAGCAGCACTAACAGCAGCGTAAATGGCAGGGTTTCGAGGCTGAAGTGGCTTTGATACAGGCCGGCCAGGCGCTGCACCGGTTCGGCCAGGATGAGGAAACCGGTCTCGACCAGCAGCCAGGCGATGATGGCGCCAAATACGCCGTACCAGATACCGCTATAGAGGAACGGTCGGCGGATAAAGCCATCGGTGGCGCCAATCAGCTTGGTAACGACGATTTCGTCATGCCGGTTCTGGATTTCGAGGCGAATGGTATTGCCGACCACCAGCAAGACCGCCAGCGCCAGCAGGCTGCTGATTACCAGCACGCCGCGCCGGGCAATTTCCAGCATGCTGGTCAGGCGCTGTACCCACTGCAGGTCGAGTTGTGCCAGCTCGGTCTCCGGCAAGTCCTGCAGGCGTTGCTGCAAGGCGCTGGCAGCTGCCGGTGTGGCATGGGTATCTGCCGGTGTTACCAGCAGCACCGTCGGCAGGGGATTTTCTTCGAGGCTGTCGAGCACATCGGCTAAGCCGGCATGCTGACTGAATTCCGCCAGTGCTGCAGCCGGGGTGACCAGTGTGACCGTCTTGACTGCCGGCCAGTCAGCCAGTGTATCCGCCAGTCTGCCGGCCATCTTTGCCGACACATCCTGTTGCAGGAATACCGACAGTCCGGCCTGGCCGTCCCAGCTGCCGCTCAGACGTTGCAGGTTGTCCAGCAGCACATACAGCCCGGCCGGCAGGGCCAGGGCGATACCGATGACCGCGGCCGTCATCAGGCTGGCCACGCGGTTGCGGGACATGCGGCCGAGGCTTGCCAGTGATACCTGTGCATGCCGTCGCAGCCAGGTGCGTGGTGACAGCGCCCGGCGCAGGGTCTCCTGCCAGGCAAAACGCGATTGCTGGCGGCGGCTGCGACGCCGGTTCATGCCGATGCGGCCTGAAGAAAATCTGCTGTGGATTCAAAGATCAAGCGAGGGCTCGTCATCGTGGTGAGAAATGCGGGCCAGGCGACCGTGTTCCAGCGCGATGACCGGATAGTCCAGCTGGTTGATCAGGGCAATATCGTGACTGGCGATCAGGACGCTGACGCCGACCTGGTTGAACAGTTCGAACAGTCCCATGATTTCACACGACAGGTCCGGGTCGAGGTTGCCGGTAGGCTCGTCGGCGAGTAGCAGCATTGGCTTGTTGACCACAGCTCTGGCAATACCCACACGCTGTTGCTCACCACCGGACAGCGTCACCGGGTAGAGGCGTTCCTTGTTGAGCAGGCCAAGCTTATCGAGCGCGGCACGGACGCGGCGGCTGATTTCCTGGTGGCGGTAACCGGCGATGACCAGCGGCAGCGCGACATTGTCGAAAACCGTGCGGTCAAACAGCAGGTGATGGTCCTGGAAAATAAAGCCGATCTTGCGGCGGATGTAGGGAATCCGGCGCTTGCCAATGCGCGAGACGTTCTGGCCGTCGACATACAACTGGCCACGGGTAATGCGCTCAATCAGGGCAATGAGTTTCAGCAGGGTGCTCTTGCCGGCGCCGGAATGGCCGGTCAGAAATGCCATGGAACCGTGCTCAAGTTCCAGGTTGATATTCGTCAGTGCTTCAAAGCCGCCGGGGTAGCGCTTGCTGACGTTGTCGAAGCGGATCATTGAGTCATTCGTAGCCTGGATACAGGCCAGAGGCCGGAATCCGGGAATTTTTCCGGTATGTTTCACGGATTTCGCTGCGCTTCATCCAGGCTACCATATCCCTATTCTTCCTCTGCAAACAATGCATCAACAAATTCAGTGGCATCAAATTCGCGCAGGTTTTCAATGCTCTCGCCAACCCCGACGAACCGGATCGGGATGCCGAGTTTTTTGGCAATGGCAAATATGATGCCGCCCCTGGCAGTGCCGTCCAGCTTGGTCAGGGTGATGCCGGTCAGTGGTACCGCCGCGTTGAATTCCTGTGCCTGGTTGAGCGCGTTCTGGCCGGTGCCGGCATCAACCACCAGCATGACCTCGTGTGGCGCCGCCGGGTCCAGCTTCGCCATAACGCGGTGGATCTTTTTCAGTTCTTCCATCAGGTTGGACTGTGTATGCAGGCGGCCGGCGGTATCGGCAATCAGCACGTCGATGTCGCGTGCCTGGGCTGATTGCAGGGCATCATAGATAACGGAGGCAGAATCCGCGCCCTGCTGTTGCGCGATCACCGGCACACCATTACGTTCACCCCAGGCCTGCAGTTGTTCGACCGCCGCCGCCCGGAACGTATCACCGGCAGCGAGCATGACCTTGCGGCCGTCCTGTTGCAGCCGGTGTGCCAGCTTGCCAATGGTCGTGGTCTTGCCGGCACCATTGATGCCGACCATGAGAATAACAAAGGGTCGGGTACCTGCCGGGATGGTCAGCGGCTGGCTGCAGGGCGCAAGCAGGGACTGCATGTCGTCATGCAGTGCCTGCATGAGTGCCTCGCCGTCCGCCAGTTCCTGGCGTGATACCCGGCTGGTGAGGTCATCAATGATTTCCCGGGTCGCCTCAACGCCGACATCGGCGACCAGCAGACTGGTTTCGATCTCTTCCAGCAGCTTGTCATCGATAGCCCTGTCACCCAGTACCAGGCTGGCGACACCCTCGGTCAGGCTGTGGCGGGTGCGTGATAACCCGGATTTCAGTCGGGAAAACAGGCCGGCTTTCTGTGGCGTGTCTTTTTCGGCCGTGGCCTTGTCTTTGCGGAACCCGAGCATGAACAGTATTGTCTGTGTGTACGTTTACAGTGATAGCAATCCAGTGGCCGGATATCCTATCATCCAATTCCCGTCATGGATAACCCGGAGAGCGAAATGCGGAGTGCAGTACTGTTTGTCCTGTTGATTAGCTGTTGCCGGTCATTACTGGCAGCCGGCGAGGTGCACGAGTTCAAACTCGATAATGGCCTGAAATTGATTGTCAAGGAGGACCACCGGGCGCCCGTCGTGGTATCCCAGGTCTGGTACGGGGTTGGGGCCAGCTATGAGCATGATGGCATTACCGGGGTCTCCCACGTGCTTGAGCACATGATGTTCAAGGGTACTGATGCACATGGCCCGGGAGAGTTCTCACGCATTGTTTCCGAAAATGGTGGCCGCGAGAATGCCTTCACCAGCCAGGACTTTACCGGTTACTATCAGCGACTTGAGCAATCCCGCCTGCCGGTGAGTTTCGAGCTGGAAGCCGATCGCATGCGCAATCTGAGGCTCGATGAGAAGGAATTTCGCAAGGAACTCAAGGTCGTCATGGAAGAACGCCGGCTGCGTACCGACGACAAACCGACCTCGCTGACCTACGAACAGTTCATGGCAACCGCCTTCACCAGCAGTTCCTACCGCATTCCTACCATCGGCTGGATGGATGATCTCGAAAACATGGAACTGGGTGACCTGCAACAATGGTACGATCGCTGGTATGCGCCCAATAACGCCACGCTCATTGTTGTCGGCGATGTTGATCCGGCAGCGGTGCTGAGGCTGGCGAAGCAATACTTCGAACCGCTGAAACCGGAAACCATCGTGCCACCGAAGCCGCGCATCGAGCCGGAACAGCCGGGCACGCGGCGGATCACGGTCAAGGTGCCGGCCGAGGTCCCGTACCTGGTCATGGGTTACAAGGTACCGGTACTGAAAACCGCTGAACACGACTGGGAGCCGTATGCACTGGCAGTGCTGGCCGGGATTCTGGATGGCGGCAACAGCGCCCGCCTGGCGCGCGAACTGGTACGCGGCAGCCAGATTGCTTCCAGTGCCGGTGCCAGTTACAGCCTCTACGACCGTCAGTCGAGCCTGTTCCTGTTCGATGGCACGCCTGCCAATTCACACAGTGTTGAGCAACTGGAACAGGCGTTGCTGGCACAGGTGCAACGCCTCAAGGATGCGCCGGTGGACAAGGCGGAGCTCGAGCGCGTCAAGGCACAGACCGTTGCCAGTGATGTCTACCAGCAGGACTCGATGTTTTACCAGGGCATGGCCATCGGACGGCTGGAGGCGGCCGGCCTGCCGTGGACGCTGAAAGATGAATTTGTCGGCCGAATCAATGCGGTAACCGCTGAGCAGATCCAGGCTGTGGCAAAGACCTACCTGGTTGATTCCGGCCTGACTATCGCCGAGCTGGAGCCGTTGCCGATGGACACCGCCAATGCCGGTTCTGTGGCTGGAGGCAAGCATGCAAACTAGGTCGAGCGTTGGATGGATACATGGTATTGCTGCCCTGTTGTGCGGCCTGGCGGGAAGCGCAGCCGTGCAGGCCATGCCGGCAATACAGCACTGGCAGACGGAGAATGGTGCGCAGGTATATTACGTGCCGGCGCCGGAGCTGCCGATTGTGAATGTCCGGGTGGTGCTGCAGGCCGGCAGTGTACGTGATGGCGAGGTGCCGGGACTGGCGCAGATGACCGGCCTCCTGCTCGACATGGGGGCAGACGGAATGTCGGCCAATGATATTGCCGAGCAGCTTGAGAGTCTGGGTGCCGAACTGGATACCGGTGCATTGCGTGACATGGCGTGGGTATCGTTGCGCAGCCTGAGTGATGCCGGCCATCTCGACCCGGCGGTCGAAGTAATGGCCCGGGTGCTGGGCAAGCCGGACTTCAACCAGCGCGACCTGGAACGTGAGCGGCAACGCTCGCTGGTGGCATTGCGCCGCAGTGACCAGCAACCATCAAAGATTGCCGGGTACCGCTTTTTCGAGGCCGTCTACGGCGAGCATCCCTATGCCACGCGCCCCATCGGCAATGCCGACAGCCTGAAGGCGATGACGCGCAAGCAGATCCGCGCCTTTTACCAACAGTACTATGTGGCACGCAATGCCGTCATTGCCATCGTCGGTGACCTGGAGCGCAAGGCGGCCGAACAGCTGGCCGCGAAACTGGCCGGCGCCATGGCTGCGGGTGAACGGGCGGCAGCGGTACCGCCGGTGGCAGCACTGGAGGCTGCAATCGACGAGTATATTGCACATCCCTCGACCCAGACCCATGTGCGGATGGGTGCACCGGGAATGCGTCGCGGTGATCCGGATTATTTCCCGCTGTATGTCGGCAACCATATTCTCGGTGGCGGCGGGCTGGTGTCACGCCTGTTCAGGGAGGTGCGCGAGGATCGTGGGCTGTCCTACAGTGTCAACAGTTATTTCTCGCCAATGGCGCAGGACGGTCCGTATATCTTCAGCCTGCAGACACGCAATGACCAGACTGACGAGGCATTGCAGGTAATGCGGGCAACATTGATGGATTTTCACGATAACGGCCCGACCGAAGCAGAGCTGGTGGCCTCGAAGAAAAACATTACCGGCGGTTTCCCGCTGCGTATCGACAGCAACAGCAAGATTGTCGAGTACCTGGCACTGATCGGTTTCTATGATCTGCCGCTGGACTATCTCGACACCTTCAATGGCAAGGTCATGGCGGTGACGCGTGAGCAGATTAGTGATGCCTACCAGCGGCGTGTGCCGCTGGGGCGGATGGCAACCATTATTGTCGGCGGCGATCAATCACCCTGAATGCAAGCCGTATTCAGCCAATCTCCTGCGGCCAGTCAGATTCCTCTGACTGGCCGTTGTCGTTCAGGCTGATGGTTATTGCACTGTACACCGCCTAGGATGATTCCCGGCTGTCCTGTTTGTGCAAGTGACAAGCCAGAACTGAATTTACGTTTTTGACTTACAGGGAGGTGTGTATGTCCATGGATCGGACTCTTTTTAACCGGCTTGCTGCCGGTATGGTTGGTGTTCTGTCGACGGCCACGACGACTGCAAGTACGGTGATCTCCGAGGTGCTGTATGACGCGGCCGGTGCTGACAGTGGCAGTGTATTTGTCGAACTCTACGGCCCGCCGGGTACGTCACTCGACAGTATGTTGCTGCAAGGTGTTAATGGCGGCGATGGCAGTGTCTACCAGACAGTGTTGTTGTCCGGCAGTATTCCGGCTGATGGCGTCTTCGTCATTGCCGATGACAGTGGTGATGGCTCGACCCTGGTCGGCAATGCTGATTTGATCATCGATGTAGATTTCCAGAATGGCCCGGACTCCATTGTCTTGCGTCAGGCCGACGTGGTACTGGATGCAATTGGCTACGGCGACTTTTCCTCAGCCGTATTTGCCGGCGAAGGTGCGGCAGCAGTTGATGCACCGGCCGGCAGCAGCCTGGCGCGTTTCAATCCCCTGCTGGATACCGATGACAACCAGGCCGATTATATGGTGCTGGATCTGCCGACGCCGGGTGCGGTGCCGGTCAGTGCCGTGCCACTGCCACCGGCGGCTCTCCTGTTTTTTGGCGGGCTGGGTGGTCTCGGTGTGATTGCCCGCAGGAAAACCGGAATCACAGACTCTTAGTGTTTGTATAACCAGGATTCGCATTTGACGGGCACTGGTCCAGTCTGGATCATCCCGTCACATGCGATCAAACAAGCCACAGAACCAGCTTCGCATCATTGCCGGACAATGGCGCGGCCGCAAGCTTCCCTTTGCATCAGTGCCCGGTTTGCGGCCGACACCTGACCGGGTCCGCGAGACACTGTTCAACTGGCTCAGTCCGGTGATTGCCGGTAGCCGCTGCCTGGACCTGTATGCCGGTAGCGGGGCACTTGGTCTGGAGGCAGCCTCACGTGGCGCAGCAGACGTCGTACTGGTGGAAAGCAAGCGGACGGTGGTCGATTCCCTGAACGGGCAGGTGCGGTTGCTTGCAGCAGAACAGGTCCACGTGCTGCATGCCGATGCCAGTGTCTACCTGCGTGGCCAGGCGCAGCCGTTTGACATTGTCTTTCTGGATCCGCCATTCCGGCAGGGACAGCTGGACGGCATTATGGAACAGCTTGAAGAGAATGGCTGGCTGACAGGCGATGCCTGGATATATATCGAGGCAGAACGGCAGCAGCGGCTGGAACTACCGGTGAACTGGTGCGTCCATCGTAGCAAGACCGCCGGACAGGTGGCGTTTTACCTCGTCAACAGGCATCCGCCGGACCGCGCCTGATCTATACCCGGCGAGGGTGATGCGCCATAATAAGACAATGGATACCGTCGTCTATCCGGGTACATTTGACCCTGTTACCAACGGTCACGCCGACCTGGTCGAACGCGCCTCGCGCCTGTTTGACCTCGTCATCGTTGCCGTGGCGGTCAACCCCGACAAGCAGGCCGCATTTCCCATCGAGACGCGCGTGTCCCTTGCCCGCGAAGTGCTGGCATATATCGACAATGTCGAGGTGTGCAGTTTTGATAACCTGCTGGTGGACTTTGTGCATGAGCGCCGGGCTCAGGTTATCCTGCGTGGCCTGCGCGCAGTGTCCGATTTTGAATACGAGTTCCAGCTTGCCGGCATGAACCGCCATCTGGCACCCGATATCGAGACCCTGTTCCTGACGCCGGCCGAACAGTACGCCTATATCTCCTCCAGCCTGGTACGCGAAATCGCCAGTCTCGGTGGTGATGTTACCCCGTTTGTCCACAGTAAGGTTGTGGCTGCATTACGTGGCCGCATTAACTAGATTGGCTCTTCCCCTGATCGGGCGGGTTACACCGGTTCAGGGTAAATCCGCCGTGTCCCAACAGTCCCCTTGTCAGGGCACGCTGCAAGTACGTCCCTGTACGCTCAACGGTTTCGTCCCTGAAACCGATGTCCCTGACAAGGGGACTGTCGGGACACTGGAATGCCGGGGTCAGGGTGGCTTCTCAAGACCGTTGGCCGCAGGGACGCGGCCATCGAGCTTACAGGGATGTACTTGCAGCGTGTCTTGAGAAAAGCCACCCTGACCCCGGCGCATGTCGACCCACACGATCAGGGGAAGAGCCTGGATTAATAACTTTCTTGCAAGGAGTGATCTGTCTTTGCAGGCATCGACTGGGCGGGTTGTGTTATGGCATTAATGATTACTGACGAGTGCATCAACTGTGATGTATGTGAACCGGAATGTCCGAATGATGCGATCTACCAGGGTGAGGAGATCTACGAGATCAATCCCGATCTGTGCACGGAATGTGTCGGCCATTTCGAAACCTCACAGTGTGTCGAGGTCTGTCCGGTGGAATGCATCCTGGTGGATCCCGATGTCGTGGAAAGCAAGGAGCAGTTAACTGCCAAGTACGAGAAGCTGACGGGGAAAACGGCGGTATGAGGTGCGTATCAGGATGGTTGTGCGGCAGGCTCCGCTCAGGGGCCTTTTTACTGTTCTGTATTGCCTTGTTCGGTTGTGCGCCACCGGACGAGGGATCATCGGCGCCGGCCGCAATAGCCAGTGCGCACCCGCTGGCGACACAGGCAGGCATGGAGATTCTCACTACCGGCGGCAATGCCTTTGATGCTGCGGTTGCAGTGAGTGCTGTGCTGGCCGTGGTTGAACCCTACAGTTCCGGTATTGGCGGCGGCGGTTTCTGGTTGCTGCACCGTGCCAGTGACGGGCTCGATGTCATGGTTGATGGCCGTGAGCGTGCACCGCTGGCCGCCACACCTGACATGTATCTTGACGAAGCGGGTGAGGTGGTACCCGGGCTCTCCATCACGGGCGCCCTCGCTGCCGGTATTCCCGGCGAACCGGCAGCGCTGGTACATATTGCCGAACGCTATGGCAGGTTGCCGCTGGCCGAGTTACTGGCGCCGGCAATTCAGATCGCCCGGGAAGGTTTTAGCGTTGATGAATACTACCGCCGCATGGCGCAATTCCGGCTGGATGCCATCCAGGAGGATGATGAAACGGCAAGTATCTTCCTGTATGACGATGAATTGCCTGATGTGGGCCACACGATTACACAACCGGATCTTGCCCTAACCCTGCAGGCATTGGCGACAGAGGGCAGGGCGGGTTTCTACCAGGGCAAGCTTGCAAAGCAGCTGCTTGACGGTGTCCGGAATGCCGGCGGGATCTGGGCGCGTGCAGATCTGGACCAGTACCGCGTTGTCGAGCGCAAGCCAATTGTCGGTCAGTACCGGGATATGCGTATCGTCTCGGCAGCGCCACCGTCATCCGGTGGTGTGGCACTGCTGACCATGCTGAATATCCTGTCCGGTTTTCCATTGCAGGATCTCGACAGCGTGGATCGCGCCCATGTCATTGTCGAGGCCATGCGCCGCGCCTACCGGGATCGTGCGGAGTTCCTTGGTGACCCGGATTTTTACGAGGTGCCGGTTGCGCAGCTGATCAGTGTGGCCAATGCTGACGCCCTGCGGGCGTCTATCGAGATGGAGCATGCCACACCCAGTACAGATCTGCCGGCGGTGACAACGCCGCCTGAAGGGAATCACACGACCCATTTCTCGATCCTCGACCGGGATGGCAACCGGGTAGCCGCGACGCTCAGTATCAATTACCCGTTCGGTGCCTGTTTTACACCACCGGGAACCGGTGTGCTGTTGAATGATGAGCTGGATGATTTCTCGGCCAAGCCCGGCGTGCCGAATGCCTATGGCCTGGTGGGTGCGGAGGCAAATGCCATTGCACCGGGCAAGCGGCCCTTGTCCAGCATGTCACCGGCATTTATCGAGAGCAGCAACGGGATTGCCATACTTGGTACACCGGGCGGCAGCCGCATAATCACCATGGTGCTGCTGGGTATTCTGGATATGGCAGAGGGCAACCGGCCTGCGTCATGGGTCAGTCGACGGCGTTTCCATCACCAGTACCTGCCGGACGTGGTGCTGTATGAGGCAGATGCCTTCAGTGAGAATGTAGTAACCGGCCTGCAAGACCTGGGGCACCGCCTGAAATTGCTGGATTCGACCTACGGCAACATGCAGGCCATCTATTTTGATCGTGACAGCGGTGTGGTCTATGCGGCCAGTGACCCGCGCGGTATTGGCAAGTCGATAGTATCGGCTACTGAGTAGTCGTTTCCGATTCAGTTTCCTGTTTGCAGTTATCGAGGCTGCGTCTGGCCATCACCAGGTTGGCTGCATCAGTACTCTGCTGCCATTTGATATCAACGTAGTCCTGCATCAGTGCGTCATACTGACTTTTCTGGAACAGTATAAAGCCGCAGCTAACAACAACAAGAAGTGTGGTTGCGACAATTGCATTGACTGAAATGCCGACTGTTTTTGCCATGTAAGATTGGCTCCGTATGGTGCAGGATCAGGATGCCCCTCCCTGTGTCGGGAGGGGCGGTGATGCATGCGGGTGCCCTGCTTCGATTACTTCTTTGACTTCTTGTCAGCAGACTGCCGATCTTTACCCTTATCATTGTCATTGTCATCATCGGCATTACGGTTTTTGCCCTTTTCATTCGTGCGGTCACGTCGCCAATCCTGGTCGCCATCGCCTTTCCTGTCGTGAGCCTTGTCGTCATCCCGGTCCCGATCCCGATCCCGATCATGGTCCTTGTCCTTGCCCTTGTATTTATGGTCACCGTCACGCTTGAAGCTGGCATTGTCGCTGGCGCGCTCATAGGCGCGGTCGCTGGTGCCTTTTTCGCCCCCCTTGGCGGCCAGTGCTTGCAGGGACAGGCAGGCCAGTGACAGTGCGGTTAGTATTGCCAGAAGTTTCTTTGTCATGATTCCGTTCCTTGTGTTTAGTGATGATAAGTCTGTTAGTCATGAATGCCTGTCTGTGATTATCGTCACGCAAGCATTTGTCCTGAATGCTATTTTCTGGCGGATGCAATCCAGGTCTTGCCGCGCATGCGCAACGTGTCACCCTGCTTCATGGCATCCGCCGTCTCGATAACTTCACTGATGTAGTCTGCGCGTGCAGCATCATCCAGCTGTCTGACCAGTGTCATGACCGGTGCTGCCAGGTCGGACATGGCATCCCAGTAGGCCTGGCCATCGGCCACCTCGACCACATCAATTTCCAGTTCTTCCAGTTGCACGTTCCTGAAACCGGCAACTTCAACCGTGTTACGCAGCCGTTCAGGATCGGCAAGCGCAAAGATACCCGGTGTACCCGGCGGTGGTTTCGGAATGTCCATGTAATTGCCAAGTACCCCAATCAGGACACCGACAAACGGGTTACAGTCGGGCGCCGCCCAGCAGGCCACTGCCAGCCGCGCATTGTCTTTCATGACGCGGTGGACCAGTTGCAGGCAGCGTAGTGGCTCGGGCATGAACATCAGGCCCCAGCGACAGGTCGCGGCATCGAAGCTGTCATCGTCAAATGCCAGTGTCTCACCGTCGACGCAGTGGAATTCCACATTGCTTATACCGGCTGTCACGGCTTTCTCGCGCGCATAGGCCAGCATTTCCTCGACCAGGTCGGTGCCGATGACCTTGCCGCTGTCACCCACCCTGCGTGCCGCGGAAAGTGCGGGCTCGCCAACACCGGAGGCAACATCCAGTACCGTGTGTCCGGTTGTAATTCCTGCCAGTGCCAGCATGCGCTCGGTCACGGGGGCGGCACAGCGACTCAGCAGTTCATCGCGGCGTTTCCAGCCATCGGCAACCGAGGCCCACGCCTGCTTTTCCCGTTGCTTGAGTTCAGTATTGGTCGGCATTATCTGTCTCAGGTATCGGGTGGTGGCATTGGCAGGCCGGCCAGCTTGCATAACTCGTGGACCGGGTCCCGCGGGAACAGGCTGTAGATATGTTTCTCATAGGCCTTCCTGTTATGAAAGTGCTCGCCTTTCTGCTTCCCAAGTGTGAGCACGATGTCATGCATAGTGGGGTTATGCTGGTGCTCTGCATAGTAATCGCGGAAATACCAGATAAGTTCCCAGTGATCAACAAACAGTTCAATGCTGTCATGTCCAGCGAGTGCCCTGGCAAAGGATTCGTTCCAGTCATCAAGGTTAACCAGGAACCCCTGCTCATTGGTTTCAATAGTCTTGTTTTCGACGGTAAATTGCATGATCAACCGGTAGTAACCAGACCCCCACATTGATAGAGCACTAGTGGTTACGCTCTTTTTCTGTGGGCAGTATACCTCTCAACTGCCGGGCGATACGCTGCAGTTTGATCGGTAGTTTCCACTGGCCGTAGGCATTGTAGCTTGAATCCCATTCAGACAAGGCGGCGTTCAGGTCGCCTTTCGCTTTGATTACATTGAAGAATTTACGGAAGTCCTGGTGTGTATTTTCCAGCGAGAAATCGATCACCTGGCTCTTGTCCCTGAGAAACAGTTCGATGTTGCTTGTTACCGTGTCGAGGAAATCCTGCGAGACAGTCATCGGATCGGAAATATCCGGGCGACCCATGAGTATGGATTTTCGGTAGGTGCGGATTATTCCGCCACCATATCGTTTGACGTAGCTTCGTGCAGTCGCGTCCGGATCCCGCCTCAGATGAACGTAAATGGCATTGTCGCCATAGGCACGATCGAGCCTGCCGAGGAACCAGGCCAGACGATTGTCGGCCTCGATATGATTGTCAGGGTAGTTGAAGTGTGCATCGCCGATACGGTTGGAACGGGTTTCATGGCCGGCGGTGTAATTGCTGATGTGCTGGCAGGCACGGATGAAAGTAACAGAACCACACCGGCCGGTGTTCAGGATGAATACATTCACGGAGTATTGCCGGAAATGTTGCGATCTTCGACGACAAATGACTGCCCATGCCAGCCAAACTGTATATAGGGGACAAGTTCCCACTGTTCGTGGCTGGTAAAACATTCCAGCATGGCCTTGCGTTCCCCGGATAACTGGCTCGCCGACCAGCAGAAGTAATCGTCGAATGCAATGATCATCCCGTGTTTCAGGCGCGGCATGAGAAACCCGAGTACGTCACGGGTGCTTGAGTACAGGTCGCAATCGATGTAGGCCAGGGCAATGCTGGTCGGGTTGTCGTCGATGGTCAGTGTCTTCAGGCTTGTTGCATAAAAACCGGGAACAACATGATAGTTCGTCACCGGTATGCCGTGTTTTTTGCAGATGGCATGGAATTTCTGCTCGGTTGTTTTAAGCTTGCCTGCCTTCCAGGCTGGATGTTGATCTGCATCGGTAGCCTGTTCAGGCAGCCCCGCAAAGGAATCAAAGGCCCACAGTTTTGCCTTGTGTCCGTGTCGCCGGGACTCCTGCCAGGCCAGCGCGAAGGTCTTGCCCTTGTGGCAGCCGAATTCAGCATAATCGCCATTGATACGATTAAAGGCGAGGGCCTTGAAGGCGTTGTAAAAGAACAGTTGCCTGCCTGAGTGTTCTCGTTCATCAATGTCGATAGCCTGCCTGTCTGCGCCGGGAGCAGATAACCACTGTGCCAGTTTTTTAGTAAAGCCTGGCATACCGTTGTCAGGCCGGCAGAACTGGCAGATCTCGTTTCATACCTTGATGGTAGCGGCTGTGCCGGTGATCCGCAAAACCTGTCAGGTCAGTAGCGTGCGCCAGACCAGGCCGGCGCCGATTAGCGCCAGCACAATCCCGGCAACACGGATCCAGTTGCTCAGGAAGGCATCTGACCAGCCATCGAACAGGGATATTAAGCCGGGGAATAGCAGGAAGAGGGTGCTCTTGATTACCATGATCCAGCCGAACAGGGTAACCACGACGGGCCAGCCGAAGATCCAGACATTATGGCTGATGACGATGGCCAACCCCAGTGCCAGCGTCAGAACCGTGAAATAGAGATAGCGTTCGGGGTGCGCCATGGCGACCCGCGTGACCTTGAGCCACATGACGGTGTTGATGGCATAGGACAGGCCAAGGACAAGTAGCAGCCATGCGACGATAAGCGGGATGATGCCATTCATTGGTGTGACCTTTGTCGGTGGTAGTGTCCGTAGTTCATTATAGTAATGCTCACTTGCCCTGCAGATACCAGCGGTCATGGAAGGTGGCCACCCAGCGGGGTTTGTAGGCTACTACCAGTGACATCGCGGCACCATTCAGAAAGCCCTCGCCAAACATCAGCATAGGCAGGATCAACAGGAAATTATTGCCAATAGTATCGTCCGGCTGTACGCCGGCAAGCTGCTGGATAATGGCAGTGGCGAGTCCCGCCAGCAGGAGAGACAGCGCGCCTGCCAGGAAGGCATTGATAAAGATATAGATGAAGAAATTGTGTGGTAGCCAACGCTGGCAGGCATACAGAAATACGCGGGTGAACAGAATGGGTACTGTGCCCATGACCATCGCATTGATGCCAAAGGCTTCCCAGCCGGCCGGCCCCTGCCAAGTGGTGACAGCCAGCACCATGCTGGCTGCAATGAGTGCGAACTGCCATTCGAACATGAGGCAGAGTGCGGTCACACCCAGCAAATGATAATCAAGTCCCGGCTGGATACCGCCACGCAGGAGCCATAGCACGATGGCAATGACGATGGCGCCAAAGTAGACATGTAAGGCTTCGTTATCCCGGATCTTCGACCAGGGGGCTGTCAACAGTGCCAGCAGCAGGAGCAGGGCATACAGGAATAGTGCACTCCAGGTGTACGTCTGCGGCAGCAGTCCGGCAGGGATATCCATATCGAAGAAACCGGGGCCTGTTCCCTATCTGACTTGTTGTAGGAGCGAATTCATTCGCGCTAAATGACTGAAGGAGACACGACCAATCGCGACTGAAGTCGCTCCTGCGGCTGCTGTTTGCCGCTATGTGGAACAGTAATGGGTTCGATCATGATGGGATCTCCTGTGTTTGTGGCCGGCTGTCGAGTGACTAACTATTGGTGGCCCCCTAACCCGCATATCTCACGGGATTGACGAGCCCTCGCTTGTTCTTTGAATCCACAAGGCATTTTCTTCAGTCGGAAATACACACAGTTATTCCACTTCTTCAGAAAATGCCTTGTGAATCCAAATCCCTGCGCGATCATCTCGCCACCCCGTGAGAAATGCGGGCTAAGGAACCCCGATTCATTCTCAATATCATGGATTAAGACAATGCAATGTCTGCAGGGTGCGCATGGCGCACCCTGCAACAGCTTTGTCTTGAATGATTACTTCTGGCATTTCGGGCAGTAGAAGGCCGAGCGCCGGCCAATGCGGATTTCCCTGATGGGTACGCGGCAGCTGATGCAGGGTTCGCCGGCCTTGCCGTAGACATTGAGGTGCTGCCTGAAATAGCCGGGCTTGCCGTCACCGTTGACGAAATCGCGCAGTGTGGTGCCGCCGGCGGCAATCGCATCATTGAGGACTTCCTTCACGACCTCGGTGAGCAGGTCGTATTTTTTCAGGCTGACGCGACCGGCGGCCCGGCTCGGGCGGATGCCTGCCATGTACAGCGCTTCGCTGGCGTAGATGTTGCCGACGCCGACGACGACACGGCTGTTCATAATGAAGTTCTTTACTGCCAGCTTGCGCTTGCGTGACAGTGTGTACAGGTATTCGCCGTTGAAGTCCTCGCCGAGTGGTTCCGGGCCGAGGTTGCGTAGTAGTTTGTGCTGATCCGGTGGCCGGGTGGTCCAGTGCAGGCTGCCGAAACGGCGCGGGTCGGTGAAGCGCAAGGCCTTGCCATTATCCAGTGTGATATCGATGTGATCGTGTTTGTCTGCCGGTTGTGAGTTGTCGATGACGCGCAGGCTGCCGGACATGCCGAGGTGCAGGATGGCGGTGCCGTTGCCGGTTTCCAGCAGCAGATACTTGGCGCGGCGGCCGACGTTGTCAATGACCTGGCCGGTCAGTGCCTTTGCAAGTCGTTTCGGTACCGGCCAGCGCAGGCGCGGGTTGCGGACGATGACACGGCTGACGGTGTGGCCGGTGATGTGCGGGGCGATGCCACGGCGGGTGGTTTCGACTTCGGGGAGTTCAGGCATGGGCGGATTATCTCGCGTAAAGTCGCCAAGGCGCAAAGGACGCAAAGAAAATATTCACCGCAGAGACGCGGAGGGCGCAGAGAAAAACAATAAATAGCCACGGAATCCACGGAAGAACACGGAAAAATAGAACAAATAATTTTTACTCGGTGATCTCTGTGGCAGGTGTCTTTTGTTCGTCCGGTTTTT
>JBDLJX010000057.1:0-16487 GCA_039714155.1 Pseudomonadota bacterium | reverse complement strand
TGGAGCTTTTCCTCGCCGGCCACTTTGCGAAACAGGCTGGCCAGTTCGGGGTGACCCGCCTTTTCTGCCCAGCGTGCAAACTCCGGATACATCACCTGGTTTTCGTATTCCTCAACGTCGACGAAGGACTCCGCCGTTGTGTTTACGTCCTGCGAACACCGGGCAGCAGCAAAACACTGAAATATCATGTCTTCGGTAATTTCCAGGGTATTCATGTTTCCTCCCTACACAGAAAGCAACTGTAGATTTGTTATAGACGGGCGAAAAACCCGTCCTGATGCACCATTACCGGTGCGCATAAAAAAACCAGCGGATTGTACTACAGCGAGGATTCGAAAGTTATATCAATGGGCCAGCCCCTGAAGCATCTCTCATTGCCCTGGTCTCTCCAGCGCCAGGTCCGGCTCGGCCAGGTGACGCAGTATCGCCGTTCGGGTTGCGTCGCGCAGTTTCACCGCTGCGCTCCAGTCCTTGCCTTCCGGCATGACCGGCTCACTGATGAGAACACTCACTGTTCCCGCGTGCGGAAACCGGGAACCGGCGCGTAATATTGAGCGGGTTCCCCGGATGGTGACCGGCACCACCGGTGCTGCGGCCTCGGCGGCGGCCACAAAGGCCCCCATGTGGAATGGCAGCAGGCCCGGCATGCGTGTAAAGGTACCCTCCGGGAAGAACAGCAGGGAATGACTGGCCTGGACCTGCTGTGCGATACGCCGGGCATCCGCCACACCCCGCTGCTTGTCGACGCGTTCCACAAAGCCGGCCCCGATGCGCCGCAGGAAAATGCGCGGGATGAACTGCTGCTCAAGCTCCGCCTTGGCCACAAAACCGAGGCTGACAGGTAATGCTGCTACCAGGGCCACCCCGTCCAGGTAGCTGGAATGGTTGGCAACCACCACGCAGGCGCGGTCACCGGGCAACTGGTCCAGCCCCCGAACATGCAGCGGTATGCGGGCAAGACGAAACAGCAATCGCGCCGCAGTGCGCATTGCCACCCAACGCCAGTGCAAGCGCGGCAATAATGCGACCAGCAGCCACACAACCGGTGCCAGCAACCAGAAGATCACATGCGCATAAGCGGCATAGCCCATATCGATGAACCTTCGCCATGCACTGCGCAGGCGTGGCCGTATTGTGGCCAGGGTGAGGCGTACGACTTGCCGCCATACCGCCTGCGGACCCTGGCCGATCCGGCCCTGTTCGTGCAACTCGCGGATAGCGGCACGGCGAATCTTGCCACTGGAGGTCTTTAACAGGGTACGGGGCGGTGCCAGTATCACCTCATCGGGCGGCATGTCCATCAGGTCAGTGGCTGTCATGCGAATCTTTTCCTGCAATGCCTCCAGTGCCGCAGTCTCCGTCTCGCGGGATTCGGCCAGAACGATGATCCGTTCCGTACCGGAGCGCGGATCTGAACTGCCGAATACCGCGACACAGCCCTTGCGGATGCCGGACATATTCCCCACGGCCTCTTCCACCTCATAGGGATAGATGTTGCGCCCGCCCCGAATGATGACATCACCGGAGCGGCTGCTCAGGTAGACGTCACCACCGGCGACATACCCCAGATCACCGGTATCCAGCCACTTCCCGTTGAACAGGCGTCGTGTGGCATCAGGGTTGCGGAAATAACCACTGGTCGCCGACGGCCCCTGAAACTCAAGGCGACCTTCCTGGCGCTCCGGCAACTCCCGGCCTGCCGGATCAACGATGCGAATCTGATACCCGGGTAACGGCTGGCCGCAGGCCACAAACTCCAGGGAACGGCGATCCGACGCCTCGGCCGGGATCGCCTTGCCCGAGGATACAAACGGCTCCCGCTGTATGCGATCGATCAGCGGACCACGACCAAAGGGTGGAAAGGCCAGTCCCACTGCGGCCTCGGCCAGCCCATAGACCGGCGCCATGGCCTCCTGCCGGAATCCGTAGCGGGCAAAGCGGTTGCTGAAATGCCGCACCGTCCGGGGACTCACCGGCTCGGCGCCATTGAAGATCAGGCGCAGGGAACCCAGGTCCAGGCCCTTGATGTCACTGTCTTCCAGTTTGCCAAGGCACAGTTCGAAGGCGAAGTTGGGCGCGGCGGACAGGGTGCCGCGATGTTTGTGGATCGTCCACAACCAGCGTCGTGGACTGGTCAGAAATGCCAGTGGTGACATCAACACCAGGGGGCACGCGAAGTACAGACTGCCCAGCCAGGCACCGATCAGTCCCATGTCATGGTACAGGGGCAACCAACTGACAAAAACATCCGTGGAATCCGCGTGTACAGCCTCACCCATGGCGCGTATGTTGGCCAACAGGTTGGCGTGCGTCAGAATCACCCCCTTGGGCTGGCCGGTGCTGCCGGAAGTGTACTGGAGGAAGGCGACATCCTGTGCCCGGACGGGGGGGCCGCTGAACGTCTTGCCGGTCGCCAGTTCCAGGGGAGTAACCACACCAAGCAGTATTTCAACCTGCGCCTTGAGCAGGCGCGCCACCGGCAGGGCTTCCGGCACGGTGATCAGCAGGACCGCCCCTGCGTTGGCAAGAATGCGCGCATGGCGGCGCAGGTGATCCTCGATCTGGGTCGGGCGTGCCGGCGGGTAGATGGGCACGGGGACTCCGCCAGCCAGCAGAATACCGAAAAAGCTGTACAGATAGTCATGGCCGGTGGGGAGCATGATGGCCACTTTCTGACCAGGCTGCAGGGCACGTTCCCGGAGGCCCGCAGCAATCACCTGCGCACCGTCCAGCAGCGCTGCATAGGTGATCTCTTCAGGCTCATCCCCTTCGCCATACAGGTACACATGCGGACGCTGCGGATGCGCAAGCACGTGCCATTCGAGCACCTCCAGGAGTGTTTCCGCCTCCTGGGGTGCGCCCTCCGCTTCTCCGGGAGCGGTCACTCTTGCCTGTGCCAGGGTGGCTGGCTGGCCTGCGGCATGGGCGGAGAGCACGACCCGAAGCAGATCGCGGGGTGTTTCAGCACTTGCCAGCGTCTGTTCCGGAAAACTGATCCTGAAGGTCCGCTCGAGGCGCATTAACAACTCCACACGCGACAGGCTGTCAATACCCAGGTCGCGGTCAAGCGCACTGTCGAGTGTCACCTGGATGGTGCGTTTCCATTGCGGGTGCATCTCCACCACCAGTCGGCGCACCACATCCAGCAACGCTTCGGATTGCGCCATGGAGCTCCGCTCGTCTCTTCTGTCATGCACCCTGTCCTGCATACCTTGTTCCCGGCTCATTGCGTACCGGCAGAGTAGCGCAACTCGGCAATCAACGGCAGGTGATCGGAGGCCACACGTGCGAGTTCCGTGTCCGGGACCTCGATATCCAGCACCTCGATAGCCGGATCAACGAAGACATGATCGATACGGGCCATGGAAAAACGCCCGGAGAACGTGCGCCGGGGCGTGTGGCTCTCCAGTTCGATCTGGGCATCATGGAGACGCGTGCGCAACCGGCGGCAAACCGGTGAGGATGGCAACGCGTTGAAGTCGCCGCAAAGCACTACCGGCCCGCGACAATCCGGATGCCCCAGCCAGTCGGACCCGAGCAGCGCCTCTGCCTGTACCCGGCGCTCGCGCGGCAGCAGGCCCAGGTGGGTATTCATCACATGATGTTCGATGCCATCCAGCTCGACGGCCACCCACAGGGCGCCACGCGGTTCAAGCCGGGGCTTTTCGGGCAGGCCCGGTAGCGTACCGGCCTTGATCACGCGCATGGGCAGATGGGTCAGGATCGCGTCACCATAACGTTCTTCCTCAACATGCATGGCCGGATGGAAGTGAAAGTCCATCTCCAGGTAACGTGCGATGAGGTGTGCCTGGTCCATCCCTTCGGTACGCACACGGCCCACGTCCAGCTCCTGCAGGGCAACGACATCCGGGGCGTAGCGGGCAATGACCCGTGCAATGCGCTCCGGCGCCAGCTTGCCGTCCATACCGATACAACTGTGTACATTATAGGTCATGACACGCAAGGTGCCCGTTGTAACGGCACGCTGTTGCCAGCCGGGAGCCTTGCGTTCACCGCGCCCCAGAAAGTGCAGCGCAGCATGACGCAGGTTGGCTGCACGCAGGGCAGTGTTCCCGGCTACCGGCAAGGGTACGTCACCCGGCAACAGTACAAACGCACTGGTTTCCGCGGGACCGGCACCGCCGTGCGCACCATTCTCGGTTGCAAAACTGCAGGGTGTCGCACCAGCCCGCCAGCCACAGAGGATGAAATCCCCGGCATCCGGGTGGTGACACAGCGCAATCAGATCCCGGGTGGTCTCCTCCAGGAAGGGATGATCATGACCCAGGACCTCGGCATTCTGGCGTGGCAGTGTGTATGCGCCGGTATCGGTCCACGCCGTTGCACGTTCCGGTCCATCCGCAGTCAATACCAGCGGTACCTGTGCAGTGGTCGCCAGGGAACGGGCAATGGCATCACGTGTGTGTGCACCCGGTTCCCGGTCGTAGTAGACAAAACCGACCGGTCCCAGTCCTGCCACGGTCACCTGTCCCCTGTCCTGTTCACCCCGCCCCGGCCCAATGACCGGGAACAGGCGCTGTATACGCTTTCCACCAAGCTGCCGTACGCGCTGTGTTTGAATACCGCGCGGCCTCTGCTCCGTCGCCAGACCGGCGTTGATACCAAGACCGGCGAACACCCCTGACACCGCATCCTCGATACTGCGGCCATACAATGCGTGATAGGTCTTTACCTCTTCCTGGCCGTGGTCGGAATAGACCCAGACATCATAGTGACGGTGGGCCGAGCGCTGCGCGGCCCGCCAGATACGGGCGATGGCATCATCGATACCCTTGAGCGTCCAGTGGGCAAACAGCGAGGACGGGCCGCGGCGATGGGCCTGCTCGTCGTAACCGAGGAAATTCAGATGAATGACGGGCAATCCCCTGGCGGCATCGATCTTTGTACCGATGGTAACAAGCTCGCGCAACAGGATGGAGATTGCCACCCGGGTCGGTACGAATTTCAGTTCCTTGATGAGATCATATCCACCGAACAGGCCGTGTACAAAGTCCACGATGGCCAGTATAAATTCGACCAGCAACAGTGCAGAGAGACGCACAAAACTCCAGGCATTGCTCAGGACCAGAAATCCCACGAGCAGAGGATTGGCCCGGCGCATCGACGGTCCCCATCCCATTGATGCCGGGCAAAAGTGGGGTTCGGCGGCACCGCCCGTATAATTATTCGCATAGGAACTCCCTTCCCTCAGGAGCGGCTCCTCCCCCTTCTTTTCCAGTTCCCGTTCCACACTGGCCGCTGCAGCAGGCTCAAACATACGCACCAGGTTTCCGGAGGCACTGTCAAGAAAGTTGAAGCCCGGAACCACTGCCTTCACACCGTAAAACAGCTCGCCCTGAAAAGAAGCGGTTGCCGCCGGCACGCCGGCATACATACGGTGCAAGCGGTAGTGTTCGCGCTTGATGAGTCTGCGAAGAAACGGCATTTCGCCCTGTTCCAGAGCGCGATTCAACTGGGTATGGGACAGACCGTCAATCTGCACCATGACCAGTCCCGGCGAGCTTGGCGGTGCCGTCGACCTCGGCAGGCGCAGCAGGGTTGCCAGCCATTCGCTGCGACTCATGGCGCGGCGCAGTCGCCGCAGGAAGGCTTCAATACGGCCAATCATTACAGGAGGGGTCCCTGTTCAGCCGTTTTCTTCATCCGTGCCCAGTGCGGCATCGGTCGCGCTGCCGATACCTTTTAATATTTCCCACTCCACTTTGATGAGATCCAGCAAGTGATGCCAGTGTTCTTCCTGTTCAGACCTGTCCGCCGATATCCTGTTACGAAGATGCGTATAACAGGCCAGTGCCTTGTCGGCCGAGTGCGACATGGAAAAGGCTTCAGCCGTATCCAGCGCTGACTGCTCGAGTTCCCGATACTGTTTTGCCGGCAGCCCTGCCACCCACTTCAATGCCGATACCATGTCCTTGATCGACTCCCCGTGCAACAGGCGGCCGTTCCTGTAATCACTGACCACTTCTCTCACACCGCGTGCATCCAGGGCGACAACCGGCAAACCCGCCGCCATGGCCTCGGTCAGCACCATGCCCTGTGTCTCGCTCTTCGAAGCGAAGGCAAACAGGTTCATCGCGTCCAGGGCGTCGGCCAATTGCTCATGTTCGAGGATACCGGCAATGTGTAACCGCGCATCGAGCCCTTCCCTGCTAAAGATCTCCCGGATTGTCCTCTCGGATGGGCCAGTGCCGATCAGCAGAAAATGTGCCCGGCTTGTTGCCTTCAGAAAAACCGCGACAGCCTCGGCCAGAAATTCCAGGTTCTTTTCCGGCGCCAGGCGGCCCAGGTGCCCGACCACGAAGGCATCTTCGGGGATACCCATCGCCACCCGGAATCGCCCGCCATTGCCATGTGCGAAGTATTCAGCCTGCACGCCAGTGGGCACCACGGTAATGGGCGTTTCTACACCCCGATCGCGCAGCAGTGTCATAATGCTCTCGCTGGGTGCGAACACCTGGTCGGAGAGGTTGGCGTAGCGGATCGCGGCCTCGATGATGAAACGCCTGAGCGTCGGCGCATCGCCCGGTACATAATGGGTATATTCCTCGTACAGTGTATGGTGGGTAAACACCAGCGGCAGGCTGCGATAGCGGGCTACGCGCAATGCCGTGACGCCCAGGAGGTAGGGGTGATGGGCATGGATAATGTCCGGGCCGAACTCATCCAGCACCTCGGTCAACAGACCGGAAAGCGGCAGGACGACCGAAAAGTCGCTGCCGTTAAAGTTCTGAATCGCCGGGATACGCACCACATCGATTTCATCTTGCGGCATACCGGGGAATTCCGGCGCAACCACCAGCACCCGATGACCGCGGCGGCGATATTCGGCGGTAAAGGCTTCCACCGAGCGCGCCACGCCTCCGACATGCGGAGAGAAGGTATTGGTCGACATGACGATGTTCATTCGTTGTTGGGGGACAGACTTGAATGCTGTCCCCTTTCGATATAAACCGATGACTCGCCGGTTTTGGAAATCACCGGATTGAAGCCGGGTATACACACCTCGATGGCCGGTGCGGTGGCGTGCCAATGGCCCTGCCAGGTGACGTGCGCACGCTGCTGTGATTCCGGTTTGATGGTCAGTGTCAGTGGCCCGAAGGCCGTCGGTGCCGGGCCGAATGTCAGCGGTGAACCGGCAGTCATCCAGCGCGGCGCCACCCCGGCACCGAGAATCAGCCGGTCGCCCTCCTCGCGTACGAAGCAATTGCGGACCATCAGGACCCATTCGGCTGCGGCCCAAACATGCTGGCCATCGCCCATACAGCCACCGCCGGTGCGGGGATGAATGGCTTCCGGCCACTGGCCCGTGGGCGTGGCCAGTGCCGCAACCGTATCCATCAATTCCAGATAGCGGGGATCGCCGGCCCGCAGCAGTACCTGGGCCATATGCAGCGTCAGGTAGGGATTGATGCCGGCATGAATCATGTCCTGGAAAAAACCGCCATTGACACGGCAGTTCTTCATAAGAAATTCGATCGTCCCGAGCAGCCGTGGATCATCCGGCGGGCACAGTTGCAGGGGATAGCCCACGGCGAGGGAACCGATGGCCCCTGCATCCAGACGGCGGTAAGGCGAGGCCGGTATGACGGCGGCATCCCGGGCGAGGCTGCGATCCACGGCCTTTTGAAAGTCTTCTGCCGCCTGGTGAAATTCTGCCTGCGCCGCCGCATCACTCATCAGCCCGCCAAGGGCAGCTGCCGAATGCAGGCCGGCGATGCCCCAGAAGTCATCCCAGTAATAATAGTCATTGGGTCCCAGGTGCTCGGCACTGAATCCCGCGGGCAGCAGCCCCGCATGGGGGGCGTCCCCGTCCCCGTCCAGACGCTTCCCGGTAATCCAGCGGGCACCGTTCAGGATCGCCTGCTGCCAGGCAGACTTTGGCGGCTGGCCGGTCAAGGCGCAAAAGCGTTGCATGATCCACAGTGCCTGACCGTTGGAATCCCATTCGCCTTCCTGGGAATGAAAGTACCCCCGCCGCGTCTGCCGTTCCGGAAAGCGGTCCAGTGCCCGCTCCGCACGCCCGTGCAGGCCGGCACATAACAGGGCCTGGATGATAAATGCCGCATCGCGGAACCAGAAGCGCTTGTAGGTATAGGGCCCGGGCCAGACATCTTCAGGTGAGTGCAGGATCAGGGTCCGCAAGGCCGATTCATACAGGAACTGTACCTGCTCATCCGGCAGCTGCAACTGGCAACTCCCCTGCAAGACATCATCCCACGCAGTACCGGCAAGCCGCTGTGCAGCGTGGGCATCCGGCAGCAAAACCTCCGCCCCTGTTTCCCGGTGCTGACCGGGTTCCAGGCGAAACAGTGCCGCTGCCGTTACCATGCCTACCTCACAGACACCCTCGGTCTGGTCCTCAAGATCGTGCAGATGAATCGCCACATCGCCGGCGTGATAATCCGAGACATGATGCCGCTCTGCCGGCTCGCTGAATGTCAGGGCGTGTTGCCCATCGATGGTCCAGGTCCTGCGTTCCGGCGACAGGATTACCTTGTGAATAAAACTGACCCCCTCGGGATTACAGGGGCGCAACGCCAGTACCAGCCAGCCACCACTGTCACTGCGGGCGTCAAGTTTGAGGTGGCAGACCGGGATGCCGGATTCGAGCTGAACCGTGGCCTGATTTCGCAAGGTCATGCCGCCTTGTTGCGTTTCCGTAATCACTGCCAGACCGTTGTGCATATCCAGGCGTTGACTGCAGGACTGTGCCCGTGACGGCAGCAGGCGCTGGCCATCATCCGTCACCAGCCAGCTGTCCAGGGACCAGCCGTCGAACCAGGGCGTCAGCATTCCCCGGGGGTCGATGATCGGTAACTCCGGACTATCCGGCCAGCCGATAGCCGTCCAGTTGCGATGACTGAGATTGACGTGGGTGATGGAAAAGGCCCGGGGGACAAAGGCATCATCTTCAGGATCGAACTGGCGCTCGATCCAGTACGGCCAGACCCAATCCAGGTTGTGCTGAATGACACGACTGTTGATAAGTCCGCGTGCATGGAACACCACGCCGGCACGCAGCAGTTCAACCGGCTCACCCACCTCGGATGGCTGGGCGAAACGATGCAGGCGTGCCAGCAACGCGATCGGGTCGAGGAAACCGTGCGCACGGGCCATGCGTCGAATGAAAAACCGCCAGGGCAACCATTTCAGCCAGGGCATCACATATCCCCTGCTGCGTTCTCTTCCGTATACCTGGCCAGGGCCCGGCGCGCCAGACGATTGAGATAGATAACCAACCCGATGGTCACGAGAAATCCGGCGCCATACAGGCCCCATTCAACGGGACTTCGCTCTGCGTTGCGCGCACCTTCGAGGCTGATATCGGCGGCAATCGAACCGAGCCAGACATTGTGTAATGAGAGCGGAATGATGCCAACGATGGTGCCACCCATGAATCCGCGCAACGAAAACTGCGTCAGCCCGAAAAAGTAATTGGAAAGCTTGAAGGGAAAGAACGGCACCAGACGCGTTAGCAGTACGATCTTCCAGCCCTGGGGGGTGAACTCCTCACTGACCAGTCTGAGTCTGGCGTGGCGCATGACAAACTGCGAGGCCCGGTCACCGAACAGATGGCGCGCGATCAGGAAGGCGAGTGCTGCGCCCAGTGTCGTACCGACCACCACACAGATCGTGCCCTCAACCACCCCGAACACGAAACCGGCACCGGTGGTAAACATCACGCCCGGAAGCAGCAGCACGACCACCAGCACCATGAACACAATGAACAGCAGCGGCCCCCGGATGCCCTGTGCATCCAGCCAGTCGAAAAAGCGCAGCACATCCTCATGGACATCAAAATACAGCAGCAATGCGGTCACCAGTGCAACAAACAGGATACTGATGACGATCACATGAACAATTGAGGGTTGCCGGGCCATGTTTTTGATTAAGCTTTCACCTCTCGCGGATCGTGTTCATCTGAAAATCAATCGACGTCCTCACAGGTAAAGCGGCGTTCTGTAACGCCACACGGACCACTCAGGCAGGATCGATAATGCCCGTTTCCATCATATCATCGTACCCGCCTGTCCGGGCGTTGTAGCCGTAATTACCCGGATACACGTGAACAGTCGTGCCTGATTGTCAAAAAACGGAATGCTTGCAAAACGGGGAGGAGTCGAATGGCACTTACTTAAGGTCTAAAAACGCCGTCATCCCGGCGCAGGCCGGGATCCAGAACTGCCGATTGTGGCCATTTTCCTGGATTATTCGCTTCGCTCACCCTGCGGGCCGTCCCTTGGACGTTCAACGCGCTACGCGCTTTTGTCCGGCCTGCGCCGGAATGACGAAGTGTTTCGTAGGTTGGGTTAGCGCAGCGTAACCCAACAAAGCCGCTGATTATGCGGTGGAGATCATCTTGACACCGGCAACCACCAGCACACCAGCCAGCGCCCTGCGCAGATGAGCCGGCGCCAGGCGGCGCGCGCCGAGTTCCGACCCGATCAGTGCACCTAACACAGCCGTGACCACCAGCACCGGAATCCCGGCCGGCCAGTGTGTTGCCGTGCTGGCATAGCCGCCCAGCCCTGCAATGGAATTCAACAGGATGAAAGCCGCAGCAATCGGGACGCTGCCGCGCATGCTGGTCCAGTGAAACAGCAGCAACAGTGGACTGAGAAAGATGCCACCACCAACACCGGTCAGGCCCGACACCAGCCCGAGTACGGCACCCACCGGCAGTGCAACCCACAGCGCCGGTGCCTGAATACGATTACTGTCATCACCTTCCCATAACAAGCGCCACATCGCCAGCAGCAGTGCGAGTCCGACCATGATGCGGTAGATGCTGGAATTGATAGTATAGGCGCCACCGATGAATGCCATGGGAACCGAGGCGACAGCAAACGGCAACAACAGGCGCCAGTTGATCGGAACGGTCCGTGAGAACCGCCACAGAACCAGCACGGTCACGAAGATATTCATGGTCAGGGCGGCCGGCTTCATCATGGCCGGCTCCAACCCGAACAATGCCATGGCCGCGAGATAGCCGGAGGCGCCACCATGGCCCACCGAGGAATAGAGAATCGCCATGACGGCGACAAGCAGCAGTAACCACAGTGAGATCGATGGATCGAGTAGCCACATCGTGTTTTACCCGCCGGTCATGCTCATGAAACGTACCACCTGTTTGTGTTCCTCGTTTTCATCAAACCAGGCATCAGCGCCCGTGATGATGCATGGCATTGCAGCCCATCCTGTTGCTGCTCTCCCCGGTTGGTTCGCCATAGCCCTGAAGTTCATCATAGCGCTTGACCTGGTCCTCCGTGAGCAGCTCTCTTGCACGAATGTGGGCCAGCAGATGCGTTAACCTGAGTTTCGCCTGAAGCATTCCTATTTCAGTCACAATAGGCTCAATGTTTTCTTCTTTGGCCTGACCCCAGGCAAAGATCCGGTTAAGTCGCTGCTCCTGTTCTACCAGTTGCTTGCCAAGACGGACCGCCTCCGGGCGTATTTCATCATAAAGATTAACGGTGGCCTGTTGCTGTTCCGCGGAGAGTTCAAGCTTCGCTGCAAGTTCCAGTACCTGCCGCGGACCGGGATAATGGTTCAACTCTGCCACACTGGCCATCCACATCGCCCGGCCATCCAGGTAGGCAGCTATCTGTTTCTCCGGGAGTGCAGGAATCCCGGTTCCCTCTCTGGCTGCCTCGGCGGCGTGAGCCGCCGCCCTGGCTGCCTCGACCGAGTCATCAGCGGCTGCCGGAGAAAATACACAAACGAACAGGAAACCGAGCAGCGCTGCTGTCAGTTGCTGAACCCTGCCTGCTCCACAATGCTCTGACATTCCAATCAGTCTCCTGTCAGCTTTATATCTTCACGCTCGAACCAGTTGTCATCGTGCCATACGTGACCACCGCCTCGCGCATTATAGTTTATAGTCAACTGTTCATCCCGCCTGATATCCCGAACAGCCGTAAATATCAGGGTAACAGCAAGCGGGTCGGCATGATAACGCATGTTGGCGGGATCGGAATGATTGTACATGCCGCCATAGCCTGCTGCGATTGCGGTGGCCGGGGTGTTCGTGTTCGCGAGTACCTGCCAGTCAAAGTCATAGGTCCGCAACAATGTATCCCTGAGAAGTGCTACAGCCTCTTTTTCAAGCACAATCGCGGGTGAGACCTCGACCACCTCCCCTGCCCGGTAATCACGCCCTGCGAACACACCACGTCCCTTACCCGTCAAGGTGTCTGCAACGTACACATCGGGGGAATATATGCGATCCATCTTACTATTGAGCTTTGCATAAATACTAAACACATTCCTCTTCCCCCATAAACTCCCTCTCCCTCCGGGAGAGGGCTGGGGAGAGGGGATACTAAAAGGAATTATCTGATTTTATATCCCCTCATCCTGCCCTTCTCCCGAAGGGAGAAGGAACTCACTGTTTGTATTATGGTGACTGATATTCATCTTCAGCCTGCCAAAAGAGTTTCTATGAATATTATCATTCAATAGCTACATCAGAAGCTGGCTTCATCCACCCAGGGTGACCATCTGCCCGGTTACCGGCTGGTCAGCACCA
This sequence comes from Pseudomonadota bacterium, assembly GCA_039714155.1. Lineage (GTDB taxonomy): Bacteria > Pseudomonadota > Gammaproteobacteria > UBA9214 > UBA9214 > SZUA-186. The sequence goes on along the minus strand of JBDLJX010000057.1, from coordinate 3,937 downwards.
CTGCTGAAATCATGATGTTCCGGTTTTCTCGCGATGGCTGCCAGGATGTCCTGCTTGATCCCGTCATCGGAACGCCCGTCACGCAGCGCACTGCGTAATGAAACACGGTCCTCGTGACCCAGACAAAGCACCAGATCGCCGCGGGCTGTCAGGCGCACGCGATTACAGCTCTCGCAGAAATGCCTGGATACCGCGGATATCACCCCGACCTTCACGGCACTGTCACCGGCCTGGTAGTAACGTGCGGGTCCCGGCCCGCGTTGCCCCTGCACGGGAACAAGTCGGGAACCGTAATGCACACGAATACGCTCGAGAATCCGGGCAGCCGGATAGTAGTGGACCATGTTACCTGCACCGGCCGTTCCCACCGGCATGGTTTCGATAAAACGCAGCTCCAGGCCCCGCTCCAGCGCGAAGTCCAGCATGCTGTCGATCTCGTGTTCATTGACTCCCTTCATGACCACCATGTTGATCTTGATCGGCGTCATAGCGGCCGCTTGCGCGGCCTCGATCCCCAGGAGAACGTGTCTGAGATCGCCACCACGGGTAATGGCCGAGAAATTATCCTGATCCAGGGAATCCAGGGAGATATTGACGCGATTAATCCCCGCCTCTTGCAGCGGTGCCGCGAAACGTTCGAGCAAATGACCGTTGGTGGACAGGGAAAGATCGGCAATCCCCGGCAGGCCGGTGATCATGGTCGCCAGCTCCGCAAGATTGCGGCGCAGCAGCGGTTCACCACCGGTGAGCCGCACCTTGCTCACGCCCAGTTCGGAAAACAACCGGACCAGGCGGACTATTTCCTCATGCCTGAGAAATTCATGATGGCTTCCTTCCGCCATCGCACCGGCCGGCCGGCAATAAAAACAGCGATAGTTACAACGGTCGGTAACTGAAATCCGCAGGTAATCGATGCAGCGCCCGAACGTATCAACAAGGTTAGGCATGACGGTTACCAACAAACACGCAGCTAGCCGTTCTCAGCCTCGTACTGCTCCTGCACCCACTCGAGATCATCCATGACAAACTGTGCCGTAAGGGCTGCGAGATTTACGTAGAACGGTTCGTCAACCTTTTCCTGCAGCGCCTTGCAGAATTTTGGAACCCACAGACTGAGGTGCCGTTCCAGGAAATCCTTCTGCGCATGCACATACTGCTTGCGGGCGTCACCGCCGCCAAGCATCCCCCTGCCGGCCTCCACTGCCTGGTGACTGAGGAAATGCATGAACTCCAGCTCGTTCACGAGATGGTCCGGCAGCTCGTTGGTATCCTTGTTCAGCTCCAGACCGAATATCTGGTAGAGCTTTTTCACTTCCCACTGCTGCATGGACCGGTCGCCCTCTCGCCAGGCGGTTTCATATGGCCTGCAGGCCTTTTTCTGGTTATGCCCGTCAATCACATTGATGTACAACGACTCGATTTCCGGGGCCAGCAGGTTCACATTTTCCTGGGTTAGCTCCAGATCGGGGTACAGTGCTGCCGCGATTTCCCGGAGTTCGGCCTGTGCTTCATGCAATTCCTTGCACGGAAACCCGAACCCCAGGGCAAGCAGCCTGTACAGCCGGCTGCGGTTTACGTCGACCAGATCCTCGTCCGTGAGCTTCGTCATCTCCAGTGCAGGTTGTCCCGACATGTTTTTCTCCTTTGCTCCAGTAGTCATTGCCGGTTGATCAGGGGGCAATATCCATCGATTCACGGCCGGTAATCCACTTGGCCCCGTTGCGCTGCTTGAACGCACCGTCATACACGGCGAAGGACACTTCGGTGGTTACACCGGTGGTGAACTCGAACTGATCGGCCGCATCAATCGCGGCCAGCGGCCGGCTCATCACCACCTGCCACAGACCTCCCGAGTGGCTGCTGACGACCTGGATGTTGTCATCACCGTCGGTATGGGTGATGGTGCCAATCCCGCCCCCGAGCAGGTTCTGCACGCTGCCTCCCGCACCCTGGGTCTTGTCCGCCGCATTCCAGAACCACATATTGGTCGGATTGTTCGGACTGCCCATCTGGCAGATGCGATTGGCGTTAAGCATGATCACGGCCCGGTCGCCGAATTCTGACGGCTGGTAGACCTCGCTGCTCTGGGTGACATCGTTCCAGGACATCAGGAAGGCGATATCGTTGCCATTGTGGATGGCCTTGACGGTCAAGGTCGGTGAGTTACCACTGCAGTTGTTGTCCGGCGGACAGCTATCATTGATATCGTCGCGCCAGGACATGCTGTAGGTGGTCGCTGTGGTGGCGTTCCACAGGCCGCTGTCCGGCCCGATTCCCAGCACGGAGCCAGTAACGTAGTTGGCCGTCAGCTTGTTGCCGGCAGTGCAGGCGGATTCGCCGGCACAGTCCGAATCAGCGCAGTCAATATCGCCATCACCGTCGTTGTCGAAGCCGTCGTTGCAGACCTCGTCGCCAGGCTGGCAACTCAGGTCGTCAACGTCGGTCAATCCGTTGCAGTCGTTGTCCCAGGTATCGGAACAGGTCGCGTCACCAAGCGGGCCTTCCGTAGCGCCCGGGTTGACGGCGGCATTATTGTCGTCGCAGTCCGTGGCTCCGCCGTTCGGACAGGATGCATCTCCGGGATTGCCGTAACCGTCCAAGTCGTTGTCGGTGCATGTGCTGCCGCCCTGACATTGCGGATCATCTCCATCGGTCAATCCGTTGCAGTCGTTGTCCCAGGTATCGGAACAGGTCGCGTCACCAAACGGGCCTTCCGACGCACCCGGGTTGACGGCGGCATTATTATCGTCGCAGTCGGATCGCTTATCGTAACCATCGCCGTCTCGATCCGGTGGGGCCGCAAAGGCGCCGGTGCTCATCCCCGCGGTGAACGAGAGACACACGAGGACACAAAGGAGGCGCAACCAGTTGTGTTTCATCATAGACGTTTTCATGACTAGCCTCCCACCGGTATGTCGTAACGATTATTGGAATTCAGGATAGCAAGGATGCCGTCCGGGTCGCCGTTGTCCCGCGCGCTACGCAGGGTGGCGATGGCCGCATCGACTTCACTGCCGAACAGGAAGCGCAGGTAGTCCGCCGGGATGCGGTCCACGTTTTTCAGGCTGCCGTCCGGATTGACCTGTGAAGGTCCCGAGAAGGGCGGTATATAGTAGACGTTGGGCCCGGTCTCGTACTCCGGGTGCAGCGGCAGGGCGACCCCCATGTCCTTCGCCAGATAGTAGACGTCCGAGGCGGGATCGCTTACAAAACCCACGTGGCGAACACGGCCGGGGCACTGCACCGCACAGGCGGTGGCCTCGCCAGCTTCGATGCGCGGGTAGCAGAAGATGCACTTCTCCGACTTCAGTGTCTCGCTGTTGAAAAAGACCTTCTTGTAGGGACAGGTGCGTACGCACTGGCGATAACCGCGGCAGCGGTCCTGGTCCACCAGCACGATGCCGTCCTCCTCGCGCTTATAGATGGCCTTGCGCGGACAGGACTCCAGACACGCGGGGCGGTCGCAATGGTTGCACATCCGCGGCAGATAGAAATAGTAGCTGTTCGGGAACTGGCCGTCGCCCTGTTCCTCGTCCCAGTTGGACAGCCAGCTAGGTTGCGGGTCGGCATCAACGATGCCGGGATCGGGGGTAACGTTGTCCGGATCATGACCCAGGCGTGTCGGATAGTCGAAATCGACGATCTGGCCCTGGTCACCCAGGCCGTAATCACTGTTCGTCGGGAAGATACCCGCGTCAGGCTGACCGCCCTGGAAACCGCCGCCCATGCTTTCCCAGTTCCTCGGGTACCCCTCGCCGGGCTTCGATTCCACGTTGTTCCAGTACATATACTCGCGGCCACCCTTGTTGGTCCACAGGTTCTTGCAGGCAACCGTACACGTATGACAGCCAAGACACTTGTCCAGATTGATGAGCATCGCAATCTGATTGCCACCACCACCACCTTTAGCCATTGCAGGTACCTCCAGTCTCGGTTA
>JBDLJX010000056.1:0-16552 GCA_039714155.1 Pseudomonadota bacterium | reverse complement strand
CTGCGGGTCGGCCATCTTTCTCTGTGGCAGCGTGCTTCCGGCCGGCGCTGCGGTTGATACCGAACCGTTTTTGCTGGAGTGAGCAGCAGAAACATGGCGGATTTCAATAGTCTCATCCAATCCGCGGATCAATTCCTTGGCCACCGATGAAGGGAATCCGGCTAATTCGTTAGCAACATCTGTTTGCGCTGCGATTGACTCGGGAAGGCATACCTCTCCGCCGTGCGCAACGGATTGGATTCGTGCCGCAATATTGATGGTCCGGCCAAAATAGTCGATACGGTCGTTTTGTGTGACGGCAATGGCCGGACCACTGGAAAACCCGATTTTAACTGCAAGGTCTCGTTCACCAACTCTGCGATTGAATCGACCGATACTGGCAACCATTGCCAGGGCTGCTGCTGCCGCATCCGAAGGCTGGTCAAAACTGGCCATGACCGCGTCGCCAATAGTTTTCACGATCGCACCGTGGTGGTTAGCCACACATTCATAGAGGGTACCGAAATGCTGCTGTACAAGTGAAAATGCTTGCAAGTCTCCGACACGGTCGTAAAGTTTGGTGGAGCCTTTGAGATCGGTAAACAGGATGGTAATGTTTTGGACTGCGATGCCGTCGGTTGCGCGCATGACTTCCGCGCCGAACAATTCCCTAAATGTCTGAGTGTTCAGCAATCTTTTTCCGCTCAAGAATGGCATATAAAGAATGGATGGGGACTCCGAGCCCGACGGAATGTGTAAAAGAAAGAAGGAACCGCGGCTGTTTGTATTATTGTTGATCCGAAATTCCATCTTTCCTGCCTTAAGACAGTCAGGCACCGGCGCAAAACCCGATTTATCCAACTCCAAATTGATGATCTGCTTTTTTGTCGACGGGTCCCCGGATACAGATATCGCCAATGAGACATTGTTTAGCCGGTCACATCCCACCAGATCACCGCCGCCAACTTCGATCAAAAAAGTTCTGGTTGCGCCAGCCTCAATGTAGTCAAGGGCAACCAGTTGCTGCCGGATGATATCGACGTATGGCTGCCCGGACGGAACGATCGCATCCCGGCTGAACTCGCACTCAAAATAGTAGTCTTCGGCGGAAAGCGTTTCCGGTTGATGGAACGGAATTTGGCGCACATCGGGACAAACAGTAAACGATACTTCTATATAGTCGTCCAAGGTGGCATCAAAGTCATGTTGGCACAAATCGCAGTGGTAATGGACATGGATTGTTTCTAGAGACTTAAAGCTGGTGACAATGTCTCCGCACCCTGGACATAGCATATGCCAACTTAGATTAAACAATCCTTGTTGGGTGCAGTGCAAAAACAGATCGACTATCTCGTCGGGATCCAGTTTCCGTTCGGACGCGAAACGAACTGGATTGATGCGATACAGGGCGCGTTCGTTCTCTCCGAATAGCAAATCCTCAATGGATTGCCAGGATTCCGGATGCCAGCGGCGTGCGTTTCTTATCGCTGCGGCAGCGGTCTCGAGCCGAGCTTGGTCAATAGCACATGGCATTTCTAGCGGCTTTCAAATTGTACTGTCAACTTAACTTGTCCATGTCACAAGTATAGCGCCTCGATCCGATTATTCATGCCGGGTTCAGGATGAACATAACCAAGAGCCATTCGTTAATGGCTTGATCACAAAACATCCGATAGTTTCTTGCCGGTAGCAGGTGGTGCTGCAAATTAAAATGACTGTCGATTGCTCCATGAACGGACAAGAATAATTGGGCCTGCTTTGCCGATTTGAAGTCTCCGAATTTACGCTCCTGTTTTCTTGCCTGCTGATGCAATATTTCAGCCATTCGCCTCGCTTTTCGCCCTGATCGCTGCGAAATCTTGCTGAATTCTGCCGCCCTCGCTTGAAAATATTCCCTGCTTTACGTCCATTTCCGGCCAGCTCCGGATGTTCGGATTTAGGGACGTAATGCCCGAACGAGAGCACCAATTGTACTTGCGGATGTTCTGTAACCCGTCAGTTCTACAAGTTCTGCATCGATAAAACCTGCGTCGGTAATAATTTCCAGTAACTTGTCGGGCAGTAATGTCCCCTGAACACAGTCGGCCCACGATCCTGCTTCAGATACAGAGCTGCAGCTGTCTTCTGATTCACGAACCATGTCAGCTATTTGCAGACTACCTCCGGGTTTCAGGACGCGATACAGCTCCTGAAATACCTTATCTTTATTTTCAGAAAGATTAATTGCACCGTTGGAGATAACAACGTCAACAGTATTATCTGCAATGGGCAGACTGGCAATATCTGCCTCATGGAAGTCAATGTTATCCAGTGCAACATGTCGGGCGTTTTTTCGTGCCTTGTCAATCATTGCTGGAGTGCAATCAACACCGATAACCTTGCCTTTGTTACCCACGAGTAAAGCGGCTACACAGGCATCCGCCCCTGCTCCACAGCCAATATCAAGCACAGTCTGTCCTGAGTCTATTTCACCGAGCTTGAACGGATTACCAACTGCTGATGATGATTCCCACACCACATCGGGTAGCTGATCCAGCCATGCGGCAGAATAACCTAACTGACGCGCATTCGCTTTGCCTTTGCTCCAGCCAAAACCGGAATCCGGTTTATCCGCCAGTTTTGTATACAAGGCGACCAGTTCTGCCTGTACATTCGTTTCGCTACAAGAACTCACAGGCTAAACCTGACTATTTCCGAATTTAATAAATACGGCACCGTAATGATAAGGACCCACATCAACAACTTTCTCAAGTAAAAATCCAGCAGGTTCTACAACTTGTTGCACTTCTTCAGGCTGCATGCGCAATTCTGTATCCGGGCCTCTGGGCTGATCTAGTACCATCGTTTCCTCGCGCGGCCTCCTGTACCAGTTGATAGCCGCAAAACGACCCGCATCATTCAACGTATGACTGATCGCCTTTGAAAGATAAAGCTGATCAGGTACGCCGTGAAATGTGTTGGCCATAAACACAAAATCAACCAAACCATCTATCAACTGCGGTAAATCGAGTGCATCGCCGAGAATTGAATGAAAATTCCTATACGGGTCGCATACAGTTTCTGCCTGACCAAGAAGATCAGCATCCAGATCCAGGCCATATACATCCCCCGGGTTTGTTAGTTCACACATAGGCTGTGTGAAATATCCATCTCCACAACACAGATCAACTACACTCATGCCCGCAGCGATACCCACATCCTGCAAAACCTGAGACGGGTTGGGCCATAAGGCATGCCACCAGTCTTTATCCGGCATAATTGTTGTCGGGAAAAGCCTGTCTTTGTTCATCGCAATGTCCTGTTTGACAGCTGTCTGCCATTCAACGATCACTGTTCCCGACGCGTCGGTTTGCGGTAACGTTCAAAGCATTCTTCAGCGAGGGTCTGTTGACGCATTCTTCAGGGCTCCAGGTAGCTTGTGACGATAAACCGTATTATGAACTATTTGATGAATAAATCAGAGCTTCCATAAGTATTGTCTCGTATGCATTCGTTCAAAACACCAGCTCGCATTGATGATTATGCGCGCAGCTGTTGCGCCTCGTGCCAGGCCTTGGCCTGCCCCGTGAGGGCATTGACCCGCTTTTGTTCCTGCTCTGCAGGTTGTGCCGTGCGCACCGGAAAGAAAATGGACGCTGTTGATTCTATCCCGGTTGTCTCCCTATAAGGACGGAATGTGCACCGCAAGCACATCACATGGTGCATGATGCAAAACACTATCCGTGGTAGAGCCCCACAGTAATGCGATCCCGTGTCGTTCGTGGGTTCCGACTACGATCAGATCCACTGCCTGTTCCCTGGCAAAGTCCGGAATTACATCCTTGGGTGATCCAACGGCAACATTGACCTCTGCCTCCGAAAGATCTAACCGCCTTGCAAATTCCTTCAGTTCGTCGCGCGCATGATTTCTGAACCATTCAATTTTGTCCACACCTTCCGGAGGAACCGGGTCAACAGGGATAGAAGCAGGAAGATGCTCAAGTACCTTGAGCAGACTCAGGCGCGCACCCGATGCCGTGGCGAACTGCAGCGCACGGGTAGCAATTTTCGCGCTCTGCTCCGTTGCATCCATGGCAACCAGGATGTGCCGGTAGTCTTGCATTAAAATATCCTCTTCCTTCTGTCCCCTTTTGCAATTCTCGCGTTTATACCAGCTATCCGGCGAATGCCCGGCCTTTACTTTATAACAGCGGTTGGATTCAGGATGCTTCCGAGTCATTATTTACCTGCTGCTTCCTCCATTTCTCGTAACATTCCAGACCACAAAAATGGATCACATAGTCAGAGGCTTCACCGCTGCTGGCCTCGGATACAGGAATCTCCTTGAGACAGACCTCACAAGCCACTCGTTCATTTTCCGTTATGTCCCTGCGATTAACCATGAATGACTCTCCTGGATAGCTTTATCGCTGCTTGTCCTGTACTTGCTGTATCAAGCACCACTTCATTCACTCAGCCCCGGATGCAGTATGCCTGTCCTGACTTCGTTCAGGCAGTCCAGGCCAGATTACCCGTACCCCGCTCCTTCAGGATTGACTTCCCCTTCTTTTCCAGTTCGAACATCCTGTCGAGGCTCTGTCTCGCACGCGCGGCAATATCCGGCGGGATCTCGATGTACTGTTCGGGTGTCGGGTCCTTGAGAGCCTTGAGTACGTCATCGAGCTGGATCTGCTTCATGTAGGGACACAGGATGCAGGTACCAACGATCTCTTTGTCCCTGAATTCCGCCTTGAACCGGTCGGTGAGACCGCACTCGGTCACCAGCATGAAGGTCCTGGCGTCCGAGTTCTTTACGTAGTTGAGCATGCCCGAGGTCCCGCCGGCATAGTCAACCTCTGCGACCAGCCCGGGGGTACATTCGGGGTGGGCCAGTATCTTTACGCCGGGGAAGCGGTTGCGAATATCTTTCACCGAACTGGCATCAAAGCCCTCGTGTACCACGCAGGTACCGTCCCACGTATGTACTATCTTGGATGTGATTTTTGCGAGGTTCTCCGCCATCAGCCTGTCGGGTATGAACAGGACCTCATCCTGCGGGATCGCCTCTACAACCTCGACGGCGTTGGATGACGTACAACAGGCATCACTTTCAGCCTTGACCTCGGCATAGGTATTCACGTAACACACCACACCCGCATCGGGGTAGGTAGCTCGCAACTCCCGTACCTGCTCCCCGGTGATTGAATCCGCCAGTGAACAGCCCGCCACTTGCGGCACCAGCACATCCTTGTCAGGGTTGAGCAGCTTGGCCGTTTCGCCCATGAAATAGACTGAGCAGAACACGATCTTTCTGGCCGGGTGTTCACTCGCCTTGACGCTCAGACCATAGGAGTCGCCGACATAGTCCCCTACGCCGTACATGATGTCCGGGGTCTGGTAGGAATGGGCCAGGATGAGGGCATCCTGCTCTCCCTTGAGCATGTTGATTTCCAGCGTGGTCGGGGCGATCAATGCGCAGTCATCCTCACTCCATCCAAGGTGGCGGAGTTTCCCGTACAGGCGTCGGGTTTCTCTGTGCAACTCGGCATTCATGTATTACAGTCCTTTTCACACCGGCACAACGCAATAGAAGTGCCTGATACAAGTTTAGACAACCGGGCAAAATATTTGTCCCTGTGACAAATAAGCACACCGGGCTACAGTACGACTTTATGATCGAAATAGTGTGGAATTGTGCAGGTACCCCCATGCTGGACGGGGTTGAAATTTTTCAGGCCCGGTCAATACTTTTATTATTCATTCAGCGGCATACGACCAGCATGCAGCTTTAACCTTGGGAATCATGAATCATGGCGACAAGCAACGAGTCAATCACGCTCACCCCCACGCATCATGACAAGCTGGGGCTGTTGCACTGCGGCGTCACACGGGAGGGCTTTGTGGCGGTCGCTGGAGACACTGCCGATATCACGGACGGTGAAGCAGTCGAGTTCGAGCGCACGCATGTCACCGTCAAGCGAACGGGCAGCGACTACACCTTTACCCATCACAGCTGATACCGGGGCGTCCTGACACGGCGCTTTACTGACTGAATTGTGTAGGAATTATTCCCCCGATTTTCCGGGTTCTGCCACAACAGGCCTCTCACGCCACTCAGGTTTTCAGGAATGCTTCAACTCTACGTGATGCAGACCCGGAAACAACACAAAACACAGGTGGACCCTGGAGCTCACACGCTGTAATCAACTACACTCAGGATAAGCGGTTTGTACCAGGAGCATTACATGCTAAATGCTGTCGTGTCCGGTTTGCCCATTGGGAGCCAACCCGCTCCAGGCCTGAATACTGCTGGCGTGAATCACCATCTTCTAAACACCAGCCTACCCCATTATCGGGGCAGGCAATGGATAAGGGCATGCCTGCCCGATCGGGTGGAGTCATGGTCAATTGAAACCGGGTGGTCCCGGTCCGACCGCTCGCACGAACCGGTGACAGGTACCCCCTGGCGTTGGCCGGCCGAGCCGGTCTATTTCTTCGGCGACCCCCATGCCGATTCAGAGGCATTCATGGCGTCCCTGGTGGCGTCCGGCGGTATTGAGAAGACCGGCCCCGGTGACGGTGCATTCAGGCTCACCGATGCCGGACGAAAGGCGTTGTTTATTCTGGCCGGGGATTGTTTTGATAAGGGTCCTGACAATCTACGATTGATGCGCACCTTGCGGCTGCTGTCGGAGCGAGGCGCCCGGATGCGCATCCTGGCTGGCAATCATGACGTACGTATACTGCTGGGAATGCGTAAGGTGAACCAGCCACGGAACACGCGCAACGAGCATTTTTTCATCCGCATGGGTGCCAAGGCAGTACCCTTGCTGGTGGAGATCAACAACCAGTACCTGGCGGGGCACGGGGCCCTTCAGGGTATTCCCGGAACAGCGGAATGCCGGCGACGCCTGTATCCATCGGATCGCTGGTTTGACACATTCCCCAAATTAGCGCGCAAGAGCATGCAGAAATCGACACTGGCGCGTGAACTCATCCGTATCCGAAGGAAAATAGAACATTTCGAGGAGGATTGTGCCGTGGCCGGGCTGACGCTACGCCATGCGTTTGCCGCTGCTCTGAAGTGGCAATCGCTGTTTCTCCGGCCGGAGGGGGAGTTCTACTGGTTTTTCAGGACGATGCAACTGGCCTGTCAAGAGGGCTCGTTCCTGTTTATCCATGCGGGGCTGGATGACCGGATTGCAGAGGTTATCGACACACGGGGTATCCGATACCTGAATCGCCGATTCCGCGAACAGTTAGAAGGTGACGCCTTCGATTTATACTATGGTCCCATTGGTAATTGCTTCCGTACCAAATACCGGGAAGTGGATATGCCATTTACGACACAAGGGACAACCTCCGCGCACCACGCGGGTATCCAGGCCGTGGTGCACGGCCATCGCAATGTATTGCACGGGCAGCACATCGTACACCGAAAAGGCTTGATTAACTTCGAGTGCGACACCACCATGGATTTCAACTCGCGTCGCAAGGAAGGCTTGAAAGGCCCGGGAGCAGGCGTCACCATTATCCATCCCGACGGGGTTGTGATGGGCATCAGTACCGACTACCCAATAATCAAACTGTATTCACAGGACTGAGTCGCACCAGGTTTTTTTCATGTAAAGGTCCGTCTCGGGTCGATCCATGCTGATAGGCCGATTTTCCATAAAAAATCTGTACAAAGGTCCCGGTTCGGCCAGGAAAAGTCATTCGCCAAATTCCAGGAACGTCAAGCATAGTGGATGTTAATTGCCGAAAGCTTTCTAACAGGCTGTTATTCAGGATGATTGTCTACTTTTACTCTTTCACTTCGCTAAAAAGACCCGCGAGGACATAAAACCCCTGCCATAATTGAACAATAACCATCTTCGAGGATAAGCAGATGAGCGCAGATACTGTAACCGTTACCGATAACAAAAGTGGTCAGCAATTCGAATTACGTGTCAAGCATGCCACACAGGGACCTGATGCCGTCGACATCGGCCAGTTTTATCGTCAAACGGGTTATTTCACCTACGATCCAGGTTTTCTGTCCACTGCAAGCTGCCACAGTTCACTCACCTATCTCGATGGCGAACAGGGGGTGCTGCAGTATCGTGGTTATCCTATTGAACAGCTGGCTGAACACAGCAATTTCATCGAAGTCGCATATCTAATGCTGTATGGCGAACTGCCAAAACCCGAGGAACTGGACAATTTTGCTTACATAATTGCTCATCACAGCATGCTCAATGAAAACCTGAAAGAATTTTTCCATGGTTTCAACCATGACGCACATCCTATGGCCATTATGGTTGGTGTCGTGGGTTCACTATCTGCCTTTTATCATGACTCTACGGATATCACTAATCCAAGACACAGGGAGATTGCAGCACACCGAATGATTGCCAAAATGCCCAGCATCGCAGCGGCAAGTTACAAACACACCATTGGTGAGCCGCAGGTCTATCCGGATAATAACTTGAGCTATACGGGCAACCTGTTGCACATGATGTTCTCCGTGCCTTGTGAGCACTACGAGATCGACCCGGTTGCGGAGAAGGCGCTGGACCTGATTTTCATTCTGCACGTCGATCATGAACAGAATGCCAGCACGTCAACCGTGCGCCTTGCTGGCAGCTCCGGGGCCAATCCGTTTGCCTGCATTGCTTCCGGTATTGCCGCATTGTGGGGGCCAGCGCATGGTGGTGCGAATGAGGCAGTGCTGAATATGCTCTGTGAGATCGGCGATGTCAGCAATATTCCGAAATTTCTGGAGCGCGCCAAGGACCACAATGACCCATTCCGTCTAATGGGGTTCGGACACCGTGTCTACAAGAATTATGATCCGCGTGCCCGCATAATTCGAAAGATGTGCCATGAAGTTCTGTCAAAACCGGAGGCTGGTAACGATGCCATGTTTGAGCTGGCACTGCGACTGGAGGAAATAGCGCTGAGTGATGACTATTTCATAGAGCGGAAGCTTTATCCCAATGTCGATTTCTATTCCGGCCTTATTTACAAGGCGCTCGGTATCCCTGTTAACATGTTCACTGTGATGTTTGCTATCGCCAGAACCGTCGGCTGGGTTGCCCAGTGGATGGAAATGATCGGGGAAAAAAAGCAACTTATCGGGCGGCCGCGGCAGCTTTATGTTGGACCGAGGCAACGGGATTATATTTCTGTACAGAAGCGATAAAACTACACCACATAAAAATGCTTTTAAATCGCCCCTAAATATTCATTTATTCTGCCTATAAACCATTTTACTGATCACGTTCAGGCGGACCTTGCGAGGTTCCACAAGCAGTCCCGCAGCAGTCTCTGACGGTGCTTTTTTACCAGGCAGTCATCTGCCCGGAAGCGCAAGAATATCCCTGAGCCGTTGTTGCGGAACATTTATGCCGAAATGTTCAGCCAGCTGTTTCTGCGCATCACCCAGCGAATCCGGCGCTGGTGACAGCCGTTTCAGAAATCCGGATATGTCTTCATTCACTGCCCAGGGGTAGATCAGCCAGCGCCACTTGACGATTTTTCTGGCGTAATAGTCCGTAGAAAAACCGCTGACGGCTTTATTGTGCATGACGGCTGCACGAATCTCGCGGGGATTGTATGTTCGCAGGTGCCTCACAGCGGCATCAAGGGTATCACCACTATCATTAACGTCATCGACAAGCAGCACCTGCAGGCTGCTGATGTCATCACGAAGCGGATAACGGATACTGACTTCCTTCTGCCTGTCCGAACCGGATAAATAGTGTTCAACCCTGATACTGGTTAATTCCATGATACCCAGATAATCACATACCAGCCTGGCCGGTATATAACCACCGCGGCCGATGGCGATTACGATATCCGGGCAATATCGTGATGCTCGTATTGATTCCGCCAGGCGCTCGCACAATCGTTGCACCTCCACCCACGAGATCATTTCGCAACGCATTTCCTCCATCTTACGGACACCCTCGTCGTTCAGAGACTACGACCACAACGGCCTGCTAGCCCGCATTTCTCACCACGGTGAGAAGTGCGGGCTAGTTTATTTGACCACGGCACAGGTCATTTGCTCAAAAAACCGGCTATGCTCAACACAGGATGATGTTGCCTGTCGCGCTTGTACAGGTAGGTACGAAAATCCTGAAGAGCCTGGAAAGAGACATGAAATGTCAACTGGAAACAGTGAAGCCCCTCGCCTACTTGCTGGTAATAGTCGGCTGCATGCTGGCACTGGTCACCGCACTGGCTCCCCTGCCGACCGGATCCTACAAGCTGTCTGCCGGCTTCCTGATATTTGGCATGATCCCCTATGTTGTTTATGGAAGCCTCACGGAAACCCTCAAGGGGTGCAGCCTGGCAACAGCCGGTATATTCCTGCTGACTGCTGACCTGCTGGCACGTTATGGCGCAGATATCACCAGTGCCGGACAGACTGGTGTCAGTATGGCGATCGGCTTATCCCTGCTCCTGATTCTGATTGTGTTACCGATGGGTGCTGCCGTGGGAAAACTGCTCTCCAGAATGCTGTCATAGACAGGTTACGATTGCCCGGCTGTCTCCCGCTCCAGGGTACTGACAACTTCCCTGAAAAGCTCGCGGTTATGTTCATTCAGGGTCATCAGTGTGCGATGCGCTTTCAGCAGGGTTCGTGCCAGGGTCGCATCGTCGGTTTCCCCCGCTGCCAGCTCCTGACTGTTACCAGTCTCTGGCACACTGCTCGTAACGATCTCGAATACCTCGTCAAGACCCATACTAAGAAGAACCTCATTGATTTCAACGCGATTCGAAACAATGCTGATGCGGGGTCTGCCATGTATTTCCATGCGTTTGGCGATACGGGCCAAGATGCCAAGACAGGTGCTGTCAATGCCGTCTGTCCCGGTTAAATCAATGACAAAACCTGCAAGGCCCGGTTCGGAAAACGCCCCGTCCAGAAATCTGTCCAGCGCAGGAGCAAGCATGTAGCGTATATCCCCAACGAAGCGCAGCACGACCACGCCTTCGTGATTCGCATGCAAGATACTGCCGCTATTCATGACTGCTGTCCCGTTTAACAATCAGTATGGCAACATCATCAGGAAGGCCGGTGCACTGCTCGATACCAAGTCCGCGGGTCAACCGGTCCATTGTCAGATCGCAACCGCTGATCCGGGCCCTAAGGTCACCGGCCCGTTCCTGCATGAAATCCATGGGCAACAGCTCCAGAATGCCATCTGACACCAGCACCAGGACGAAAGTCCCGGGCAAGTCGACCAGATCATCCGTATAGTCAGAATCCTCGAACAGGCCAACGGGACGCCCGCGGTATGTCAGTAAACGGGCGGTATCTCCATCGTGCAATATCGGATACGGGAACTGCCCGCCGTTGCTGCAGAGCAAGGTATTTTCCTGACCATCCAGTACTCCGTAGAACATGGTGAGATACTTGTCCAGCTGCTGGCGACACAGATCGCAGTTCAGACGCGACAGGGTCTGCGCCGGGTGCAGGATGGTATCGTCGCCCTCCTGCCAGAACGCATCACAGTACTGGCCCATCAGGGTCTTTAACATGATGGTCACGAAGGCCGATGCCGCGCCGTGACCTGATACGTCTGCCATGTAGAAGCCTATATGAGCGGCATCGATTGCAAAATAGTCCACGAAATCACCGCTGAGGTACATGGAAGGATACAGACGCCGCTGGAAATGGTACGCGCCCAGGGTCTTGTCGTCCTCCGGCAATAACTGATGCTGGATGCGCCGGCCTGTTTCCTCATCCTCCCGTAATCGCCCCAGGGTTTGTTCCAGTTCCTGATTAAGCTTTTCCAGGCTTTTCTGGTATTCCCGGTTCTCATTGATGAGCCTGGCATGATCGAGCACACGATGGATTGCGCTTTCAAGCACCTCCATATCGTGGATGGGTTTGGTAATGTAGTCCCAGGCACCGCGTTTCAGAGCCTGCACGGCATAGGCAATCAGGCTCACGCCGGAAACAACGATGACCGGTGTGTCCGGTGATTCACTGGAAATGGTGGACAGGACCTCCAGTCCGTTCATACCCGGCAGGCGCAGATCACACAGGACAACGTCCGGATGCTCGTGCCGAAAGATATCAATGCCAGTGAGGCCATCATTGGCCTCCAGCACACTGAAACCACTGTCCTGCAGGTACGCGACGATACCGCTGCGCACCGGCTGCTCATCTTCTATGGTCAGAATCCTGGCCGGTTCACCCATTACTCTTCACCTCCGCCACCGGCTTTGTGCCAGCAGCATCTGCACCACGGATGCCAGGGGTCGCATATCGAGCAGTGGTTTCCTGAACAGTTGGCGATCGGCGATTCCGATTGCACGGAGATCCTCGGGAATCGCGTAACCTGCGGAACCGGTCTGAATAACAAACCGCAATTGCGGACACAGCCCGTGCAGCCGGCGGATGGCGCTGTTTCCATCCAGACCCGGGAGACGTACATCCATGATGCAGACATCAAATAGACAACCCGTAACACCGATCAGTTCCAGGGCCTGTTCTGCGGATGCCCTGCAGTGCACCTCCATCCCCTCATCTTCCAGAAAGGCCTGCACGCTGTTTGCTATTACATGCTCATCTTCAACGATCAGAATACGGGTATTCATGTCGATAGACTCCTTGCAAGACGCGCTTGTCGGTCATTTCATCAACCCCCTCCTGCTGCTGCGACCTGTCCATGCATCGATTTACCGGCAACCGCCCTACCAAGCGGCAACCGGATCACAAATCGGGCACCCTTGCCAGGAGTGGATGTGACCGAAAGCGTTCCCCGGTGCTGCTCGGTAATGATGAAATAGGACACCGACAGGCCCAGGCCCGTGCCGATACCGGCAGGCTTGGTGGTAAAAAACGGCTCGAATACGCGCTTGCGCGTTTGTTCATCCATGCCGGGACCATTGTCTTCCACCTCGATCTGTGCAGTATCGCCGTCGCACCGGGTTCGCAACGTGAGCCGGTACGGAGGCTTTCCTCCCTCGGCCATGGCCTGGGCGGCATTCTTGATCAGATTGAGCATGACCTGCTCAATCTCGGGTGGATCGCAATATAATGACGGTAACCCGGAATCATATTCCTTCACGATCTCGATCTGCTTGAAATCGTACTGTTTTTTCAGGTCATAGTCGCTTGCGGCCAGACGCACCACAGAATCCAGCAGCGCATCAATCCTTGTCTCCACGAACTCGGTCTCGCGCTGGCGGCTGAAGGCCAGCATATCGACGACAATCCGGCTGGCACGGCCAGCCGCATCCTGGATACCCTCCAGAAATCCCGTGATGTCACGTTCCTGCAGATAGCGCTGCACCTTGCCAAGATCGAGCCCCAGTTGGGCTGCCGTACGCCGGTTGGCATCCAGCTCGGCCGAAAGCCGGCGCTGGATATTCTGACAACTCTGCAAGATGCCACTCAGGGGATTATTGATTTCATGCGCCATTCCGGCAGCAAGCCCGCCCACTGACATCATTTTTTCGGCCTCCACCATCATCTGCTCCAGGCGCACCCGATCGGTGATGTCATCCACGCGGATCACCGCACCCGTCGTCCCGTCAGCCAGCAGGGGATAAATCATCACATCCGCATAGCGGGTCTCACCCGCCTCCTCCGTGGCCAGGCGCTCAATGTGCACCGGAACATGGCGGCGGATGGCTTCACGCATGTCCTCCAGTTGCGGCTCGTACTCGGGGAACAATTCCGTGAAGCCTGCACCAACTGCTTCTTCTACGGGTATGCCCGTGGCGCGTTCTGCGCCCTGATTCCATTCCGTCACCTGGCATTCGGTGTCCACACCAACCAGAATCGACGGCATGGAATCCACGATGTTCTGCAGATAGCCGCGCATACGCAGTACCTCGCTGGCCGCCTGCACACGATCACTGATATCCCTGACAAAAGCACTGAAGCGGGTCCGGCCGCAGGCATGGAGCGGTACAATGGCCAGTTCCACGGGAAATTCATGTCCGTCGTGGTGCAATGCGGTAATCTCGAACCGGCTGTTCAGCAGGGGACCTTCCCCGGTCTCCGCAAACTTTTTGAGACCTTGCTCGTGCGCCTCTTTGTATTGACGCGGGATGATCGTGTCGGAAAGGCGCTTGCCCAGCACCTCGGCACCCGGGTAGCCGAACATGATTTCCGCCTGGGCATTCCAACCGGTGATGATGCCCTCGGCATCGATGGTAATCACGGCATCCAGGGCGGAATCGATGATCGCGCGGTTGCGTTCCTCGCTTTCGAGCAGTTCCTGTTCCACCCGCGTATGGACGCTAAGATCGTGCACGATACCGGCAAACAGGTGCAGATCGCCCTCATGAATCGGTGTCACGGTAAGGTGTATTGGAAAACCGCTGCCGTCCTTGCGCCGGGCTTCCAGTTCGCGTGGCTTCCCGGTAAGGCGTTCCCACACTCTGTCGCGGGATGGCCCAATAAAGGTTCGGGGTTCATTGCGCCCGGGTTCTGCCAGCAACATTCCGGCGTCGAATCCCAGCAACTCCTGCGGGTCATAACCGAACATGAGTCCGGCCGCTGGATTCATAAGCCGGATGGTCCCGGCGTGATCCGTCACGATGATCCCGTCCGTCGCACTGTCCACTACGGCACGGAACAATGTGTGGTCAAGTGAAGTGGCCACTGCGGATTGACTCGTCATCTCGATACCTCATGAGACGGAAGCAGCTTTCACTACCTCAGGCGCGGCCTGAATGAAAACCTGCCTGGGACTGTAAACCTGCCGGACTACTGAGAATATTATACTCCTAACGTGGGAAGCGGTTGTCTCTGGCTAACGGACTGCGGCACCATTGGCAGCGTATTATGCTCTGTATAGTGCCCTAAAAAACCACTTTGATTGTGGTTTCCTGGCGGTGGTCTGAATACTGAACCTTGAACGGAGGAGTTTGCCATGCCAGACACCTGTCTGCGGGTAGCGGGCAGTACAGGGTGGCCGGTAATGGTCATGTGACGAATACCGTGAAGCCGGGGCACCGGCATGTCATCCCGAGCCGGGAGGAGATCCGTTACTCGAGTGACTCCAGAAACTTCCGCCAGGGCGTGGCCAACAGTGTTTCCGTGGTGGAATGCCCCTGGCCCCGAATAATCATGGCCGCCCGTTCCACCTCTATCGGGTCATCGGCCTCGACAACGTCCACCACGTCATACTGCCCTAGGGTGGCATAGCTGTCCTTCCAGACAACGCCCGGGCAGCTGGCCCTGATTTCTTCCGACACCGTGGCAGCAAGCCCTTTGAAATCTCCGGGCTTTGTAAATGCCTCCGGTGAAAAGCGGCTGAGAATTACATAGGTTGTCATGATGATATCTCCTTTTTCTGCGGTCCTGAATGTCCGGATATTCGTGCTGATAATTCCCTCCGGGGATCAGACACCCTATGAAGACCCTAGCACACGGATACCAGTACACAAGCCGGTGACACCAGGATGAACCGGGTAGCATCAGGGCATTGCCGCTGACCGCTGCGACTGTGAACTGATTCCGCAGGAGACAGTTTTATGGCGCCGGGGTAAAATACCCGGCAGCGGGAAAACCAACAGTTCCACCTCAAGTTAGCGCGCAAATTTAAACCATTAATACGTTCAGCCCGGACTGTTGCCGGATCCAGGAAGGTTTTTATATTTATTTGTTCCATTACAATTATTTTTATATGGAGCAAGCTTGACAAGGAACATCAATCATCTAGATTAACTAATGTAAGCACGCGAAGGAAAGGAGGAAACAGCGTCAGCAAGCAACCCGACCGAATTCGTTCCCAGGACTGCCGGTGACGGTCTGTCTGGCCTCCACGAAACGCGGGGCAGGTGGTCAGGCACAATACATTCCCAATCTTCCATTGAACCTTCGCGTGTGCGATCTGTTCGACGAGCCGCGATGTGAGGAGGTTTATCATGTACATACGAGATGTAATGACGCGTGATGTCAAAACCTGCCGGCCTGATACTGATGGAGAGACGGCGGCGTTATTGATGTGGAGTGAGGATTGTGGCGCAGTACCGGTCGTTGATGATGACGGCAAGGCGCTTGGTATGATCACGGATCGTGATATCTGCATGGCAACCGCGCTGCAGCACACGCGGGCCGCTGACTTGCATGTGAAGGACTTCATGAGTGAGGAGCTGTTCTGCTGCCAACCCGACCAGGACATCAAGAATGCGCTGAAGACGATGGCTGACCGGAAAATCAGACGGCTGGCTATCACGAATGGCGAGGGCAAGGTGGAAGGTATCCTTTCCATCGATGACATTGTTGCCCTTGCTGAGCGGGGCGCCAGAGGCATCACAACCCCTGAACTGTCCTTTGATGACGCGATAGCAACCTTCAAGGCAGTGTGCCGGCATCATCATTAATCAACAAGTCACAAGTAAAGCATGCGGGGTTGGCTGAGTCAGCTGCCCCCTGTTTTACCTGTGTGTGGCGAATTCGTCATTATTACCTGAAATCCATAACCTAGTGCGGTGTAACGGATAACGTGCACATATCAGAGGCCCACAAATGACCCAGGACAAGGCGCAGCCTGCCGTTAATGGCTATTCCCTTAACAAAGGCTGCAACGCAGTATTGGGGCATTTGTGGGCCTCCCTTCGGGCGAGACGAGAAGCC
>JBDLJX010000055.1:2500-16937 GCA_039714155.1 Pseudomonadota bacterium | reverse complement strand
TGAGTGTCATGGTCAGATAGCCATCCTTGATCCGGATGTTATCGACACCTTCCGCAAACGTCTTCCAGAAGCCTGATTCAGTGCCGTAATACTCGACCAGGTCGATGTTCTTCATGCCCCCCAGCCAGGCATTGGGTATTGGTACACCCATGACACTGACACCCTTGAGGATGGCAATTGGCCGGTTGTCCTGGTACGCCAGTTCCATGCCGGCCCGAACCTTGATGATCTGGCCGCCAAGAATCGGGAAATCCTCGTCGACATGAATCAATAACTTGGCACTCATCAGGTTGTCTGACAGGTCGATGGCGAGTTTTCTGGCGAGGTCAGTATTTTTTGCCAGCAGCGCATTGAGCTCTCTTTCGGTCAGCGAAATACTGCGATCGGCGCCTGCCTCAGTGTAGGCTTCCGGCTCAAGGAATTCAGGTTCAGCGGCATCGGCCGCCTGTCTTTGCCTCGCAGCCTTGGCACTGCCACGCGTGCGCGGGCTTTGCAGCCTGTCAAGGCGTTCCAGCTTGTCTGTCAGGACCTGCTCTTCCTGGGCTGACAGTTCAACCGGCTTGAATTCTGACGGAAAAATATAGGTACGTACAACCCAGAAGGTGAGGGCGGCTGTTACCACAATCGTGATAACAACAATCATGAAAGTGCGCCAGCCGCTGCGCCGGTGTTTCGGCGGTTCTGCTATGGTGTTTTCAACATCCATTATGACTATAGTCGCTGATATTGCTGGCGCAGTAAATAACAATATGCGTATTTTTACGATTGTACTGTATGGTGATTGGCGCCTCGTGGAATGTCTTATAATCCGGTTACCAAACGCAAAGGATTCCAAACCATGAGGTGGAGACACGGGCGCAGAAGTTCAAATATTGATGACCGGCGTGGTAAACGGTTGCGCGGAGGCGCCTTCAAGGGGGGCATTGGCGCAATCGTTATTGCCCTTGCGCTGGCCTATTTTCTCGGCATCGATCCGCAGGTCCTGCTGCAGCTGCAGCAGGGAAGTGGTCCGGCAATCTCGCAGGAAGAATACAGTCCATCCCCTGAAGAGCAGCAACTGGCCGACTTCGTATCGGTGGTGCTGGCTGATACTGAAGATACCTGGAACGCAATTTTCAGCAATAGCGGTAAAAACTACCGGGAGCCGGTGCTGGTAATGTTTACCGGTTCTGTGCAGTCTGCCTGCGGCATGGCGAGCGCCGCAATCGGCCCGTTCTACTGTCCGGCGGACAACAAAGTCTATATAGACCTTTCGTTCTTCGATGACCTGAAACGCCGGCATGGCGCGCCCGGTGATTTTGCACAGGCCTATGTGATTGCCCATGAGGTTGGTCATCATGTCCAGAATCTTCTGGGAATCAGTGGCAAGGTCAGGTCGGCGCAGCACGGTCTTGGCAAGGTGGAGTCCAACGAGTTGTCAGTGCAGCTGGAATTGCAGGCCGACTGTTTCGCCGGACTTTGGGGTAACCATGCCGATCGCAGCCGCCAGGTGCTGGAGCAGGGTGATATTGAAGAGGCACTGAATGCGGCATCAGCCATTGGTGACGACCGCCTGCAACAGGAAGCGCAGGGGTATGTTGTACCCGATTCATTTACGCATGGGACCTCCGGGCAGCGCGTGCGCTGGTTCCGTAAAGGTATCGAAAGCGGCGATATCAATGCCTGCAATACGTTTGGGTGATACTGCCGGTAAAAATTGATGGACTTCCACATTTTCAACTTCACAGGGATACATAAGCAGTGAGCCAGGAGAAACCGACCCGGGAAATACGAATCAATCCGGTAGTGCCGTCAGAATCCGTGCTGGTAGCAACCGAGCGCGGTATGCGTCCACGCAAGGAGGAGGCGCGTGTTCCACATGATGACAGGGAGCATGTCGATACCTGTCCGTTCTGCAAGGGAAACGAGGATAAAACACCGCCAACCATTATCGCGCTGCCTGATGAGGCGAACTGGGACATCCGGGTTGTACAGAACCTGTTTCCGGTGCTGGGTGCCGAGAGCGATCAGAGCAACATCAGCTTCGGGTTGCAACAGGTGATGGACGGCTATGGTCATCACGAAGTTATCATTGATCATTACCGGCACGGTATCGAGGTGCATGAGATGTCTGAACGGCATCTCACAACGTTACTGGGGCTGTACCGTCGGCGTATGGATGAGTTGTATTCCTCTGACGAGCGTCTCCGCTACGTACTGGTCTTCAAGAATTTCGGTCCGGCGGCCGGCGCCAGTATCAAGCATACGCACAGTCAGCTGATTGCCATGCCGATCATTCCGGAAAATGTATATGATGAAGTGGAAAACAGCCGTGCCCACTACCGGAAATACCACCAGTGTATTTTTTGCAGCCTGATTGACGAGGCGCTGACCTTCGAGGCAACGATCTACAATCGTGAGTCGGGTGAGGTCAGACGCAAGGTCGACGTAGGGCAGTATGTCATCGAGCGCAGTGAGCGGTTTATTGCCATCAAACCGTTTGCCAGTCGTTATGAGTGGGAGGTTCATATCCTGCCCCTGCAGCATCAAAGTAATTTCACTCATGCCAGTGACGAGGATCTGGAGGACTTTGCCGGTCTGCTCAAGCGCACCATGCAGCGCCTGGACCGGGTGCTGGGCGGCGCCCAGTACAACTACTATTTCCACTCGGTACCACACTGTGACACCTTTGCTGACTGTGATGCCAGCTTTCACTGGCACCTGGAAATCTGCCCGCGAACAACCATACCGTCCGGCTTTGAGCTGGGTTCGGGGCTGTTTGTCACGACCATCAGTCCGGAAGATGCCGCGGCCAAACTCAGGGAAATATTGTAATGACTGCAGGCCTGGAGCAGCAGGACGAATTGCAGGACAGACTGGCTATCATCATTGAGCGGATGCAGCGTATTCAGCGCGCCATCCGCTCATCCGGGCAACCGGCCGCAATGGGGGAACTGGCCGAACTGCAAAAGCTCGGCAGGGAATATGCGCATATCATCGACCGGCTGGCCAATGGGCCGGACGGTAATGAGGTTGCGTAGAAATACAACGGGAGAGGAAAAGGCATGACAGCAGACCCTGGAATTTTTATCGGTAAAGGTACAAAGCCGGTCTACCTGCAACCGAAGCTGGCCAATCGTCATGGCCTGATCGCAGGTGCTACCGGTACTGGCAAGACGGTGTCATTGCAGATACTTGCAGAGGACTTTTCGCGTCGCGGCGTGCCGGTCTTTATGGCGGACGTGAAAGGTGATCTGTCGGGCCTTGGCCAGCCGGGTAAGGAACACCCAAAGCTGATGGAGCGGGCCGAAACCATTGGCCTGACGGATTATGCCTTTGAGGCCTTCCCGGTGGTGTTCTGGGACCTGTTCGGCAAGAAGGGTCACCGGGTCAGGGCAACGGTCTCCGATATAGGCCCGTTGTTACTGGCGCGTATGCTGGGGCTCAACGATACCCAGGAAGGGGTGCTGTATGCGGTTTTCAAAATGGCAGATGACCAGGGCATGTTGTTGCTCGACCTCAAGGATCTGCGCGCCCTGCTGACCTTTGCCGGTGAGAACGCAAAAGCACTGACACTTGAATACGGCAATATCCCGCGTGCATCGGTTGGCGCCATCCAGCGCCGCCTGCTGGTGCTGGAGCAAGAGGGTGCAAAACAGTTCCTCGGTGAGCCGGCGCTGGAGCTCTATGATTTAATTCGTACCGGTGCCAACGGTTACGGCAATATCAACATCCTGGCTGCAGACAAGCTCATGCAGACGCCCAGGCTCTATGCAACCTTCCTGCTGTGGCTGCTTTCCGAACTGTTCGAGGAATTGCCCGAGATCGGTGATCCGGACAAGCCGCGCCTGGTGTTCTTTTTTGACGAGGCCCACCTGTTGTTCGACGATGCGCCGAAGGCGCTGGTCGACAAGGTCGAACAGGTAGTCCGGTTGATCCGCTCCAAGGGAGTCGGCGTTTACTTTGTCACCCAGAATCCGCTGGATATTCCCGATGGTGTGCTGGGACAACTGGGTAACCGGATACAGCATGCCCTGCGTGCGTTTACGCCGCGTGAACAGAAAGCGGTGCGCGCAGCAGCTACAACGTTCCGTGCCAACCCGGCATTTAATGCAGCCAAAGCCATCAGGGAACTGGGAGTAGGCGAGGCGCTGGTGTCAACACTGGGCAACAAGGGTATTCCAGGTATTGTTGAACGTACCCTGATCCGGCCGCCGGCGTCGCGCCTGGGTCCGGCGACGATGGCCGAGCGCAAGGCAGTGATGGAAGTCAGTATGTTCAGCGGCCGCTATGACCAGCAACTCGACCGGCACTCGGCCTACGAAATGCTGAAGGAGCGTGCGGAAAAGGCAGTGGCGGTGGCAGCGGCCGGGGCTGAAGAAAAACGCAGTCGTAAAAGGGCGGAACCACGGCCGGGAAGGCGCAGCAGCAGTCGTCAGGGCGTGATGGAAGCCATGCTCAAGAGCGTGGTGCGTTCCATGGGCAGTTCTCTGGGTCGGCGTATTGCGCGTGGCGTGCTCGGTTCCATTCTGAAGGGCTGATCCAATGGCAGCGACTGCACGCAAGGCGGTGGTAACCGCGCTGATAGCGAATGCAATCCTGACGGTGTTGAAGTTCATTGCTGCCGTATTCTCGCACTCGGCCTCGATGATGAACGAGGCCATTCACAGTCTGATGGATACCCTGAACCAGGCGTTGCTGTGGCTCGGGCTGCGTGAAGTCGACAAGCTGCCGGATACGGAATATGCCTTCGGGCACGGGCAAAAGAAATACCTCTGGAACCTGTGGAGTGCTATCGGGCTGTTCTCGATCGGCTGCGGTCTGGGGCTTGCACATGCCTGGCATTCCTGGTCCAACCTGTCCGGCAAGGCGGAGGTGGTGCCGATCGAGCTGTTCGGAACAAGCATCGAGCCACTGTGGCTGGCGGGTGGTGTGCTGGGTATCGCGTTTCTGCTGGATGGCTATTCACTCATGGTAGCCGTAAAGGCACTGAAACAGCAGATGCATGCAGACGGTGCAACCGGTTTCCTGCAATACATGCTGAAGTCGGGGCGGCCGACCCTGGTGGCTGTCGTGCTGGAGGACTCCATCGCATCGCTGGGTGTACTGCTCGCCGGGATTGGTATTACCCTTGCGCACCTGTTCGATGACCCGGTCTGGGACATCGCTTTTTCATCACTGATTGCGCTGTTGCTGGGGTTGGCCGCGTTTTTTCTTGGTGCTGTCAACATGCGGCTGTTAACGGACGTCCGCGACACCCAGGCCGAGATCGTCTTCAGTCAGGTTGTCGCCGGGCACCCCGAGGTTGAGCGTTATCATGATCTGCGTTCCATTATCCTGGATGATGAGCACACCATCCTGGTGGCTGAAATCGAATTGCGCGAAGAGGCGGTTATCGCCGGTCTGCTATCGAGCATCAAAGCCTACGAACAGCAATTTTTTGATCTGCTGCCCGGGTCACGCCGGCAGGATGAGAAGCTGGTCGATTATTGCTGCACCAGGGCAGCGGCACAGGCCACGCTGGAGCGCATCGAGACAGTCATCGAGGAACTGGCGGCAGAGGTTAAGGCACGGTTGCCGCGTATTCACCATGTTACGATCGAGGTGGAGGGTATTGCCACGTCACCTGTAACAATGACCAAATATAGTTTGCCAGGCAGTCCGGGAACGGTATGAGCATGAAAAAAGACGAGCACGGATTACATACCTTGCGTTCCGATCGCTCCAGTCGGCATGGCAAGGACGGGAAAAATACCGGCCGTATTGCGGCGCTGCTGGTGTTCGGTTCCATTGCCGTGCTGATTGCCAAACAGGAAATTCCCTGGCTGAACAGTACGTTTGATCGTTTGTTCGATGAGCCCGCCTGGCTGGCGGCCGAGCAATGCCGCAACATGGCGCGCAGCCAGACCGGTCAGCCGGATTTTTCACGTCTGCGGAATTCAGGTAAAACCGAGAAAACCGAAGGCGGTTATTATGTCAGCGGCGTCGTCATGGCCGTGCTGAATCCGGAAGGTGGTGAACACACCTATCATTTCAACTGCAACGTAACCCCGGCAGGCGAGGTGGTGGCTATCCACGCTGAAAGCGTGCTCATCGACAAACTCAAACTGAATAACAAACCGGTCTGGCAGGACTAAACAAAGGGCTCTTCCCCTGACCGGGTGGGTCGATATGCCAGGGCCAGGGTGGCTTCTCAAGACACGCTGCAAGTACATCCCTGTAAGCTCGATGGCCGCATCCCTGCGGCCAACGGTCTTGAGAAGCCACCCTGACCCCGGCATTCCAGTGTCCCGATAGTCCCCTTGTCAGGGACATCGGTTTCAGGGACGAAACCGTTGAGCGTACGACATACAGGGATGTATAAGTGTCGCGGGAGGCAGGATGCCGGGAGCGACCAGGGATGTACTTGCAGCGTGCCCTGACAAGGGGACTGTTGGGACACGGCGGATTTACCCTGAACCGGTGTAAGCCATCCGATCAGGGGAAGAGCCAAACAAAGGATTCTTGACCAGAGCTGCAGGTTTTACTTGATGCTGTAGCTTCGTTCGATATCGCTGCGTGTCAGAACACCATAAATACGGTCAATGCCGGGAACGGTGGATCGCACGACATAGGCCGCCTCCATATTTACCTTATCCAGTACAGTTAACGCTTCCAGCAGGGTCGCATTGAAATCAATGGCGGTAACTTCATGTCGTTCTGCCGGGATCTCGGCAAGCACCAGCGGCCCTTCGATTTCATTTTCCTGCAGATACCGGGCGAGGTCGGCCGCCGGCATGATCCAGGTCGGCTGATTGTCGACGGTAGCCAGGATCCACTTCGGTTCTGCAGACAATACGGCAGTTGCGTCCGTGTAATTCGTCGTGTCAGGCAGCGTTGCGATGTGTCGCTCCATGACACTGGCGACACCGACCCGGTGCAGGGTCTGGGTCAGGGGATTGTGGCGGTAGTCGAGTCCGCGGGCGCGCATCAAAACCAGATACACCGAGTCCATACCGAAGATTTCCCGGCTGACCAGTCCCGCGGTAATCAGTGCCAGCATGCCGGGCAGGATGATGTTCGGGTTGGCAGTTAATTCCAGCATTGCGGTGAGTGCTGCCAGAGGTGCCTGCAGGGTTGCGCCCATCATGGTGCCGAGGCCGATCAGGGCATAAAAGGCCGGTGAGGCAATATCACCCGGCAACCAGGCGTCGGCCAGGATGCTCATGGCGCCGCCGGCGGTTGCACCAATAACAATGGTCGGACCGATCAGGCCACCGGGTAATCCAAGACCAAGGCCGATAGCAGTCGCAAGGAGTTTGGCAATGGAGACCGTCATCAGCAGCAGTACCCCAAGTTTACCAAGCAGGGCGTGGTTGACCGTGTCATAACCGATACCCATGACCTCCGGTACAGCCAGCGCAACAAGGCCGACACACATGCCGGCCAGGGTAAAACGTACCCACACAAGCCAGTCACTGACTCGTGTCGTGACGCGTTGCAGCACATGGATAAACATGGCCGCCAGTGTGCCGATGACGATCCCCATCAATACCACGTAGGGCAGTTCCATCAATGAGCCGAGTTGCATGGGTGGTATGTCGAATACCGGCATATCGCCGAAGACGACCCGGGTCAGGGTTGTTGCTGTAACGGCAGACAGGATGACGGGTGCAAAACTGGTCAGCGAGTACTCCATCATGACAACTTCCATGGCAAAAATGACGCCGGCCAGCGGTGTGTTGAAGGAAGCTGCAATGGCGGCGGCAATGCCACAGGCAACCAGTGTCCGGTTGCTGTTGTTTGGCAGGCGCAGCCATTGTCCGAGCTGACTGCCGCTGGCAGCACCCAGGTGTACACTGGGTCCTTCGCGGCCAACCGAGTGGCCACTGATAATACTCAGGGCTGCGCCAATGAACTGTGCCAATGCATTACGGAATGGTAACCGCCCCTGGTGATAGGCGAGCCGTTCCATAACGTGGGTAATGCCGACCTCGCGTGCGCTGGTCCCGAGTGCTGTCCAGAGCAGGCCGAGCAACAGGCCACCGGCTACCGGCAGAACGAAGCGCAATACCGGGGGCAGTGCCTCGTAGCTTTCAGCATTGCCGCCGGGCAGAAACGATACCTGGCTGGATTCGATCAGCAGGCGGAACAGGACAATGACACCCCCCGAAAGTAGCCCGACCGGGATGGCCAGCATGGAAAGCTGCGGTAACGCATCAAGGCCGGAGACGCGCAAACCGAGATTATCCAGCCATTGATTCCAGCGTTGCCTGAGCACGAGCAGCCTTATCCGGAGTTAAGTGGTGTGTTGCTTCGGTGGTATTGTACCCGGGCGCTTGCCGGATGGTGTAGTATCCGGATTTCTTCAAGGCGCAGGTTTGCGGTCATGATCAAAACAGCAGTTGTCGGCGGCACAGGTTATACAGGTGTTGAGTTATTGCGCTTGCTGGCCGGTCATCCGGATGTTGAACTCACCGTAATCACTTCCCGGTCCGAGGCAGGGCGGCCGGTTGCCGACCTGTTCCCGAACCTGCGCGGTTACCTGGATATGGAGTTTACCGTACCCGATGTGGAGCAACTGAGAGCCTGCGAGCTGGTGTTCTTTGCCACGCCAAATGGTACTGCCATGACCATGGTGCCCGAACTGGTTGAGGCGGGCGTGCGGGTGATCGACCTGGCTGCGGATTTTCGTTTCCGGCAGGCTGATGTCTGGGAAACATGGTATGGCATGCCGCATGCCTGTCCGCAGTACCTGGACGAAGCCGTTTATGGCCTGACCGAGATCAATCGTGATGCTGTGCGTGAAGCGCGAATTGTGGCCAACCCCGGTTGTTACCCGACGGCCGTGCAACTCGGTCTGCTGCCGTTGATTGAGCAGCAACTGGTGGATATTGATCACCTGGTGGCAGATGCCAAGTCCGGCGTCAGTGGCGCCGGTCGCAAGGCCGTTACCGGCACCATGCTGTGTGAGGCCGGCGAAAACTTCAAGGCCTATGGGGTTCCCGGACACCGGCATTTGCCGGAGATACGGCAAGGGCTTGAGGCAGCGGCGGGACAGCCGGTCGGGCTGACCTTCGTGCCGCACCTGACGCCGATGATCCGGGGGATTCATGCCACCCTGTATGCACAACTGCGGGACCCGGATCGTGATCTGCAGGCCTTGTACGAGGCCCGCTACAGCGATGAAGCCTTTATCGATGTGCTGCCTGCGGGGTCCCATCCCGAGACGCGCAGTGTGCGCGGCGCCAATCATTGCCGGATTGCCCTGCATCGACCGCAGGACGGCAATGTCGTGGTGGTGCTGTCCGTGATCGATAACCTGGTCAAGGGTGCTGCCGGGCAGGCTGTACAGAATATGAACGTCATGTTCGGGCTGAGCGAAACGGCCGGCCTGGGTGGCGCCGCCCTGTTGCCCTGACGACCTGCGTCATTCTCTGTTTTGTGAACTGTTTCCGGCCCTGTCTGTGACGAATATGGAAGACTGGCTATCTGTCAGCACGCCGCGTGGCCATGCGTAAACTGTTTATTGAAGCACTGCCGGTCCTTCTTGTTGCCCTGACAGGTTATGCCGCCTGGTGGCTGTACGACCTTGGCAAGGTGCACGGCGTTAACGAGTTGAAGTCGCTGCGTGTCGAACACAGGGTGCTGCAAGGTCGGTATGACAAGATGGTCAAGGATCGGAATGTGTTGCGCGAACATGCGGCAGTTCTTGAGCGTTCCAGCCAGGTTGACCGGCAGGCAACGCAGGCGGTTCGCGATGAGCTGGGACAGTTGCAGGAGAATCTGCAGGCGGCGCGCGAGGAAATCAGGTTTTATCGCGGTATTGTATCTCCGGGTGATGGCAGCAAGGGGCTGCAGATACACAGTTTTACGCTCAGCGAGGGGTTACAACCCGGTGAGTACCGGTATGATCTCGTGCTGACACAATTGAAACGCAATGACCGTTATATCAGTGGGCGCGTTAGCTGGAACATTATTGGTAAACAGGGTGATGACATTAGTGAACTCGACCTGGCAGCAGTAACGGACCCCGAGACGAAATATCTCGAATTCCGCTTCCGTTATTTCCAGCACCTGACCGGTGTGGCGAGGTTGCCGGAAGGTTACCAGGCGCACGAGCTTGTGTTGACAGTGAAGGCCACGGGCAAGCAGGCGCCGGAGCCGCTGCAAGCCACCTTTGCCTGGCCAGGAACCGAAAACTGAATACAGGAGAATGACTATGTTTGGACAGGGCAAGAAGGGAAAATCGGCAAGTGTGAAGGTCGACACCATCGTTGGCCAGCAGACCCGGATTGAAGGCGATGTTCGCTTCAGCGGTGGCCTGCTTGTTGATGGGCGGATTTGCGGCAATGTCATTGCCGAAGAGGGTTCAGCTTCTGTGCTGACCATCAGTGAGCATGGCAGTATCGAGGGCGATGTGCAGGTGCCGAATGTGATACTCAATGGTTCCGTTCAGGGTGATGTGCGCTCGGATGACCGGGTCGAGCTGGCGGCCAAGGCCAGGGTTAACGGCGATGTGTATTACAACCTGATTGAAATGGCGATGGGGGCTGAGGTCAATGGCAGCCTGGTACACCGGAGTGAAGCCACATCTTCAGTTGTTAATTTCGATAGAGAACAATCTGTTACAGGCGATGGCAGCGAGAATACTTGACCGTATTGGTCAGGAAATGACATAATTTTTATATTACTTGCAAGTTACGAACGAGGCAGTACACGATGGAAATCGCTACCACCATAGCCCCCGATATGACCTTTACCGATGCCGCTGCGGCCAAGGTAAAGCACCTTATTGAGGAAGAAAACAACCCGGCACTCAAGCTGCGCATCTATATTGCCGGCGGCGGCTGTTCCGGTTTTCAGTATGGCTTCTCCTTTGATGAAATGGTCAACGAAGGTGATATGACCATTGAAAAAGACAACGTTACGCTGGTCATTGATCCGATGAGCTATCAGTATCTTGTCGGCGCCGAGGTTGACTATACCGAGGGTCTTGAGGGTGCGCAGTTTGTGGTGCGTAACCCGAATGCAACCACAACCTGCGGTTGCGGCTCTTCTTTTTCTGTCTGATACCCGCTGATTTTCCGCTACCAGGGGGGGCATTAATGCCCCCCCTTGTTATTCCCCGGCCGCGCTGAAAAACTGCTGTATCCGCATGGCTTTTTGCTATGCTTCCGTTCCTAGTGAATGCATGGGGGTATGGTTGTCAAATGTATATAATCCCGATCCGGGGCTATGATTGCTGCATGAGTTTTCATCACCAGGGGACGTGGTATGAGTGAGTATCAGCCGGGACTTGAAGGTATCCCTGCCACCAAATCCGATATTTCCTACCTCGATGGCAAGCAGGGCATCCTGACCTATCGCGGTTATCCCATTGTTGAGCTGGCCGAGAACAGTACGTTCGAGGAAACAGCCTACCTGTTGCTGGATGGCGAGTTGCCGGACAGTGATCAACTGGAACGCTTTGACAATCAATTGCGGGAACACCGCCGGGTCAAATACAACATCCGTGACATCATGAAGTCACTGCCAAAAACCGGCCACCCGATGGAAATGCTGCAGACCGCCGTTGCCAGCCTTGGCATGTTCTACCCCAACGATGTACCGGTACAGATTCGCAGTCCGGGTGACGAGAGTGACCAGTATGTCCACGGCCAGTCGATCCGGATACTCGCCCGCATGGCCACGCTGGTTGCCATGTGGCAGCAGTTACGCATCGGCAATGACCCGACGCCACCGCGGATCGACCTGAGTTATGCGGCCAACTTCCTTTACATGTTTCATAACGGGGTTGAACCGGATCCGCTGGTCGCCCGTATTATGGATGTCTGCCTTATCCTGCATGCGGAACATACCATCAATGCCTCGACATTCGCTGCCATGATCACCGGTTCAACCCTGGCCATGCCGTCCTACGTCATTGCTGCGGCGATCGGTACGCTGGCCGGGCCGTTGCATGGCGGCGCCAACGAGCATGTCATCCAGATGTTGCAGGAAATCGGTCATCCCGGGAATGCACACGCCTGGCTTGACCGCAAACTGGAAGCAAAGGAAGTGATCTGGGGCATGGGGCACCGTGAGTACAAGGTCAAGGATCCGCGTGCGACCCTGCTGCAGCAGCTGATGAACGAGCTGGCCCGCTCGCGCGGTACGGTCAGCCCCCTGTTCGAAACGGCACTGGCACTGGAAGACGCCTGCGAGGAGACCCTGTCACCCAAGGGTGTCTATCCGAATATCGATTACTATTCCGGTATCCTCTACCGGGAGATCGGCATACCGACCGACCAGTTCACCTCGATCTTTGCAATTGCGCGTACGGCCGGCTGGCTGGCGCACTGGCGTCAGCAGGTTTCCCAGAACCGGATATTCCGGCCAACCCAGATTTATACCGGCAAGGAACCCCGTTCATACCAGCCTGTCAGCCAGCGCTGATCTGAACAGGATTCAGGTAACACTAGTCCGCACTTCTCGCCGCGGGGCGAGGGCTCGTCATCGTGGCGAGAAATGCGGGCTGGGGTACTGCCGGCCGAGGATAACGGCGTGGCGTGCGCCGGTTCGCTGTCAGTGGATCGGGGAGTTGCAGTGCGGACTCAAGCATTGCGCGGGTGCCTGAAAAGTAATCATGGCTGTGTGTTGCAATGACCTGTGGCCGGGCAGCAGAGAAGTCCACCAGCACGGCGTCAATGCCGTCCATGCTGGTGCCGGACATAAGACCTACGTAGCGTTCTGGCATCGTTGCAGAGAAGCGGCGTTGCCTGGCAACCCCGGGTGGATGGTGTACGGATTATTCCTTACTGGCCACTTGTACGGTACGTACCAGTTCGAGTCTCGCAATCAGGTTATTCGCCTTTGACTTGAAATCTGTCATGTATTTCCTGTCCAGTGGTTTGGCGCCCGGCAGTTTTACCCGTAGCGGGTCACGGTGAACCCCATTGACCCTGAGTTCATAGTGCAGGTGAGGCCCTGTCGCCAGTCCGGAACTGCCGATATAGCCGATTACCTGTCCCTGCCGGACGCGGCTGCCTTTTTTCAGGCCACCCCGGTATTTCGACATGTGTGCATACAGGGTACTGTACTTCGAACCGTGCTGGATGATGATAGCGTTGCCATAGCCGCCTTTCTTGCCGCGGTGAATAATCCTGCCGCTGGCTGTGGTCTTGATCGGTGTGCCTTTCGGCGCTGCATAATCAACGCCCTTGTGTGCGCGAATGCGGTTCAGGACCGGGTGTTTGCGTTTGAGGTTGAAGCGTGAACTGATGCGCGAAAAATCGACCGGTGTCCGCAGGAACTGCTTGCGCATGCTCTTGCCATCCAGCGAATAGTAGTCGGTGTGGCCACTTGCGTCTGTGAAACGTACGGTCTGATAGGTCTTGCCATTATTGCTGAATTCGGCGGCAAGAATATTGCCATCTTTGATTTTCTCACCATCGAGATAGTGCTCTTCATACAGTAATGTGAAATGGTCACCCTTGCGGATATCGAGGGCAAAATCGATATCCCAGCCGAAGATGTTGGCGACTTCCATGATCAGATTGTCAGAAAGTCCGGCGTCCTGTGCGGCAAGAAACAGGGAACTGTTGATAATCCCGGTTGCATTGGTGATGCGTCGTTCCGGGGTCCGGTGCGAGGTGACAATTTCATAGTCGTCGTCGGTTCGCCGGATTTCGAGTGAGCTGAGCCGATCGATCCGGTATTCGAACTGCAGCAGGTTGTGGTCTGCATCGGTCAGCAGACGCAGGGTCTGGCCGGGAAGTATCTTCTTGAGATTATGGGCCGCGCCACCTGCCGTCATGATCTTGTGTAATTGCAGTGCCGGGATATCCAGCCTTGAGAAGATGACTGCCAGGCTGTCACCGGATTTTACCGTCACCTCATGCCATTTGTCTTCGGGTTCGGTTACGACTGCAT
The DNA here is from genome assembly GCA_039714155.1 of Pseudomonadota bacterium. GTDB lineage: Bacteria > Pseudomonadota > Gammaproteobacteria > UBA9214 > UBA9214 > SZUA-186. The sequence continues at coordinate 3,065 of JBDLJX010000055.1, read as the reverse complement.
CCATGACACGGTCGTTGCCAGCGGTCCCGGGGTGGATGCTTGCCGGTGCTGCATGGCCCGCGGCCGGTGCCGCCAGCGGCAGTTCCAGGATTTCGATGCCTGCCGGTTGTGCCAGTTGCAGCGGAATGTGGCGTGTGGCACTGGCCTGGTTCGGGTCAAAACCGAGTATCAGGATGGTAAACAGGGTGAGCAGGGTCAGCAGGAGAAGATAGCCCGGGCGCAAAACGCGCTTCATCGGGACGGCCGTTGCAATACCGGTGGTAAAATCATGCTGACTGTTGAACTGACGCTTCATAAAAAGACTCGGGACAGGTTTGAGACAAGTTAACGATTGAGCGGCGCATGGTCAACCGTTAATTGCCTGTTAACACATTGAATTGCTGTACTATCCGGCCTGCAACTCGCTATAGATAGCATCGGTTGTGTGTAGGATAATCTTTAATCCTTGTTGATTGCGGGGGATCGTTTACAGATGACGTTTTTTGATGATCTGGCACAGATTAAGCGTGGTGCCGAGGAGATACTGGTCGAGGCAGAGCTGGTGGAGCGGCTCAAGGCTGACAGG
>JBDLJX010000054.1:0-18177 GCA_039714155.1 Pseudomonadota bacterium | reverse complement strand
CCCCAAGTAAGGGATTACCCATGTCAGGAACCCGTTTTTCCCTGGAAGTCCAGCCACGTATTCCGGAACCGCTGCAGCGAATCGAGGAACTGGCCAACGACCTGTTCTATAGCTGGGACCGGCAGGTCCGGCGCCTGTATACGCGGCTTGACCTCGACCTCTGGGGTACCTGCGGACATAACCCGAAAACCTTCCTGCGGCGTGTCGCGCAACAGCGTCTGGAAGAGGCCGCCGATGACCGCGTCTTCATGGAAGACTACCAGCGGGTGCTGTCGGCCTACGACACTTACCTCGATCAGGGTATGCACCCGGATATCCAGGAATACCTCGATCCTGAAGAGGACCTGATCGCCTACTTCTGTGCCGAATTCGGCTTCCATGAGAGCCTGCCGATCTATTCCGGCGGTCTTGGCATCCTCGCCGGCGACCACTGCAAGGCAGCCAGTGATCTTGGCATCCCGTTCATCGCCATCGGCATCCTCTACCGGCAGGGTTACTTCAACCAGACCATCGACGAGCACGGCAACCAGATTGCGCATTATGCCCCGACAGATTTCCAGCAACTGCCACTGACCCAGGTCACCAGCAAGAACGGCAAGCCATTACGGGTTGATATCGAGATACACGGCCGCAAGGTCTGGCTGCATGTCTGGAAGGCACGTGCCGGGCACATAACACTCTACCTGCTCGACAGTGACCTGGAAGAAAACCAGGAACACGACCGTGTGATTACCTACCAGTTGTACGGTGGTGACAAGACCACCCGCATCCAGCAGGAAATGGTACTCGGCATCGGTGGTGTCCGCGCCCTGCGGGCACTCGATATCACGCCAACCGTCTGGCATATCAACGAAGGCCACTCGGCCTTCCAGATCCTGGAGCGCTGTCGCGAGTGCGTTGCCAGGGGGCATGATTTCGCCACGGCGATTGAGCTCGTTGCTGCCGGCACCGTGTTTACCACCCACACGCCGGTAGCGGCTGGTCATGACATCTTTGACCACGACCTGATCAGCAGCTATTTCCGCGACTACATCAAGGAACTCGGCATCGACATGCAGCGCTTCCTGGAACTCGGAGAGACACCGGGCAATCCCGGTTCCTTCAACCAGACGGCACTGGCGCTGCGCGGCTCCCGCTTCCATAACGGTGTCAGCAGGATTCATGGCAGCATCGCTTCAAAGATGGAGGCTTATGTCTGGCCGCAGGTACCCCACACCGAGAACCCGATCCAGTACGTCACCAATGGTGTACACCTGCCCACCTTCCTCGCCCGCGAGTGGTCGAATCTCTATGACATGCGATTCGGCCGTGCCTGGCGCGATGAATTGCTGAATGAGAGTTACTGGGACCGGATCGATGAAGTCCCCGATCACAGTTACTGGAGCCTGCGCCAGTCACTCAAGGCGGAACTGGTCGACAATATCCTGCAACGCGCCCTGTTACAGTTCCGCCGCAACGGCTGCAGTGAAGCCATGATGGAGCGCATGACACACCATCTGGTCCCGGGTGAAACGGACATCCTGACCATCGGCTTTGCCCGGCGCTTTGCAACCTACAAGCGCGCCATGCTGCTGTTCTCTGATCCGGAACGGCTGAAACGCCTGCTAAACGACCCGGACAGGCCGGTATTGCTGATTTTCGCCGGCAAGGCGCATCCGCATGACGTCCCCGGTCAGGAACTGATCCGCAACATTTACCAGTACTCCATGGATCCCGATTTCAGGGGCAAGCTCATCATGCTGGAGGGCTACGACCTGGCGCTGGCCCGCAAACTGGTTACCGGTGTCGATGTCTGGCTGAACACCCCGGAATATCCGCTGGAGGCCAGTGGCACATCCGGCCAGAAGGCCGGTATGAATGGCGTCATCAACCTGAGCGTACTCGACGGTTGGTGGGCGGAGGGCTACCAGGGTGACAATGGCTGGGCGATTACAACGCATGAACCGCATTTTGACATCGCCTACCGTAACCACGAGGAGTCCGGTGAACTGCTGGACCTGCTGGAGAATGAGGTCATTCCGCTGTATTACAACCGCAACAGTCAGGGTTACTCGGAAGGCTGGGTGAAGATCTCCAAGGCCTCAATGAAATCCGCCATTCCCAATTTCAATGCCCAGCGCATGGTGCGCGACTACATCTGTAACTACTATTCACCGGCCAGCCGCCAGTCAAAGGTTTTCTGTGCCGATGGTTACCGCGAGGCACGTGCACTGGCCCACTGGAAAGACCGGATAAACCGCTACTGGCACGAGGTCTCACTGTGGCGGATCGATGATTCCGGCGATGCAATTCTGGCCGGTGAAAACCTGAAGATCAGGGTAGCCGCCACGCTTGGCGGTCTGTCACAGGACGATGTGATACTGGAATGTATCATCGGTACCGAGAACGAGCACAGTGACTTTACTGCCCGTGAACATGTCCAGTTTACTGCCGCGGGGACCAATGAAGACGGTGATTCTGTCTTCGAACTGGACCTCAAACCACCATTATCCGGTCTGCAGTTCTACAAGCTGCGCATGTACCCGAGCCATCCGCACCTGAGTCACCGCTTCGAGACGGGGCATATAATCTGGCTGTAGGAGCGACTTCAGTCGCGCTCAGGGATCGTAGCGACTCCAGGCACAATCGCGACTGAAGTCGCTCCTGCAGGCAGCCGGCCGGTTTGCTGCAGCATGTCGTGCATACGCGGGGTTATATCTTCGGGGACCTGCTCCCAGTCAAACTGCCAGCACCAGTTACCTTGCGTCGTCCCGGGGGTATTCATCCGGTGTTCGCTGCCGAGTGCCAGCACGTCCTGCATGGGCAGGATGGCGAGTCTTGCCGTCGATGCCAGCGCGGCATGAATCAGCGCCCACGGCATCGCCTCCTGCGGGTTGCCCAGCAACTCGTAGACATGGCGTTTTTGCATATCATCAAGATTCTCAAACCAGCCCAGTGTCGTCTCGTTGTCATGCGTACCGGTATAGACGACTGAACATGGCGTGTGATTTGCCGGCAGGTAGGGATTTTCCGGGCCGCCATCAAAGGCAAACTGCATGATCTTCATACCCGGCATGCCGACCTGGTCGCGCAGGGCCTCCACCTCCGGCGTAATAATGCCAAGGTCCTCGGCAATCAGCGGCAAGTGACCGAAGGTGTTTTCCAGGCTGGTAAATAGTGCTGTGCCGGGCCCGTCACGCCACTGCCCGTCAACGGCAGTCTCCGCACCGATCGGGATTTCCCAGTATTTTTCAAAGCCGCGAAAATGGTCCAGCCGGATAATGTCGAACATGTCCAGCTGCGAGCGCAGACGTTCCTGCCACCAGTGAAAATCATCCTCCGCCATCCGCTCCCAGCGATACAGTGGATTACCCCAACGCTGACCGGTCGCCGAGAAATAGTCTGGCGGGACGCCGGCGACGGCATCCGGCTGCCCCTCGGCATCGATCGAGAACAACTCCCGGTCGATCCAGACATCGGCACTGTCATGGGCAACATAGATCGGGATATCACCGAACAGCAGGACACCGCGACGGTGCGCATACTCGCGCAATTCATGCCATTGCATGAAAAAGACAAACTGTTCAAAACAGACATGCTCAATCGCCTCGGCATATTCCCGGTCCAGTTGCGACAGGATACCGGTATCGCGGTCCCGGAATTCTATCGGCCATGCATACCAGGGCTGCCCCTGCTGCAGGTTCCGAATGGTCTGGTAGCGCGCATAATCCGGCAACCAGCCTGCATGGGTTGCCTTGAATGCATGCCAGGACTGCCGTTCCGTATCACTTGCCTGCTGCATAAAACCGCTGAAGGCATGTGCCAGACTGTCGTGTATATCACCGCTTATCCGTTCCAGCCAGCCACGTCTGAGCAAATCATCCAGACATATCAGTTCGGCATTACCGGCATGCACAGACAGGCACTGGTATGGTGAACAGTCGACATGTGTCGGCCCAAGCGGCAGTGTCTGCCAGACACTGAAGCCACAGGCAGCCAGGAAATCGACGAAGTGAAATGCCTGCCGACCCAGCCCGCCCGGCCCCGACTCCCCGGGCAGCGAGGTCGGGTGCAACAGAACACCGGCACGTCGTTCAGTCAGCGGGTCATGTAGTACACCGCAGCCGGCGGCAGCTGCATCATGTAATGGTGCGTCAGGAGCAGGCACAGGAATCAGCGATCAGCCGGCATATTGTCCACGGCGCATGACGCCACCCATTGCCTGCTCGCCACCACCATGGGTAAAGGTATGGGAAAGATACTCCGGTGGTTCTTTCCCGAGCAGGTTATAGAGGTTGGACAGATGTATGCGGAACAACCGTTCGAAATCACTGACGGAATCCGTCGGGTTGTAATCGCCGAACCACCAGAACCAGTCAGAGCCCTCGCAGATAGACAGCTGGTGTTGTGCGACCAGCAGCTGTTCACTGTTCAGACTGTTGTCGGCAACGGTTTCATCGAAGGCCTTCTTGACATCGACCAGCATGTCCCAGCCGAGGTTCTTGTCCTTGTCGCCAATCCAGGTTGAAAACGTGCCATATACCCAGCTGCCACTGACCAGTTGCTGCAATGACTGTTCCTGCGGCTGCTGCGACAGGTACTCGGTATAGGTCACCATTTTAAGGTTGCTGTGTTCCGCCAGGGTTTTATAGAGGGTATTGAGGAAATGGTAACCGTTCTCCGGGAAATGTTCCCAGGCATTCTCGCCATCAAGAATGATCGATACCACCGGGTTCTGCTGGCCCCGGGTACTGTCAGCGATGTTTTCAAGATGCTGCACCAGGTTGGCCACAGCGTCATCGGCATGCCAGTCCGAATAGGTAAAGCCGATCAGGTCGGACAGCCCGTCGTCCCGGAAAAAACAGGCGAGCTTGCCATCTCCGATATGAAACGCCTGGTAGAGATTGCTGTCGGCCACTGCGCTATTGGCAGGATGATTGATACTGTGGCGGAACACGGACTCACCGCTGGCCGCCCAGCTGAAACCATGCGCTTCCAGCGTCTCCAGGGTGGCCGTACTGATGCCGCCTTCCGATGGCCAGCAGCCGGTCGGTTTACATCCAAAATACTGTTCAAAGGACTGCAGGCCTTCACGGATATGCCAGTCGAGCCGCTCCTTGCCACCCGGGTAAGCGGCATGCTTCGGCAAGGTGATGTCCGGCAAGGCCTCGCGGGCGGTATCAAGGTCAAGCAACAACGGCATTATCGGATGGGCATAGGGTGTCATTGACAGTTCGACCTGGCCGTTGCCGGCAAGTACGCGGTAACGGTCGATAACACTGGAAAGCAGTTCACCAATGACTTCGAGCAGCGCACGCCTGTCATGCAGTGTATAGCCGTGCCCCTTGGCCATCAGGTGCCTGATCTGCCCGTTATTACGCCGAACGGTCTCACCCATCCAGGCCAGGTGATACCAGACCAGCAGGTCGATAATAAACTGCTCACCGACATACAACATGCCGGTCGGATGTTCGCGAAACCAGCCTGCCATTTCGGCCAGCGACTGATAACTGGGAAAGCGCTTGATGGAATGCAGTTCATTGACGCGCAGGCAGGCATTGACCAGTGCCTGCCGCTGCTCCTTGCTGGAGGGCAACACCGGGCTTGCCACTGCCGCCAGCAACGGATCACGTATGGGCTTGTTGTCTGACAGAAAGCCCCGTACCTGACCGGCATAATCCGACAACTGGTCCAGCAACACCGGTGCGAAATTGACTACAGCGCGTGCGTCGGGCACGGCCTCCAGATGGGCCGCCATATCAATGTAGTCCTTGGTGGCGTGCAAATAGCTCCAGGGTAACTGGTAACTGCCACTGATCAGGTCGCAGTACTGTGGCTGGTGCATATGCCAGCACAGCACGATGTTCAATGGTGTCCTAGCGGACATGATGGATTTCCTGGCCGAGCATCTCCGGGGTCACCAGGATGACACCACCAGGGGACACGTAAAAGCGTTCCTCATCATCCGCACGGTTCTCGCCAATGATGATACCGTCCGGCAGTTCGCAGCCCTTGTCGACAACGGTGCGGGAAATGCGGCAGTGTCTGCCAACGGTCACATTTGGCAGTAGCACGGAATCCTCCACGACCGCATACGAGCTGACCTTGACGTTGGAAAACAGCAGCGCATGCCGCACGGTTGCACCGGAGATCAGGCAACCGCCGGACACCATGGAGTCGACCGCCATGCCGCGCCGGTCTTCATCATCAAAGACAAACTTCGCCGGCGGCAACTGCTCCTGGTAGGTCCAGATCGGCCATTGCTCATCATAAAGATTGAGTTCCGGCAACACCCCGATCAACTCCAGATTCGCCTCCCAGAAGGCATCCACCGTGCCAACATCACGCCAGTAGGCGGTCTCGCCAGTCATCGATTCCCGGAACGGGTAACTGAACACACGATACTTGGCGATCAACTTCGGGATAATGTCATGACCAAAGTCATGGGTTGAATAGGTTTGATCGGCATCCTTGATCAGCTGTTCGTACAGGAATGCCGTATTAAAGATATAGATACCCATCGAGGCCAGCGCCTTGTCCGGTGAACCCGGTACCGGTGTCGGCTGTTCCGGTTTCTCCGCGAACTCCGCCACCCGGCCATCCGCCTCGACGGTCATGACGCCAAAGGCACGCGCCCGGTCGAGCGGTACCTCGATACAGCCGACCGTCAGATCTGCCGATTTTTCAACGTGGTGGGCGATCATGGGACCGTAATCCATCTTGTAGATATGGTCACCGGCAAGGATCAGGACATACTCGGGTTGATGGGTGCGGATAATATCGAGGTTCTGATAGATCGCGTCGGCTGTACCGGCATACCAGGAGGGCTCGATGCGTTGCTGGGCCGGCAGCAGCTCGATAAATTCACCGAATTCACCGCGCAGGAATCCCCAGCCGTTTTGAATATGTTGTATCAGGGAGTGGGCCTTGTACTGCGTCAGGACGCCGATCATCCGGATCCCGGAATTCAGGCAGTTGGACAAGGGGAAATCGATAATGCGGAACTTGCCGCCGAAAGGAACCGCCGGCTTGGCCCGCCATCGCGTCATCTGCCGCAGCCGTGAGCCACGCCCCCCGGCAAGTATCAGGGCCAGTGTGGACCGGGTCAGACGACTGACGTAGCGGTGTGTCTGCGTGTTTGGCATTAACGGGCTCCAGCCCGGTCAAATATCCTTAAAGCCGGCCCATATTGTATGGTCATGCGCATTGCCTGTATAGTGATTCGCGAACCACGAGACGATTTCATTTGACCCCGGTCAAAATGTCAATGCAACACACAGATTCTGACACACAAACGCCCCCTGAACTCTCTGCCGAACTGCAGCAGTTGCTCGAAGCGCGTCATCATGATCCGTTTACCCTGCTCGGCCGTCACACCCTTGGTGACAACGAAATGGTGCGTGTCTTCATACCGCGTGCCGAGTGGGTCCGTATTGTCGAAACCGGTTGTTCACTGCAGCGCATTGCGGATTCCGACCTGTTTGAGTGGCATGGACCGTCAGGCTCTGTGCCGGAGCGCTACCGGCTGATCTGGCGCGACAGTTATGGCGCCGAACATGTCGCCTATGACCCCTACTGCTTCCCGCAGCAACTCTCGGATTTCGACCTGCACCTGTTTGCTGAAGGTAAACACTGGCACATCTACCGGATTCTCGGTGCCCACCGCCGGCAAGTGGATGGTGTCTATGGAGTGCTGTTTGCCGTGTGGGCGCCGTCTGCCGAGCGCGTCAGTGTCGTCGGAAATTTCAACAACTGGGACGGACGCGTGCATCCCATGCGTGTGCGCGGCGGTAGTGGCGTCTGGGAACTGTTTTTGCCCGGACTCGGCAACGGACAGCCTTATAAATATGAAATCCGCACCCGACATAAAGGTAGAATATTATTAAAAACAGACCCATACGGGCAACACTTCGAGCTGCGTCCAGCTACGGCGTCACTCATTCCAAAAGAAAACAGTTACCCGTGGCATGATGCAGAATGGCTGCAACAACGCCAGCAGTGCAACTGGCAACATGCACCGATTTCCATATATGAGGTCCATCTTGGTTCCTGGAAACGCGATGCTGACGGCAATTTCCTGAACTACAAGGCCCTGGCGCGTGAATTGGTCGAGTATGTTCGCGAGACCGGTTTCACGCATATCGAACTGTTGCCGGTTACCGAGCATCCACTGGATGCCTCCTGGGGCTATCAGACCACGGGCTACTATGCCCCAACCAGCCGTTTTGGCAGTCCGGATGACTTCCGCTATTTCATTGATTACTGCCACCAGAACGGTATCGGCGTACTACTGGACTGGGCGCCGGCACATTTCCCGAAAGATGACTTCGGGCTGGCGCAGTTTGACGGCTCCGCATTATACGAACATGCAGACCCGCGTCGCAGCGAGCATTATGACTGGGGCACCCTGATCTACAATTACGGACGCAATGAAGTACGGAACTTCCTGCTGTCCAGCGCCCTTTACTGGCTCGAGGAATTTCATATTGATGGCCTGCGTGTCGATGCCGTGGCTTCCATGCTCTACCACGATTATTCACGCAAGGAAGGCGAATGGCTGCCGAATGTACATGGCGGCCGTGAAAACCTCGAAGCTGTCAATTTCCTGCGTGACCTGAACACGGTAACGCATGCGCAATTCCCTGGCACAATCGTCGTCGCCGAGGAATCTACTGCGTGGCCAGCCGTCAGCCGGCCGGTCGACAATGGCGGACTTGGTTTCAGCATGAAATGGAACATGGGCTGGATGCATGATTCACTGAACTACATGCAGCACGACCCGGTACATCGTAAATACCATCACAACGACCTGACCTTTGGTCTGCTGTATGCCTTTACCGAGAACTTTGTCCTGCCCTTCTCGCATGACGAGGTGGTGCACGGCAAACGTTCCATGCTGTACAAGCAGGCTGGTGATGAATGGCAGCAGTTTGCCAACCTGCGTCTGCTGTATACCTATATGTTCACCTTTCCCGGCAAGAAACTGCTGTTCATGGGTAACGAGATTGCCCAGGGACACGAATGGAACTTCGATACCAGCATCGAATGGTACCTGCTGGAGTATGAGTATCACCGTGGCATGAAAAAACTGGTCAGTGATCTGAACCGTCTGTACCGGGAGATGCCGGAACTGCATCGGTATGACTTCACTGCCGACGGCTTCGACTGGATTGAATGCAATGCGGCGGATGAGTCCATACTCAGTTACCTGCGCCGTGACGGCGATGACATTGCGGTCGTTGTGCTTAATTTCACTCCGGTCCCGCAGCATGAATACCGGGTCGGCGTGCCTGCACCGGGCAGTTACCGGGAACGGTTCAACTCGGACTCCGGTTATTACGGTGGTTCGGATGTCGGCAACGAGGGCCAGGTCGAGGCCGAAGCGGTGCCGTGGTCGGGACAACCCTGGTCGGTTGCACTGGCACTGCCGCCACTTGCCGGCATCGTACTGCAGCATGCCGGTTAGCCGGTAACACATCATTCGGGAGAACAACCGCCCCTTGCTTTTTCCGGCATCACTGCCTATGACATAAGAATGAGTTCAATCAGACCAGCCGCCGTGGCAGGCACCTTCTACCCGTCCGACCCGGATGAACTGCGCGGCATGCTCGCTCTGTACCTGCAGGATGCCGGCAGTGACAGCGCCATTCCCAGGGCCATGATTCTGCCGCATGCCGGTTATATCTATTCCGGACCCGTGGCCGCCAGCGGTTATGCCAGCCTGCTTGCTGACAAGGCCGCATTCCAGCGTGTTGTCCTGCTGGGACCGGCTCACCAGGTAGCGTTTACCGGCATAGCCGCACCGACTGCCACCACATTCATGACACCGCTTGGCCCGGTAGCCGTTGACCAGGAAGCCATTAACCGGCTAATGACCTTTCCGCAGGTCACACTCCTGGACGAGGCACATCGCCTGGAACACAGCCTCGAAGTGCATCTGCCCTTCCTTCAGGTCACCCTGGAGGCATTCACGCTGGTACCGCTGGTGGTTGGTGATTCCGATGCCGAATCGGTCTGCGAGGTTATCGAGGCACTGGCAAGTGACCCTGGCACACTGATCATTGTCAGCTCGGACCTGAGCCATTATCACGACTATGACACGGCCGTCCGACTTGATGCGGCCACTACCGGCAAGATCGAATCGCTGGATTTCAAAACCATTGGCTATGACCATGCCTGTGGACGCAACCCGGTCAACGGCCTGCTGCTTTATGCACAACGTCATGGTATGCACGCAAACACCCTGGACTTGCGCAATTCCGGCGATACTGCCGGCCCGCGTGACCAGGTAGTGGGTTATGGCGCTTATGCCTTCAGCTGATTCCGAAAACCGGTATTCATCTACTGATCAGTCACTGCTGCTCCGCATTGCCTGTCAGTCGATCAGCAATGGTGTGGATCATGGCCGGCCGGCCATGCCTGGTCTCACCGGGTTGCCACACACATTGATGCTGCAACGGTCCAGTTTCGTTACCCTGACGGCAGATGCACAATTGCGCGGCTGTATTGGCAGCCTCGAGGCACATCGTCCACTGGCAGACGATGTTTGTCACAATGCCTGGGCTGCCGCTTTCCGGGACCCGCGTTTCCCGCCGGTCAGTGCAGCAGAACTGTTCGGCATGGATATCCAGGTATCGGTGCTGAGCGAAGCCGAGCCGCTGCAATTTCAGTCTGAAGATGCGTTGTCGGGAATGTTGCGGCCCGGTATCGATGGGCTGATTCTTGAAGACAATTCCTCTCACGGGACCTTCCTGCCATCGGTGTGGGAGTCCTTGCCGGACCCCGATGATTTTCTGCAGCACCTGAAGCTGAAAGCCGGACTACCGGCAGGCTACTGGTCAGATACAGTCAGAGTATGGCGTTACACCACGCAGTCGTTTGCTGCGCCGATATCGGCAATCCAGCGGGAAATGTTGCCTACCTGAAGACGGCACTGAACCAGGCAACCACAACAGTAACCAGCAAGGTCGCCAGCAAGAATACCCGTATCGATGTCCCCTGCTGCCGGTTGTTGTTCTGGCCGGCCTTGCCGAACGTATGCATGATAAACGTTTCCAGGTTCCGGTCCACCTTGCGACGCTCAGGCAAGCGGCGGCGTTCTTCCTGCCCCCCGGCTAATGCAGCGCCGTCCACCGGCTGCCGCCGCTGGCCCCGGCGCTCGTCCACACTGATGCGTGCCATGATCAGCTTCTGGTAATCATCCCAGTTTGACAGAGCCGGGAATTCATCCGGAAACAGTTCCGTACATTCCGTCACCACGCGCCATGACTGCCGGTCCTGGCTGAGCTCATCGTTGATCCCTATCCGGCCCAGCAGGATATAGCGGGCAACATACTCGGCAGTAAAAGGCCCACGCACAGTACCTGCTCGCCGGGTATACCAGATCATGTTTTCGGTTATGCAGGTCATCGCACCCTGGATCTGTCGCTGTTACCGTTCGTTGACCTCAATCATTCAACCAGTATTCCATACGAGCGCGCAGGCGGATCAGTGACTGACCGTGGATCTGGCAGACACGCGATTCGCTGACGCCCAGGATCTCGCCGATTTCACGCAGGTTCAGCTCCTCGTCGTAATACAGCGCCATCACCAGTCGCTCACGTTCCGGCAACCCCTTGATCGCTTCAGCCAGTCCCTGCTTGAAGTTTTCCTTCTGCAGGTTCTCAAAGGGCTGGTTGGACTGCCGCTCATTAGAAGTAAAGCCTTCTTCACCCAGTGAGGCCGGGTCCTCGAAGCTGAAAATCCGGCAGCCGGTCGCATCCTGCAGGATCTTGTGATATTCGCCCAGCGAGATACCCATTTCTTTTGCCACTTCGACATCCCGCGCATCACGCCCTTCGCGGTTCTCGATCTTGCGTACCGCTTCAGCCACATCGCGCGCCTTGCGATGCACCGATCGCGGGGTCCAGTCCGTCCGGCGAATCTCATCGAGCATGGAACCCCGAATACGAATACCGGCATAGGTCTCGAAACTGGCACCCTGGTTCGGATCAAAATTCCTGGAGGCCTCGATAAGACCAATCATACCAGCCTGGATAAGGTCATCGGCCTGGACGCTCGGCGGTAACCGGCTCATGAGATGGTAGGCGATACGTTTGACCAGCGGTTCATGCATGACGACCAGGTCATTGGTTTTCAGCTTGCCCGGAGCTGCAGCGGTATTCGTTTTCATGATTTCACCTCCATCTCGACGTTGTTTTGATTAATCAGGCGTTCTACAAAAAATTCCGTATGGCCCAGTGCCGTTCTCGGTAATGGCCAGTGATCGACGCGTTGCGCCAGGTTTGCCACTGCCATGGCGGCACGGCTTTTGGGGGATACTTCGATAACGGCTTCGTGTGCGTTTGCTGCCTGCCTGACATGTTCATCAAACGGGACAAAACCGGCGTAGGTCACAATGACTTCGTGAAAATGGTGCAGGGATTTCTGAAAGGCCGCGTACAAACGCAGACCTTCCTGCTCATCCTGCACCAGATTGGGTAGCAGTCGGAAACGGTTAATGCCGTATTCCGTATGCAAGACAGTAACGAGTGCGATGCTGTCTTTCAGTGCTGCCGGGTCATGGCCGGCTACCACCAGGATATCGTTGGAAGCACGGCAGAATGTCACCACACTGTCGGCGATGCCGGTTGCGGTATCTATTACCAGGGTATCAATGCAATCGTCGACTTCGCTGAAGGCATGGACAATACCTGCACATTCATTGGCACCCAGGCTGGCCAGATCCCGTTTGCCGGAAGCGGCAGGAATGATTTTCAGATCATGCGGGCCATTGATTACGATGTCTTCGAGCTTGCTGTTGCCGTTCAGTACATCGAGCAGATTCTTGTCAGCATGTATACCCAGCAGGACATCGACATTTGCCATGCCCATGTCTGCATCGAGGAGCATTGTGCGATGACCGTTTATTGCCAGTGCCAGTGAAAGGTTTGTGGCAATACTGGTTTTACCAACTCCACCCTTGCCACTCGTCACCGCGATGGTGCGTATGCTTCCCTGCCGTGGAGACGGCTCTGATACCAGTTTCAATTCTGATGCCAGCATCAAGCCGTCTCCCCGTTGGTGTGCAATGCCTGTTTCACTCTTTTCACCATCACCCTCACTTCTTTTACCGACATGGATCACTTCTGCCAGATAACACTGCAATTGCTGTACCATCTCTGATATTTATTCAGGCGGGCACCTGGATACGTCGCAACTCTTTGTTGTTATTAACTAATTACTACTAACAAATACTGCCGAAGTTATCCGACACTGCGTCATATTTCTGTCACTTGAAGGGTGCAGGAGAAAAATGCGCCATGAAACCAGCGGCAACGGCTGAGGCGGTATACCACGAGAACGTAGCGAAGAACGACAGGGAATACGGGCCTGCGAGCAGGTCGAGGTTCAGGAAGTGTCAGTCAACCAGCCAGAGAAGCGGTCTTCCGATAACGGCTTGCTGATGTGATAACCCTGGGCTGCATCGCAACCCAGTTTATTCAACATGTCCCAGGCCATGCCATTTTCAACACCTTCGGCAACAACCTTGTAACCGAGGTTATGACCCAGGTTGATAATTGACTGAACAATGGCAATGTCCTGTTTGTCGAATGCCACACCCATAATAAATGACTGGTCAATCTTGAGGGTATGAATAGGCAGCCGCTTAAGGTATGAAAGCGATGAATAGCCGGTACCGAAGTCATCGATTGCTACAGTAACGCCACTATCGCTGAGTGCAGACAGTACACTGGTCGCCCGATCGAGGTCCTGCATCAGGGTCGCTTCGGTGATCTCGATTTCAAGACAATCGCCATCTACTGCAGCTTCCTGCAGGGCCGTCTGGATTTTCTCCAGCAGGCGTGGATTCTGGAATGAGCGGGCCGAGACATTCACGGATACCGGTACCCTGGCGCCGTTATATAACCAGTCCTTGCACTGGCGCAAGGCAGTGATCAGAACCCAGTCGGTAATTGGCGAAATCATGCCCAACTGTTCCGCAACCGGGATAATTCGCTGCGGCAGCACCATGCCTTCCTGGGGATGCTGCCAGCGTAGCAGCGCCTCTGCACCGGTTAACCTTGATGTCTTCAGGTCAACCTGGGGCTGATAATGCAGCTCGAACTCATCATTATCGAGTGCCCCCTGAATCTGGCCGGAATAACGAAGTTGCTCGACGGGGCTGACATCATTGACCGGATCATAGAACTGGTATGGCAGGCCATTGCGTTTGCCCCGGTACATGGCACTTTCTGCATTCGTCAGCAGGACCTCCTCGCTGGTGCCATGATCAGGGAAGCAGGCAGCGCCAAGGGTGATATTGACGCATAACTGTTTGCCTGAGCAGCTGAACGGAGCATCAAAACTGTCCAGCACCTGGGTAATGACGCGTTCACTGGCTGATCGCGCATCATTTACAGGTTGCAACAATATACCGAACTGATCGCCACCCAGCCGGGCCAGTGAATCAGACTCGCGTACGACCGAGTCGAGGCGCTCGGCAATTTCCCGTAACAACATGTCGCCAACATTCCGCCCCAGCGTATCGTTGTACATCTTGAACTGGTTGATATCGAGCGAAATCACCGCAACCTGTGATCCCGGTACACGGCGTGATGCGGCCAGCGCCATACTCAGGTGGTCATTCCAGAGCGCACGATTTGGCAACCCCGTCAGCTTGTCCATGGTACTTAACTGTTCAAGTTGCTTGCGTTCCCGGATATCATTGTTGATATCCTCCAGCAGGCAGTACATGCGTACGACCCGGCCACGACGGTTCATTGACGGGTGTAATAACAACCGGTACCAGCGCTCCGGCACATCGGCAAGCGCCATGCGCACCTCCGCGGCCGCTGTACTCCCCTTAAGCGCCTGTTGCCAGGCTGTCAGCAGCAATTCCCGGTCTTCCTCGTTGGTATCATCAAGGAACGGAATCGGAGACTCGGACATTGGCTCATACAGTTCATGCATTCGGTAGCTGGCATACAGGAGCCGGTTCTTCTCGACATCGACGGACCAGACCAGGTGTGGCAAACCTGCCAGCAGGTCTTCTACCTTGCGATATTGTTCAGTCGCACGCGCAATTTCGTCCCTGGCGGTATCCAGGGTCGCGGCCCAGTAGCCCTCGATCATCAGGCCATGATCGTGCATGATTTGCTTGATAAGGATTGTTTCCAGCCTGAGTTTGTCGGCTGCCTTTATATCGATTTCATTGACCAGTCCGAACACATACTCGAGAAACATACGGTAGGCACCGGTTATCCACACCGGCTTGATTCCCCGCTTCAGGTGATCACGGCCTGCCTCAAGCAGCGTATTCTCACGTTTATCGGCGTCCTGTGATGCAAAGATATCCAGCATCAATTGCAGTTCATGGCGAATCAGGTCACTGATATCACCACCACTGCGCTCGTGTAGATACAGCACATCCGCTATATCGGGATTATCAAACAGGTAGTTGTAATAACCCTCGGCAAAGCGTGCCGAGTCGGCAGCAAGCGCAGTCTTGTATTGATTCAGGAAGGCCGCTTCATCATGGGTAACATGAAGGACATAATTGTATTCTTTGGCAGGACTGCCGGCCCCGGCAATCCGGTTGACGGGTTCAGAGAACCGCGCCCTGGCTTTCCCCCTGCGCTCTTTTCTTTTTTCTGTCATCCGGCTTCGTTCTGGTTATATATGTGTTGTGACTCTGTGGGCACAATCACGGCCGTGCCATGCATGCAATCGCAGGACTCATCGACAATGCACGGCAAACTGCAGGTGTGGTACGTGTAATCAGTAAATACGACTCCGCATTTTCATTATTATATAAGCGGAAAATAACACATACCGGGACAGGGATAAAGCCTGCACCAGACAGTGCTGCAAAACAGGCTGGCTATCAGAGGTTGATGTTTCAGCTGGATGGGGAGGTGCCACTGCGCTGCAGACCGTATTTACGCAGTTTTTCAACCAGCGTGGTGCGCCGCATACCAAGGCGTTTGGCGGCATGCGCGACGACACCGCCTGATTCCTCCAGCGCCTGGCGAATATAGTTGATTTCCAGGTGGCTGAGATGCTCTTTCAGGTTCAGGCCATGCTGTGGCAACCGCGGGTCAAGATCATCGGAGGTCAGCGGCGTACCAACCAGAGCATCCCCCGGCATTTCCGCATCCAGTTCCTCGTCAAGCCGGAAGGTATCCGGTAAATCACTTGCTTCGACAACGCCATACGGGTGCAGGATGGCCAGTCGCTCGATCAGGTTGGCAAGTTCGCGAACATTTCCAGGCCAGTCATATTGGCAAAGTGCGTAAATTGCGCCCGGCGACAGGCGCACCGAGCCCCGCTTCTCATGCTCAATACGCCGCACCAGCTCATTGACCAGTAACGGTATGTCCTCGATTCGCTGTGACAGGGGTGGCATTTCAATAGGAAAGACATTCAGCCGGTAATAGAGGTCCTCGCGGAACTCACCGGCCTTGATGGCTTCTTCGAGATTACGGTGCGTGGCCGCAATGATCCTGACATCCGTGCTAATGGTGTCATTCGAGCCAACGCGTTCGAATGTACGTTCCTGCAGCACACGCAGGATCTTCACCTGCATGGCCAGGGTCATATCCCCGATTTCATCGAGGAACAGCGTACCGCCCTCAGCCAGCTGGAAGCGACCTTCCCGGCTGGTAATGGCGCCGGTGAATGCGCCCTTTTCGTGACCGAATAATTCGGACTCAAGCAGATCGCCGGGAATTGCACCGCAATTAACGGGGACAAACGGCTTGCCGCGACGGCTTGAATGGTAATGCAGGTTACGAGCGACAACTTCCTTGCCGGTACCCGACTCTCCGAGAATCAGGACATTGGCGTCACTGTCCGAGACCTGTTCGATGAGCTTTCTGACATGCTGGATTGATCGACTGCTGCCAACAAGACTGCGAAACAGCTCAACAGGCCGCTGCTCGGGTTCTGTCGTACGCTGTGATTCAAGATAGATTTCTGCCTGATGCAAGGCGCTGGTTAACTGCGCGTAGTTTGCCGGGATTTCGAGCTTGCCCAGCAAACAGGAAGCCGGATCGATTGTTACGGTTGGCTCCTTGTCCTTCTCGGCCAGCAGGTAGATAGGCAGATCTTCGTCCTGTTTGTGGATGGCGGCCAGTAACTCGCCCAGCGATCCGTCCGGTTCCGAGGCATCGACCAGTACTGCAAGGTAATGACTGTCGTCGCTGAATGCCGATTGCCAGTTCTGGCTGTTTACCAGTACCGGGTTGTGATTAATGAAGCGCAGAACGGCCTGAAGTTCTTGCCCACAGTTGGAATCTTCCTCGATTATCAGGACCTTGGATTCATTCAGCATATTTGATTCCTGGGTATCTCCAACCGGCAGTTTTTATTAAAACCTGAGTATTTTTGACGTTATTCCTGTCGGACGATAGTACCCGCGAATTTACAACCAAGTCAAAGTGATATGGCAGCTTATATGCCACTGATAACAATGAGATTAGTCGTGCCCCCATGGCCTCTGCTGTACGCGCGCCCGCAACAGTTTTTCTTTTTCAGAGTATATCAGGAGAAAAAGATTTTGTGCGAATACAATCAGTTCTAATTGAGGTGTTTTTCACCGCTGTATCACAATATGCCCAATACACGTATCAGGGCTACGTACCGTCGGGATTGTCGCAGGAGATGTGACAGGAAAAACAGCAGGTGGCGGGAATGTCTGCCTATCTCGATGTTATCGGCTGACGTCAGCTGGGCTTGACATGGGAACAAGCGCCATTGAATTGTCACTTTGTGCTGATATGCACAAATTCTGCCTCAAAAACGGCACCCAGCTGACGATAACATAACTGAACATGACCGCACGACCGCACTGGAACACGGACCTGTTCCAGCAAACGAATTCAACAAGTAAAACGACTGGACACAATAATGCAACTGCCATTAACCGAATTCATTGAAGTCGACAGCCATCGCATCAAGACGATCCGGGCACTGATAGCTGAAGATGCCTACATCATCAATGCTGAGGATATCGTCGGCAAATTCATCGATATAGAAATTGCGTTGACCGAGGCACAAAACGACCCACGCTGAACAGCGCTTTTTTGTATTTTCATAGTCTGAATACCGGGATTGTGGCTCTACATACACTAGCCCGCACTTCTCACCGCGGGGCGAGATGATCGCGCAGAGATTTGGATTCACAGCGGATTTTCTGAAGAAGCGGAATACGGACTG
>JBDLJX010000053.1:0-18514 GCA_039714155.1 Pseudomonadota bacterium | reverse complement strand
GCCCGGATGAATACAGCGAGCGCAAGCGCCTCTGAAATTGTTGCTTGAGCATCCATGATCCGGACTTCCAGGGTGCCCAGGTGCGGCCGGGGACGAATATACCAGTGTATATCATTGATTTCTTTGAAAACCCTGGCATGTAGCATCGTGCTGAAAAAGCGTCCGAATCCGCTCCAGTCCGTGAAGTCCGGTGGGATATCGTAGTTGCGGCTCGACGCCAGGACCCGGTGCCGGTACGCCGCAAAACCGGTTTCATTGGTGCGCCAGAAAGGCGAGTTCGCCGACAAGGCAACCAGTAGTGGGAGATAGACCTTGAGTTCGTGCATGAGCCTGACGGTTTCATCTCCGGATGGCATGCCCAGATGAACATGCGTTGCGAAGGTAATATGGTAGTGGCTCAATAGGCCCGTGGTTTTCTCAATGGACTGGTAACGCGGTTGTGGTGTGATGGATGCCAACCGTTTGCAAAAGGGATGCGTGCCGGCTCCGCACAGCTCCATGCCAAGCTCATGACACCTTGCAAGCAGCCCGGAAACCAGGGACCGCATGTTGTGTTCCAACCCGGCGATGTCCTGACATGGCTTCGAGGCAACTTCGACCGTATTCTGAATGATCTCCGGTTTTATGTTGATACTTCCCGGGTAAAATTCCATGAGTGGCATGATGCCATCGACGAGGTCCCGGGTTTTTTCATCGACCAGTTGAAATTCCATCTCCATTCCAACGGTGAACCCCCCGGAGGGATGGAAATCAATACTCATTTTCCGGCTTCCGGGTATTCCCGGGCAGCCTCCCGTGCAACCTGATCGAAGAAGGCGGCCCCGACACGCAGCACCCCTTCGTCGATATCGAAAGACGGGCTGTGCAGCGGGATGTATTTCATGTTTTCAGACCCGGCCCCGAACCGGACATAACAGCCGGGAATATGTTCCAGGTAATAGGAAAAATCCTCAGCCCCCATGCTTGGATGATCGAGTTGCATCAGGCCTTCATCCCCGACCACACGGCGTGCGGCACGGTACGCGAGTTGCGCCTCACGCCTGGTATTGACAACGGGTGGATAACCTGCAGCTATTTGAACGTCCAGCGATACGTTGTGCAGTTCCTCCAGGCCCCGCGCCATGCGCCTGATCCCGTTATGAATGTGTGTACGCACTTCCGGCAGCGTTGTTCTTATGGTGCCTTCCAGCGTTGCGGTCTCCGCAATCACATTGGCCGCTGAGCCGGCTTCCACCCTGCCGATGGTGACCACGGAGGGATGAACCGGATCTACCTCACGGGAAACCAGCGTTTGCAGGGCGGTGATCAGGAGGCCGGTCGTTATTACCGCATCCGATGCCTCGTGGGGTCGCGCACCGTGACCGCCTTTACCATGGACATGAATGGAGAATCGATCGGACTGGGCCGTGATGACGCCGTCGGCGACCATGATCTCGCCGACACGGTAATGGTGTGTGACATGGCCGCCAAAGATTGCAGCGACATCATCGAGTGCACCGGAGGCAATGACCGTTCGGGCGCCGCCGCCTTTTTCTTCCGCCGGCTGGAAAACAAAGCGGACATTGATATCCGGCGGCGACCCGGATAGTAAATGCACCGCACCCAGTACCATCGCCATGTGGGCATCGTGCCCGCAGGCATGCATTTTTCCTTCGATGGTTGATGCAAAAGGCAGATCCGTGTTTTCGGCACCGGGCAGTGCATCCATATCGGCGCGCAGGGCGATGGTTGGCCGGTCATTACCCGTGTGCAGCTTGCCAACGACGCCGGTCCCCTTGCCACCGTATTCGTAAGGTATCCCCAGGGAATCCAGTTCCCTGCTGATCAATTCAGCCGTATGCTCCTCTTCAAAGGCCAGCTCGGGATATTGATGGAAGGCGCGCCGCAGCTCAACCATACGGTCAACTACAGAACCTGGAACCGCCTGCAGATCCATTTGCACTTTCTTCACCTGCACAGTGACGTCATGCGTAACATGAGAATCTTATAGATTGATTTTAGGGTAATAAATGCAGGTGTATATGACGATGATCAAGTAATGCTGAGGCAGGAGGTCTATATTTAACAAGTAAAACAGCGGGTAATGATTATTACATTTCCCCTCGTGGAGGCATGAAGCAAATGGCACAGAAGCAGTCCATGCGAAATAAAGCCGGACCCTCCTTCGACCCGGGGCAGGCGCCACTGCCATTATGGCGCTATATCGTCTGGATCCTGGTGCTATTGGCCTTTTCCTGGTTCTGGTTTGGCGTTAGCCAGGCGCCGGTGCGCCAGGAACTGGCGTACACCGAGTTCAAGGATCGCGTTCGCGAGGAAGAAGTGGCGAGCGTGCTCTTCAAGGGGCAGACGGTGCTCGGTGAATTCCGCGGCGCAATCAGGCAGGAGCCGGCTGCACCGGTGAGAGGGCGTGCGCAGGAGCCAGGAGCAGCATCAGTGAGGTTCACAACCACCTTGCCGCCGGTGGACGATCCCGACCTGATCCCGCTGTTGGAAAAACACCGTGTCGAGGTGCGTGCCGAGGTGGAACAAATCTCCTGGTGGGCGAGCGCACTGATCAACCTGCTACCGTGGCTGCTGATTATCGGTCTGTTTTTTTACGCTTCCCGCAAGATGCAGGAGCGCATGCTGGGTGGCGGGCCGGGAGAGATTTTCGGGTTTGGAAAGTCAAAGGCCAGGCGTTTTCGCAGGGGCAGCATGGAAGTCGGTTTCGATGATGTCGCCGGCCTGGAGAACGCCAAACGCGACCTGCATGAGATTATCGACTTTCTCAAGGACCCCGAACGATTTCGCAAGCTCGGCGCAAAGATCCCCAAGGGTATCCTGCTCATGGGGCCGCCCGGGACCGGCAAGACACTGCTGGCGAAAGCGGTTGCGGGTGAGGCCGAGGTACCGTTCTACAGTATCAGTGGCTCCGAGTTTATCGAGATGTTTGTGGGTGTGGGTGCTTCGCGCGTCCGTGACATGTTCGAGAGTGCCAAGAAAGAAGCGCCCGCTATCATATTTATCGATGAGATAGATTCCGTAGGCAGGATGCGTGGCAGCGGTCTGGGCGGTGGCCATGACGAGCGGGAACAGACCCTGAACCAGATCCTGGCCGAGATGGATGGTTTCGAACCGGAACAGACGGTTGTTGTACTGGCAGCGACCAACCGTCCCGATGTGCTCGACCCGGCATTACTGCGTCCCGGCCGCTTTGACCGAAAAATCACGCTGGAATTGCCCCGCAGAGAGGCACGGCAGAAGATACTCGAAGTGCACGCCCGCGATATACCGCTTGCCGATGATGTTGATCTGGAGAATGTGGCGGCCCGTACAGCCGGGTTTTCCGGCGCAGACCTGGAAAACCTGATGAATGAAGCGGCACTGCTTGCAGGGCGCACGGGCATGGAAAAAGTCGATGCGAGGGTTCTGGATATTGCGCGTGACAAGATTGTACTCGGCGCCGAAAGTGAAACCGTGCTCGATGAAGAGGTGAAGAAACGCGTGGCATACCACGAGTCCGGTCATGCCTTGCTGGCCTGCCTGCTGCCCAATACGGATCCTCTGGCGAAGGTAACAATCATTCCCCGCGGCCGGGCACTGGGCGCGACCGAGCAAATGCCGGAAGAGGAACGTTACACCCTGCCTGAGAGCTATCTCAGAAGCCGGATAACAATCATGCTGGGTGGCCGTACAGCGGAGAAGATTGTTTTCGATGAATTCAGCAGTGGTGCAGAGGACGATCTCAAGCAGGCAACAATCCTGTCGCGGCGCATGATCAGCCAGTGGGGCATGAGTGAGAAACTGGGACCGGTCGCCTTTCGGCGCGGCGAGGAACATATCTTCCTCGGGCGCGAGATGGCGCAGCAGCGCGACTTCAGTGAGCATACGGCGCAACTGATTGATGATGAGGTCCGTGAGCTTATCGGGGAGCTCGAAAAAAAGGCGCAGGAGATCCTGTTGGAGCACCGCGAACAGCTCGATGCCCTGGCCGAAGCATTGTTACAAAAAGAGATCCTGGAGGCTGAGGAGATCCAGGAACTGGTCGATATGGGTTCGGAGCAGTCGCGCACGGCTGCTGAGGCTGGACAGTAGTATGCTTGATTCAGGTGCAATGTATCCGCTATGACACCTGCAGGCAAATCCTGGCTGACTACGCCCATTGCACGCCATATCTGGGAGACCAAATACCGGTGGCAGGAAGGGAGCAAGGTTGCGGAGACCGGCATTGAGGAGACCTGGCAGCGTGTCGCCCGAACGGCTGCTGCGGTTGAATCTGCCGAACAGGATCACTGGGAAGCACGCTTTTCCGAGATTCTCTGCGGCTTTCGTTTTCTGCCGGGTGGCCGCATCCTGGCAGGCGCGGGCACCGACCGCCGCGTTACTCTGTTTAACTGTTTCGTGATGGGGCTGATCGAGGATGACATGGAAAGCATCTTCGAGGCGCTGAAGGAAGGCGCGCTGACCATGCAGGCGGGCGGCGGTGTGGGCTACGACTTTTCCACCTTGCGACCTGCCGGTAGTGTAGCCCGATCGACGGCGCGTATTGCCTCGGGCCCGGTGTCTTTCATGCATATCTGGGATGCCATGTGTGCCACGGTGTTATCCACCGGCGCGCGCCGCGGTGCCATGATCGCCAGCCTGCGCTGCGACCATCCGGATATCGAGACCTTCATTGAGGCCAAGCGCGAGCCCGGACAATTGCGCCACTTCAATCTGTCGGTTCAGGTGACTGATGCATTTATGGAGGCAGTCAGGTCAGACGGTGACTGGCTGCTGGTGTTTCCCGATGCATCACTTGAACCGGATATTCATGCCGAAACCGTGATGCGCCGATGGCCCGGCTTCAGCGAACCCGTACCCTGCCGGGTGCTCGCTCGCCGGCCTGCACGCAAACTGTGGGAGCGTATCATGCGCGCGACCTATGACACGGCCGAACCGGGCGTGTTGTTCGTGGACCGCATCAATGGATTCAACAATCTTGCCTGGCGGGAATTCATTACCACGACAAACCCATGTGGCGAGATTCCGCTGCCGCCTTACGGGGCCTGCAACCTCGGCTCCGTGAACCTTGTCCGCTTTGTTCGTGATCCCTTCACTTCCCGGGCCCGGCTGGACCTCGATGCTATTCGGGATACCACAGAGGTGGCCACGCGACTGCTGGACAACGTGATCGATTGCTCGAGTTTTCCCCTGCAAGTGCAGGCCGGGCAGGCCCGGGGCAGTCGTCGTATTGGTCTCGGGATCACCGGGCTGGCCGATGCCCTGATCATGCTGGGGCTGCATTACGGGAAGGCGGCGGCACGCAATGAAGCGGCCCGGGTAATGGAGACGGTCTGTTTTGCTGCTTACCGCAGTTCCATCCAACTGGCCCGGGAAAAGGGCAGTTTCCCGTTCTTTGAACGGGAGGCCTATCTCGAAAGCAGGTTTGTACGGTCATTGCCGGAAGACATTCGTTGCGGAATTGCAGAACATGGCATACGCAACAGTCACCTGACGGCCATTGCCCCGACCGGGACAATCAGCCTGCTGGCCAACAACGTTTCCAGTGGTATTGAACCGGTGTTCGATTTCCGGTTTTCCCGCAAGGTGCTTAACAGGGACGGAGAGTATGTACGCTTCGACCTGGAGGACTATGCCTTCCGGGCCTGGCGGCAGCAGGGCGGTGATACAGCGGATTTGCCGGCCGAATTTGTCAATGCCCGTTCACTGTCGCCGGCTGCGCATCTGGAGATGCAGGCCGTGTTACAGCCCTGTGTGGACAGTGCCATTTCCAAGACGATCAATGTGCCGGAGGACTATACCTTTGATGATTTCCAGGATTTGTATCGTCTGGCCTGGGACAGCGGTCTTAAAGGCTGTACGACTTTCCGGACCAATCCCGTGACCGGAGAAATACTGAGTTCGGAAACGGATGTCGCACAGGCAGGCATGGAACGGGACGCTCACTGTTGCAATATCGAACGTGAGGGAGAGTAAACAAAGTCCGGGAAAGTAGCGGTGTTCTGATACACAACTGCCTTCACCGCTTATATCGGCAGATGTGTTGTTCCCTCCGCTCCCTGTATGCGTTGATGTAACAGGGAATTATTTTGACCCTTCCCGGGGTTCCTCTTCCGGTCGCCCTTCACCCCAATCATCCTCCGCTTCCTCTGGTGTGTCATCGGGGGTTCTCGGGCCGGCACGGCGCTTTTCATCCTCTTCCTGGTAAGGTGCCTCCCAGTCCTCGCGTCGCATTTCGGTACCGACCGGGTTCAGGTCATCCTTCTCGATATTGTCCATGGGGCCGGTCCAGTCCTCGGGGGCCTCAATACGTTCAATGTCGAGACCGTACCAGCTATCAAGATCAAGCTCATCGATATTGCCATCGAAGTACTGGATCTCGACGGTTGCCGTGTGATCGTCGAGTGCAGTTACCTTGAATTTTTGCGCCTTTGCCGGGTAGTGATACCACGCACCGATAATGGGGTCGGCTTCGCTAGTCATGTTGATTTGCCTGTTGGTCGATTAATACTGATGATGAAGGGTGTTGACATGACCCTTCAGCGCTCTGCAAATATCCCAAGTGCCGTTTCATTGTTGCTCATGGATATATTAGTACACAAATACCATGCCGGCATTGATGTCGTGCTGGACTGGAGCCTGTTGCTGCTCTGGCCCGGCCCCGTCAATATCCTGCTGGTACTGTTCATATGGTCCGAACCCGGTCACCCTGTCCGGCTCAAAGGAAGGAAGTAATCGGGATCCATGAAATATGGAAACGTTGACCAGGATCAATGCAGGCATCAACAGATGGGTATAGATGCTAACCAGTGATAACAGAAGACCGGCAGTGCTGAAAAAGCACAAATGCCATCAGGACCACGGTGAGTGGCTGCATCATTAGATGCAATGGACCCGGAGAGATGACATGGTGGCCAAGGAAATCAGGTTTGGTGATGACGCACGGCAGCGTATGGCACGTGGGGCAAGTATCCTTGCCAGTGCGGTGAAGGCGACCCTGGGACCCAAAGGCCGTAATGTCATATTACAGAAAGGTTTTGGAGGCCCGGCGGTGACCAAGGACGGCGTATCCGTGGCCAGGGAGATCGAACTCGAAGATGAGTTTGAAAACATGGGGGCGCAGATGGTGAAAGAGGTTGCCTCGCGTACTTCTGATATTGCAGGTGACGGGACTACAACGGCAACGGTATTGGCGCACTCCATACTGCAAGAGGGTCTCAAGGCAGTTGTCGCCGGTATGAATCCCATGGATCTCAAGCGTGGCATCGACAAGGCCGTGGATCAGGTGGTTGAGGAACTCGGGAATCTCTCCACACCCTGTGCAGACAGCAAGGCCATTGCCCAGGTGGGCACGATCTCCGCCAACCTGGATGCAGATATTGGTCAGATAATTGCGGAAGCCATGGAAAAAGTCGGCAAGGAAGGCGTCATCACGGTGGAGGAGGGCTCCGGACTGGTAAATGAGGTGGAAGTGGTCGAGGGTATGCAGTTTGATCGGGGTTACCTGTCACCCTACTTCGTTAACAAGCCGGAGGATATGAATACGGAGCTGGAGGATGCCCTGGTTCTGTTGTACGACAGGAAACTTTCCAATATCCATGACCTGTTGCCGTTGCTGGAAAGTATTGCCAGGAGCGGAAAGCCCTTGCTGGTCATTGCTGAAGATGTCGAGGGCGAGGCCCTGGCTACGTTGGTGGTCAATGCAATCCGGGGAATCATCAAAGTGGTTGCGGTCAAGGCCCCCGGCTTCGGTGACCGTCGCAAGGCGATGTTGCAGGATATCGCCATTGTGACCGGCGGTAGTGTTATTTCCGAGGAAGTCGGCTTGTCACTGGAAAAGGCGACTCTGGATGACCTGGGTTCAACGAAAAGAATCGTTGTCGAAAAAGACAATACAACGATTATTGGCGGCAGTGGCGAGGCGGAAGATATTCAGGCGCGAATTACGCAACTCCGCATGCAGGCCGATGAAGCTGCATCCGACTACGATAAGGAGAAACTTCTGGAACGCGTGGCCAAGCTCGCCGGCGGTGTTGCCGTGCTCAAGGTGGGTGCGGCAACGGAAATTGCGATGAAGGAGAAAAAGGGCCGCGTGGAAGACGCCATGCACGCGACCCGTGCTGCCGTGGAGGAGGGGGTCGTACCGGGTGGCGGAGTTGCCCTGATACGGGCGCTGCAGGCTGTCCGGTCAGCTAACCTGCAGGGGGGTAACCCTGATCAGGGTATCGGCATTGACATCGTGTTGCGCGCGCTGGAGCAGCCGTTGCGCGAGATTGTTGCCAACGCTGGTATGGATCCATCGGTAGTACTGAACCAGGTAAAAGGAAATCCGGGTAATTACGGCTATAACGCCCAGACCGGCGAGT
The DNA here is from genome assembly GCA_039714155.1 of Pseudomonadota bacterium. Taxonomy (GTDB): domain Bacteria; phylum Pseudomonadota; class Gammaproteobacteria; order UBA9214; family UBA9214; genus SZUA-186. The sequence continues at coordinate 10,166 of JBDLJX010000053.1, read as the reverse complement.
ACGGCGACATGATGGGAATGGGCATTATCGACCCCACCAAAGTGGTCCGTGTGGCGTTACAGAACGCCGCCTCTGTCGCAGGCCTGATGATTACTACGGAGGCAATGGTCGGTGAACTGCCCGGAGCAGGGACTCCCGGAGGAGGTCGGGAAGAGATGGGTGTATTGTAGTTACCCTTCTGTACGTAGTGAAGGGTTGTATACACCACCAACGGCAGCCGGAACAGTCTATAACAATGTGCCTGCCACCGGATATGCGGAAGCACGGCTTTACCTGTGAGGACGTCGATTGATTTCCTGATGAACCTGATCCAGGAGAGGTGAAAGCTTAATCATAAACATGGCCCGGCAACCCTCTATTGTTCATGTAATTGTCATCAGTGTCCTGTTTGTTGCGCTGGTGATCACATTGCTGATGTATTTCGATGTCCATGAGGAGGTGCTGCGCTTTCTCGACTGGCTGGATGCACTGGGTATCTGGGGGCCACTGCTGTTCATAGTGGTCATGATGCTGGTGGTCGTGCTCCTGCTCCCTGGCGTGATGTTTACCGCCGGTGCCGGTTTCGTGTTCGGCGTCGTTGAGGGCACGGTCTGTGTGGTGATCGGAACGACACTGGGCGCAACGCTCGCCTTCCTGATCGCGCGCTATCTGTTCGGTGATCGGGCCTCGAAGTTTGTCCTGCGCCACGCCAGACTCAGACTGGTCAGCGAGGAGCTCACCCCCCACGGCTGGAAGATCGTACTGCTAACGCGTCTGGTGCCGTTCTTTCCCTTCAAGCTTTCCAATTACTTTTTCGGGCTGACGCAGTTCTCGTTGCGCGGATTCATGGGCGGCACCTTCGTCGGTATCATTCCGCTCTCACTGCACAATGTCTGGCTCGGTTCAATTGCCGCCGGTATCACTATCCCTGGAGAACGTATCGCGGCTCGAACCCCATTCGAATGGGTTCTGTATGGTGGTGGATTTCTGGCGATCATCGGTCTGGTCGTCTATCTCAACCACCTGGCACGCCGGGCATTGGCCAGGTATGCGGAAGAGGGCGTAGAGGGGGAGGCGTGATGCCCTGGCTGAAATGGTTGCCCTGGCGGTTTTTCATTCGCCGTATTGCACGCGCGCACGGGTTCCTGGACCCGATCGCGCTACTGGCCCGACTGCATCGCTTCGCCCAGCCATCGGAGGTGGGTGAGCCGGTCGAACTGTTGCGTGCCGGGATGGTGTTCCACGCACGCGGGCTGATCAACAGCCGGGTGATTCAGCACAACCTGGATTGGGTCTGGCCGTACTGGATTGAACGCCAGTTCGATCCCGAAGATGTTGCCTTTGTTCCCCGGGCCTTTTCCATCACCCACGTCAATCTCAGCCATCGCAACTGGACGGCCATCGGCTGGCCGGATTATCCGGAGTTACCGATTGTCGACCCCCGGGGAATGCTGACACCCTGGTTCGATGGCTGGTCCCTGGATAGCTGGCTGGTAACGGATGATGACCAGCGCCTGTTTCCATCACGGGTCCAGTCGTGTAGTCAACGACTGGACATGCACAACGGCCTGGCAGTGAGCACGGAAACCCGGCTGCCCGGCATGGCCTTGCGTAATCATGCCACGGTGCAGCTCGAATCAGGCATGCCGGTCTGCCACATCCAGCTTGACGCCCGCAGTGATAGTGGCGGTTGGCTGGTGCTGGCGTTGCGTCCCTGTAACCCGGAAGGGATCAGCTTCATTCACAAGGTGAACCTTTCGCCGGAACGCAGGACCTGGACCATCGATGGGCAGCACGCCCTTACCTTCAGCGTACCGGCAGAGCGGCATCATGTCTCCGATTATCACGCCGGCGATGTGGCGATTCATCTGCACGATCTGGAAGACCAGACCGAGGGGGTATGTGATGTGGGCATGGCCACTGCGGCGGCACTGTTTCGCCTCGAACCCGGCCAGCACCGTGAAATAGGGGTGGAGATTTTGCTGCCAGACGTCCACCGCGTACCACAGGTTGGCGCCGCTGCGTGGTATGATGCCTTGCAAGGGAGTTGCCAACTCCGGATGCCGGATGAGCAAGTGCAGTTCCTGTATGAAACAGCCTTGCGGACCCTGATCCTGCACTCACCGGCAGATGTCTATCCCGGGCCCTACACCTACAAGCGGTTCTGGTTCCGCGATGCGGCATTTATCATTCATGCCCTGTTATGCGCCGGCCTGACCGGGCGGGCGGAGCGAGCGCTGGACCGCTTTCCTGAACGGCAGACGCGGCGGGGTTACTTCCATTCCCAGGAAGGCGAATGGGATTCCAATGGTCAGGCACTGTGGATCATGCAACGCTTTTGTGCATTGACCGGCTTGCCGCCAAAGCCCGCCTGGCGGCAGGCGATTGTGCGTGGTGCCCGCTGGATTATCAGGAAGCGTTTGGCCGAGGACGGGGATTCACCCCATGCCGGCCTGCTGCCCGCGGGATTCAGCGCCGAGCACCTCGGCCCTAACGACTATTATTATTGGGACGACTTTTGGGGTATCGCCGGACTGCGTACGGCAGCCGCCCTTGGCGGGCTGATGGGCGACGAGGTAGCGCAGGCAGAATTTCAGGAAGAGGCAGAGGCATTCCGGAAGGCCGTGGATCGCAGCCTCACCCGGGACACCAGGCGTCTCGACCGGTCCGCCATACCGGCCTCGCCCTACCGCCGTCTGGATGCCGGGGCCATCGGTTCACTGGCCGTGGGCTATCCCCTGCAACTCTGCCCGCCGGATGATCCGCGCTTGCTCGGGACGATCGGGTTTCTTATGGAGAACTGCCGTGTCAATGGCGGATTTTTTCAGGACATGATTCACGCCGGTATCAATCCCTACCTGACGCTGCACATGGCCCAGGTATTGCTGCGGGCCGGCGATCCCCGCTATCTGGAATTGATGGAAACGGTTGCGGCACTGGCCACGCCCACTGGCCAGTGGCCGGAGGCCATTCATCCCCGCACCGGCGGTGGCTGTATGGGCGACGGTCAGCATGTATGGGCGGCGGCCGAATGGGTCCTGATGGTCCGAAATTGCTTTGTGCGCGAGGAGGGCGACAGGCTGATTCTGGGCGCCGGGGTAGCGCCGCGCTGGCTGGCTGTCGGTTCACCGCTGACATTCGGTCCGGCGCCGACGGCCTTCGGCGCGGTGTCTGTCAACATCACCTCCGGCGGCGAAGGGAGCGAGCGGGTAACCGTGAACTGGCAAGGCGCCTGGCATACTGAAGCACCAGCTATCGAGATGCGCCTGCCCGGTTACTGCCCTGTGATTACAAATCCTGGTCAGACATCCATCGAAATCTGCAAGGCCGTTCCATGAACATCGTTATGTTGACCAATACCTTCACCCCGCACATCGGTGGCGTGGCGCGCTCGGTGGAGGCCTTCACAGCCGAGTATCGCCGCCGCGGTCATCAGGTGCTGGTGGCTGCGCCGGAATTTCCCGGCATGCCGCAAGATGAGATCGATGTGGTGCGTATCCCGGCGATTCAGAACTTCAATGGTAGCGATTTTTCGGTTGTCCTGCCGGTCTCTGGCCTGTTGACCGGGGTCCTGGATAAGTTTGCTCCGGACATTATCCATGCCCATCACCCCTACCTCCTGGGTGTCACGGCATTACGCATAGCACGATATCGCAACCTGCCGCTGGTGTTTACCCACCATACCCTGTACGAGGAATATACCCATTATGTGCCGGGCGATGCCCCGCGGCTCCGGCGTTTCATTATCGAGGCCGCGACCCGCTACGCCAACCTCGCCGACCAGGTGTTCACGCCCAGCGAGAGCATTATGATTCTGCTGCGTGATCGGGGTGTAGCAACGCCCATCACCGTGGTACCCACCGGCGTGCAGGCTGAACACTTCGCGCAAGGCAATGGCGGGCGTTTCCGGAGGGCGATGGGTATCCCCGAAGATGCCTTTGTGGTGGGGCACCTGGGCCGGCTGGCGCCGGAAAAGAACCTGGAATTTCTGGCCGAAGCTGTCGCGGCTTATCTAAAAACAACAAGCCGTGCACATTTTCTGGTGATCGGCACTGGCCTGTCCGAGATGACAATCCGGGAGATCTTTACCAGGGAAGGGCTCGATGCGCGGTTATACATTGCCGGCGTCCTCGGGCATAAACAATTGGCCGACGCTCTGCACGCGATGAACCTGTTTGCCTTCGCCTCGAAGAGCGAGACACAGGGCATGGTACTGACCGAGGCAATGGCGGCGGGTTTGCCGGTTGTCGCCCTGGATGCAAACGGGGTGAGAGAAGTGGTCAGGGACTACAGGAACGGCCGCTTGTTGCACGAGGAGTCGATCAAGGCCTTTGTATCGGCAATGCAGTGGGTGGCAGGGCTACCGGTAAAACAATACCGGGAACTCGAGCGGGCCGCGCACGAAACGTCTGAAGCCTTTTCCATGTCACGCTCGGCCGACAAGGCACTGGCCTGCTATACGAACCTGCGCGACAGTGTATCGGCGGACAGATCGGAACAGGAAGTACACTGGCATCACCTGCTGGATCTCATCGAAGTGGAGTGGGAAATACTAAAAGGGATCGGCAGCGCTACCGACGTCGCACTGGGCGCAGATGATGAAACCGGCTGAACAGGATCCGGAATGATTGGCCGTATCGAAGCCTTTCTGCGGCGACTGCGCCGCGCTATGAGTCGTAGCGAATGGCTGGCAACCTTGCTGCGCCTGCCGAGGTCGACGGCACCGGCAACATCGCCGGGCCTGGTCATGGTGCAGATTGACGGTCTTTCCCATACCCAGTTGAGCCACGCGCTGGAACGAGGCGAAATGCCGTTTCTCCGCAGGCTCGTCAAGCGAGAACACTACCGGCTGCACCGCGGGTATGCCGGTGTGCCGGCGGCAACTGCCGCTTTCCAGGGTGAGCTGTTTTACGGCGTGAAAGCTGTGGTCCCGGGCTTCAGCTTTCTGGACAGTGCATCCGGAAACATGGTGCGTATGTTTGAGCCCGCGGCAGCGGCCAGCGTGGAACGGGAACTGGAACAGAAGGGTGAGGAACCGCTCCTGAAGGAAGGAAGTTCCTATGTGAACAACTACACGGGCGGCGCCGCTGAACCCCACTTCTGCGCGGCATCAATGGGATGGGGGCCGTCGCTGCGCCGGGCTAATCCTCTGCTTGTGGGACTGCTGGTTTTGAGCAATGCCTGGAGTTTTGTGCGCCTCGCTGCGTTGTTGATGCTCGAATTTATACTGGCCATCGTGGACTGCGTACGCGGCCTGTTCGGTGGATATGATCTCGTCAAGGAGCTGAAATTCGTACCGACCCGGGTGGCGATCTCCATCCTGTTGCGCGAGCTTGCCACGATCGGCGCAAAGATCGATGTCGCCAGGGGTTTGCCCGTCATTCTCCTTAATTTCCTCGGTTACGACGAGCAGGCCCATCGCCGCGGCCCGTCCTCGCTGTTCGCCCACTGGACGCTTAAGGGCATCGATGATGCGATCGCCCGCATCTGGCGTGCCGCGCAGCGCTCGGCCCATCGTCACTATGACGTCTGGGTCTATTCCGACCACGGACAGGAAGAAGTAAAGCCCTATCACACATTGTATGGCCGCAGCATCAAGAATGCGGTGGACACGGTGTTCGCCAGTCATGGAATACATGCCGGCCTGGAACCGGAGCCGCGGCCGCGTGGTATTCAGACGCAACGTGTACGGCAGCTTGGCGGTAACAGGATCCAGCGCCTGTTCCCGGTCAGCGGCCCCGCGCCAGGTGAACCGGGCAGGGGAGAGGTGACCGTGGCAGGGCTGGGACCGGTTGGCTTTGTTTATTGCGATCGTGAGCTGGAGGTACCCGTACGTGATTCCATTGCCCGCGTCCTGGCAACCACTGCACGGGTGCCGCTGGTGTTGACAGCGGATGGACCGGAGCGTGCGCTAGCATGGACCGACACCGGCACATACACCCTGCCGCGGCAAAATGCCGAGGTCCTGGGCGCCGATCATCCCTTCCTGGAGGAAACTGCCCGGGATCTGATTGCGCTGTGTCACCATCCGGATGCGGGGAAATTCATCCTCTGTGGCTGGCGGGCCGGCGCGACACCATGCAGTTTCGCAACCGAGAGTGGTGCACACGGCGGTGCCGGCCCCGAGGAAACCAGTGCGTTTGTACTGCTGCCGGGCGACGTATCCTTGCCAGCGGCCGGAAACGCTGGCCTGCGCGCGCTTGACCTGCGTCATGCCGCGCTGCGCTTTCTGGGCCGCGCTGAACATAAAGCACTGGAGCGGCCAAAACGTACCGTTACAGCGGGTACCCTGCGTGTCATGACCTATAATGTGCATAGCTGTATCGGTATGGATGGCAAGCTGGCCCCGGAGCGCATTGCGCGGGTCATCGCCCGCTACGCTCCGGACGTGGTTGCACTGCAGGAGCTGGACGTGGGCCGGGCGCGCACCGAAGGCATGGACCAGGCACACCTCATCGCCCGTTACCTGGAAATGGACTTTCACTTCCATCCGGCCATGCACATCGAGGAGGAAAGCTATGGCGATGCGATCCTGACCCATCTGCCTATGCGCCTGGTCAAGGCCGGTACGTTACCGGGCCTGGTCGACAAGCTCCGGCTTGAACCACGCGGAGCCCTGTGGGTGGCAATCGAATTGAACGGCATCGAGCATCAGGTACTGAATACCCACCTGGGCCTGTTACCGCGCGAGCGCCGGGTGCAGGCAGAGGCGCTGCTCGGGTCCGACTGGCTGGGACATCCGGATTGTTGCGGGCCGGTAGTGCTATGCGGCGACTTCAACGCACTGCCGTCCTCACCGGTTTGCCGCCAGTTGCGCACGCGTCTTTATGATGCACAGATCGAACTGGAGAGCCACCGACCCCGGCGAACGTTCTTTGGACGTTTCCCCACGGCCCGTATTGATCATGTCTTCGTGGATCAGTCCATCGAGGTGCTGGATATCGAGGTCCCGGATACGGAACTCGCGCGCTTGGCCTCCGATCACCTGCCGTTGATTGCCGAACTGCGCCTCCCTGCCGGTGCGCATTCAGCCGGGGATGCGTAATGCAGGACAGGGTGCGTAACAGCAGAGACGGGCGGAGCGCCATGGATCGCTCCGAAGCGTTGCTGGATGTGGTGCGCCGCCTGGCGGAGGAATTGCACCCGCAACGGAAGCGCACCATCCAGGTGACACTCGATAGCGCACTCGATCGCGACCTGGGATTTGACAGCCTGTCGCGCGTGGAGTTGCTGCTGCGCATCGAGCGGACCTTCGGGATCAGTTTTTCGGAACAGGTACTGGCAAGCGCTGAAACACCCCGCGATCTGCTTCGGATTGTGCTTTCCGCCCAAGCGGCAGGCCAGCCAGCCGCCCCGGCACAAGTGAGGATGACCGCTCCCGGGGAGGCGGAGGGCACCCCCCACGGGGCGGAAACACTGCTGGAGATGCTTGACTGGCACGTGCTTGCCCATCCGCAGCGTCCGCATGTGTATCTGTATGGCGAAGGGGATGAGCCGGAAGAGATTACCTATGCGACACTGCTCGACGGCGCGCAGGCGATTGCGGCGGGCCTCCGGGAATACGCTCTGCAACCCGGCCAGAATGTGGCCATCATGCTCCCTACCGGCCGTGACTACCTGTACAGCTTTTTCGGCATTCTGCTGGCCGGCGGGGTCCCCGTGCCCATCTACCCGCCGGTACGCCCGACTCAGATCGAGGACCACTTGCGCCGCCATGCGGGCATTCTTGCCAATGCCCGGGCGGTCCTGCTGATCACGGTGCCGGAAGCCCGGACAGTGGCGCGCTTGCTCAAGGCGCAGGTCGAAAAGCTGTCAGGTGTTGTCACTCCCGGAGAACTGGCGACCGGCAAGGCGTTCAGCGGCACCCCCGTTCGGGCGCAGGACATCGCTTTCCTCCAGTACACTTCCGGCAGTACCGGCCAGCCCAAGGGGGTGATTCTGACGCACGCCAACCTGCTGGCCAACATCCGCGCCATGGGCGAGGCCGTGCGCGCGGATTCCACTGATGTGTTTGTCAGTTGGCTGCCTTTGTATCATGACATGGGGCTGATCGGTGCCTGGCTGGGCAGTCTGTACTATGCGTGCCCCCTGGTATTGATGTCGCCACTGGCGTTTCTGACCAGTCCGCGACGTTGGTTGTGGGCGATCCACAAGCATCGTGGCACATTGTCCGCCGCGCCCAATTTCACCTTCGAGTTGTGCCTTGGCAAACTGGAAGACAGTGATATCAAGGGCCTGGACCTGAGTTCCTTGCGCCTGGTCTTCAATGGCGCCGAGCCGGTAAGTCCCCGGACGGTGCGGCGTTTCAGTAAACGCTTTGCCCGCTACGGATTCCGGCCGGAGGCCATGGCGCCGGTGTATGGCCTGGCCGAGGCCACGGTGGGACTGGCCTTTCCACCCTTTGGCCGTGGCCCGTTGATCGATCGTATACAGCGGGAGCCATTTGTGACCTCGGGCAAGGCGACCCCGGCTGAGGAGTCGGATCCCCGTGCACTGGAATTCGTTGCCTGTGGCCAGCCGTTACCCGGGTACCAGATCCGCATCGTTGATCCCGCAGGCCGGGAGTTGCCGGAGCGTCAGGAAGGGCGCCTTGAGTTTCGGGGCCCATCGGCCACCAGTGGTTATTTTCGCAACCCGGATGCCACACGGCGTCTGTTCAATGGCGAGTGGCTGGATTCCGGTGATCTGGGGTATGTCGCCAGTGGTGACGTTTATCTGACCAGTCGTTCCAGGGACATCATCATTCGGGGCGGGCGCAACATCTACCCCTATGAGGTGGAAGAGGCTGTGGGAAACATGCACGGGATCCGCAAGGGCTGTGTCGCGGTATTCGGCAGTTCGGACCTTCACTCCGGCACGGAACGGATCATCGTGCTGGCCGAATCCCGCGAGACGGAGACCGCGACGCTGGAAGCATTGCAGGAACAGATACGCATGGCAGCCACTGATCTGATGGGCATGCCGCCCGATGAAGTGATATTGGCACCGCCCCGCACCCTGTTAAAGACCTCCAGCGGCAAGCTTCGCCGCGCCGCTGTCCGCGAGTTGTACGAACAGGGCCGGATTGGCCAGGGTCCGCAGGCGGTGTGGCGGCAAGTCGTCCGTCTTGGCCTGGCCACAATGTGGCCAGGCTTGCGCAGTGCATGGCGGAGGTTCTTCGCTATGGGCTATGCCACTTATGCGCATGTGATCTTCTGGTTGTTGGCACCAGTTGTGTGGCTGCTGGTTGCATTATTGCCGCGTTTGCCCTGGCGTTGGGTGGCAATGCGCAAGGGGGCGCAATTGCTGTTTCGTCTTGCCCGCATACCGCTGCATGTTCGGGGGCTGGACCAGTTGTCCGGCGACCGGGCCTGTGTTGTGGTTGCCAACCATGCCAGCTATCTGGACGGGGTGGCCCTGGTAGCTGCATTGCCTGTCAGCCTCGGTTTCGTGGCCAAGGCGGAATTCAAGCAGCGGTTCATCCCGCGTATTTTCCTGCGACGCATCGGGGCCGGTTTTGTGGAACGCTTCGACAAGCAGCGGGGTGTGGCGGATGCCCGGCGTATCGCACGGAAGGTCTCGGCCGGTCATTCCCTGCTGTTCTTCCCGGAGGGCACCTTCACACGTATGCCGGGCCTGCTGCCGTTCCACATGGGGGCCTTTGTGGTCGCCGCCGAGGCCGGTGTACCGGTGGTGCCGGTCACCATCCGGGGCACCCGTTCAATATTACGCGCCGACTCCTGGTTTCCGCACGCAGGGACAGTGAGCGTTCTCGTCGGTAAGCCGATTATGCCGGAAGACACGGATTGGGCCGCGGCGGTCAAGCTGCGCGACGCGGCCCGTGCGTCGATTCTGTACCATGTAGCCGAGCCGGACCTGGCGCTAGAGAGACCAGGGCAATGAGAGATGCTTCATGGGCCAGTCATTTGCCATAACCTTCAAATCCACATATTCTTGATTTTTCGGGAGGATACTTGGGATGCAAATACCCTTACAGATTACATTCCGGGATATGGAACCCTCTGCTGCCGTGGAGGCAGATATTCGTGAAAAAGCGGGGAAGCTTGAGTGGTTCTATGATCAGATCATGAGTTGTCGGGTTGTGGTGGCGGCCCCCCATGGCCATCATCACAAGGGCAATCTCTACCAGGTGCGCATTGATATGACTGTGCCTGACGGGGAGTTGCTGGTGACCCATGAACACCATC
>JBDLJX010000052.1:0-18771 GCA_039714155.1 Pseudomonadota bacterium | reverse complement strand
GGACAGGAGTAGTCATACCCGGATCATAGCTCAGCTTGTTCGGGGTCGGAACGCAGATAGTATCGCTCAGGTGCAGAGAGACCGTTGATTAACCTGGGAAGGGTGTCTGAAAAGTCTGATATGTATATATTAAGAAAATGCTAAAGATCAGGGCTCGGTAGAGTCGAGATGTGGCGCGGTGGTCTAAGAATCAGCCTATCTGTTACCGCCCCTTTCGTCTGACGGAACCGCAACAGCCGCACCATTACTCCGTCGCCAGGCGGCCATCTACACCAAATGCTTCAGCCACTTCGTTACCTCCATGACTGCTCCGATTGCTTCCGGCTGGAGCAACATTGCCGGGTGGGATTTGCACCCACTGAGAAGCGCCGCCTTTGCACGGCGCACGCCAATACACGCTCATTCGCAAAATGTCAGTGAACGAGCACTTAATACAGCATCCGATGGTCCCTGTATGGAATCAGGCGCTTTGAGCAACCAGGATACAATTACGGAAACTTATGAATTATTAGAGGGCGCAGGGGTTTCGTAAGCGGCTGCCGAAGATCACGCCATACAGGTCATGAGCTCCATACATATAATAAAACTGGTGACACCGCATCAGATACGTCCGTTTGTCTTACTCGGAATCCGGCTTCAACCCTTTTTCCTTCCGATAAGCATCGCCTCATCTCTAAAGCCTTTCTGCACATCGCCAACACATCCCTCTTCACGATAAAACAAAACCTGTAATCCGGGAAACAGATGCAGCAGTTCCTGATCAGCTAATCTGAATTCCGCTCGTTGCGGACCTCGATCGGATACACGTTGATGGGTAAAGGTTTGATAATAGATCAGACCACCGGGTTTAAGTGCCTGTATCAGGGCAGGAATAATATCACGATCAAGAAAATAACTCACAATAATGACATCAAATGTTTCCGGCACGGGTGGATTAGCCTCAACATCCCGCACCTCAGCTTGAATGGATAACTGTCGCCTAAATGCGACGTCTTGCAACGCTGCAATGGGAACATCAGCAATATCCCAGGCGTCTACTTTCAAACCCTGTTGCGCCAGCAGGATGGAATTGCCCCCTAATCCACAGGCCAAATCCAGCGCGCGGCCATTGTCAGGCAATAGATGCAGGTTTTCTTTTAAGACACGTGATGCCTGTCGCTCGCCTGTCGCAGCACGATAACGTTCATTCCATTTTGCTTTGATGCTCATGTAACACGTTTTTTAGAAGGTTTACTGTATGGCGTGAAAATTGAATGTGTACTTTCAAGCCGCTTCACAATAGTAATAATTTAGCATACCGCCAAGGCGTTCCCTGTGTTGGATTGGAGCATCGTGTGAATCTGCCGTGTGCGTCGGATCTAGCAAACGGCGGCCAAGGACCCTGGTTTTCAAAGCAAGTCGCGGCCGCTGCTCATCGGTGAACCGAAGCCGCTGCCTGTTTTCACATAGTCTGGGCCCAAAACAGACGTTGTGCCCCTGGTGATGTGAAGCGGGGTATCCCAGAGTTATCTCAGGCAAGTGCCCGCCAAGCCGCCAACAGGGCAAACAACAGGAAGACACCACCGCTTATCCGGTGCAGCCAAAGAAGCGGAAGGCTCTGCAGCACGGTGCGTCCGGCCCAGACCCCGAGTACGGAGACCATTACCAGAGCGGCGCTGGCGCCCAGCCACACTGGCAAAGGAGCCAAACTACCTGCTAATCCCGCTACCGCGATCTGTGTCTTGTCGCCAAACTCGGCCACAAGGATCAACAGCAGAGTTGTGAGGAAAATGCCGTGGCCCGACCTCTCGACCACATCCTCCGACTCGCTGTCATCCTGTTTGTACAAGGCGTGGATACCAAAAGCTCCGAACAACAAGGCCACTAAGCCGGCAGTTACCCGCTCAGGTATCCACGCGGCCACACCCGCACCGAACAATACTGCCAGGGCGTTAAGTATGAGAAATGCCGTCGTTGCACCCAGTATCACAGGCCAATGACGGTGACGAGCCGCCAGGGCCATACACACCAGCTGGCTCTTGTCACCGACCTCCGCCAAGGCAATGAGGATAAAGGTCGACAGGGAAATGGAAAGTGATTCAGGTGGAATCATGTATAGATTTGGCCGATAAGGCCTAGAACGGAAATTTCGTTACAAAACGGATACCCCTGATGTTGTCACCGTAACGAAACCCAAGGCCAATGCGCTCGAACTCGATACCCATAAGCTTGGGCGGTTTCTCGAATTCCAGGGCTAATCCCCACTCGATTTCGCCACTGACACTCTTCGAGCGGTCATCTCGCTGTTCGAAACCTGGATTATCCAGATATAAATAGTAGATCAGATAATTCGCGAGATTGGTCTCCTTGCCGAACACAGGCAAGCCCCAGGGAGAGATCATGTCTATCCCGGCCCCGAGTATGCCAATTGACTGCGCCCCACCGTCGTCCGGATCGTAACCCGTGTAGATCACCGTATTACCCAACGCAAAATGCCATTTTCCCTGGTTAGGGATTCTATAGTGACTATTTACCCCACCCACATAGATCAGGGCATTCTCGTTATTCTTGAGATCCCGCCCGAATCCGACCTGTCCGTAGGGTTTGAGTCGCCAGCGCTCATTCATGACGTACTCGAACTCGAGGCCCGGCACGAAACTCAGTGTGGCCGCGTTACCAGGCAGGTCACCCTGGAAGATCTTGTCGTAATCGTAGTCGTAATAGCCCATTAAGGCTGGCAGTAGTAGCTTTATTCCAGAGCGTTCACGTGATGGTTCACGTACCCTGCAGGAGAATGGTGCCCGGAATATGAATGCCGTTTGATCTTCGACCTTGTACACTCCAGTACCAAAAACGACAGCATAGGAATAGTTCACGATGTTCTGGTCTTCATCTGGAGATTGCGCTGTTAACTTGTCCGAAGCGAAGACCAGTGCTGTGGCCATGCAGAAGATGCAGATGCGCAATTGGGAGGACATGTGCCGATACTGATCAGAAGAGCTCGCTCGTAATGCGATTAACGCCCTGCATCGTACTGCCCCAGAAGGCATTCGAACAGTGGTTCCTTATCTGGAATCTATAATCAGCGCTTTAGAACCCTTTCCTATTGAACCTGCCGAATGATTCCAGGTCGTCACTGGAAGTTCAGGGGACGCAGACCTCCAGATGCCGCATAGTAGCAGCAGTACGTATCCCTCTACCACTTGGAATAGGGGTTTTTGATAAGGTTCGCGTTATAATAGCGAGGGTCAGTAGTGACCTCTTCAGTCACCCATTCCGGCCTATCAAATAGCTGATCCTCACTTTGAAGCTCCACTTCAGCAACGATCAGTCCCTCGTTCTCACCGAAAAACTCATCGACCTCCCATACAAGCGTGCCGTAATCCACCTTGTAGCGGTTCTTTTCGATCAGCGGTTTTTCGCACAGGCTGTCCAGCAGCTCTTCCGCATCCGCGGCAGGAATCTGATACTCGAACTCCAGCCGGGACGCCCCAACGGTAATGCCCTTGATGGTCAAGTAGCCTTTTTTATTGATCGTTCTCACGCGCACAGTCCTTTCTTTGACCGTACTCAAATAGCCCTGCCGATATCTTGTTGCATTGGCCTCGCGCCAGGCGCCTTCCTTCACCAGAAACTTCCGCTCAATTTCAGTTCCCATGATCCTTGTAAACCTCTCTGCCGGGTGTGTGAATGAGTACCATCAGTCTGTTACGCCGGAACCGGTTCCATTCCGATGATCCGCTTGATCGCCAACAGATAGTTGACGTTCTCATACTCTCCCAGACCAAGCATTTCCTTTGCGTACAGCACGGCCTCAGGGTCCTCAGATTCCACTGCAACCGTTCTAATCGCTGCCCCGTTTACCAGTAGATCAGCAATCTCCGTGATGCATCCGTTAACAGTGAAACCAAAGCGACGTTTAAACACCTGTGCTGCGGACAAATCTTTATGCGGCCGAATGAGTTCATATTGGAACTGGTCCAGGGTATAGCGCGACCGCGCAAACCGGGGAACAGGCACGCCGAGGGCGGGAAAAACCTCGTCGCGGATCGTCTCGACCGCCATGGGGAATTCACCCTTCATGCGGGGCGCCCATTGCTCCAACCCCTGCTCTTCTTTCACGATGACCTTGATGTCCATCTTATCATCGCGGATCTTTGTGTTGTTTTCGTTGTTGCCCGCAGAAAGGACGTAGATCTCTCGACTTTCCCGATACTTTTCGCAGCGGGAAAAGCTTCGTATCTTGTCCTCCACGAGCCCGAAATTCTGCGCGAACGTGCGAAATTCATAGCGTGGAATAACTGTATTCATTGGACGGTCTTAGCGAATGATTTGCGCTCTGATCTGGCTGTCAGTCAGATGGAATCCGATGCGAATATTTCTGCTCGAACTCACCGTGCCTGCTTTTTCAGCATCAATCTTGCTATGCAATCGATTCCTCAGCATTGTTTTCCCAAGACATCTTCAGAACTCTGATTAATCGATAGCAGCAGTAGCCGTTTTCCATGGCGGCTTCGCCTGCGCGAAGTTGCCAACTCCCGGTCTCGCTTTCTTCGCAATAGCGTAACTGTTTGAAATGTTAACATGCAGGCTGAATAACGGACGCTCAGATGCCGAAGCTCGAATGGCAGCAAAGGGGCGAAGGTACTCATTCAGCATGCCCGGCACCCAGAAATTGGTTCAACGCGCAAGGTCCGGCCGTTTGTGGTGCATACGCCATTAGGTGCGATTCAAAGATCAAGCGAGGGCTCGTCATCGTGGTGAGAAATGCGGGCTAGTCAGGTTCTCCGCCACCTTCCATTAACTGGCGCCTCAAAAATGCTACCAGCCGCTGGTAGGACACACGCTCGTTCTCGAAACGTGTGAAACCGTGCCCTTCATCAGGATAGACGAAATACTCCACAGTGTGGCCCATCCCACGCATGCATTGCACCAGCCAGTCGGATTGCGCCCTGGGTACGCGGTTGTCGTTGGCCCCCTGATGGATCTGCAGGGGAATCCTGATCCGGTCAATATGGTAAAGCGGTGACAATGCCCGATTCCGTGCCCGGTCGCTGCGTGGATCAAACCCGAGCTCAGCAAACAGATGCCGCTGCAGGTACAGCGGCCAGCTGTCAACAAAGGTGGCCAACTCAGTAAAACCGGAGAAGTCCACTGCGGCCCGAAATGTGTCTGGATACTGCGTAATCAGTGACATCACGCTGAACCCGCCGAAGCTCATGCCGACAATAAACAGATTATCAGCGTCGATAATATCAATGCTACGCACTGCTGCTGCGATTTCGACGATGTCGCGGATATGCCCACCACCCCAGTCATTGTTATCAAGTGAAGCATAATGCTTTCCGAAACCGGTGCTGCCGCGTACATTGGGTACGACCACGATAAAACCGCGGTTGGCGAGAAACTGGATAACACTGTCGTACAGGGGATCCAGATGCTCTTGCGGACCACCGTGAATAAGAAAGATAGCGGGTCGCATATTATCGGCCGAGGTGCCGTTGGGGATGAAAAGATGCACCGGGATCTCCAGGCCGTCAAAGCTCGGAACCTGTAACGAACGTGCCTCGGCGAAGTAAATGTTGTCAATTCCCGATTGGTTGGCGTCATACAGAAGTACGGGCCTTTCGGTGCCGACCTGATAATAGCGACCTGGTATGCTCGCAGTCTCGGTGAGCACGACACCCAAATCCGGATTATCGTCACTGAATGTGGCACCCGTAACAGCCTCAGGTGGCAGCCCGAAACCAGTCGGTGCATCGAAGCCATCAACGAACACGGCTGTGCGACCTGCAAGCGCTGTGCGATAGGCGATAACGACGATACGGCCATCCGCGTACATCGAAAGTGACTCCAGATCATTGTCAAAGGGCAACTGAACAGGTGACGGCGCGATATCACCGATCCGGTACCGCCAGAGACGAAATCTGTCTGAGCCCAAAGCACTGAGGAAGTAGACCTGATCTTCGGCAAAGTTTCCGTCGACATTGTTGATCCCGGGTGCGTCGATAATATAGCGCGTTTTGCCGGTGGCGAGATCCAGCAACCCCAGGCGCCGTTCATCAAACCCGATCAGTTCCCCAAACAGGAGATACCGGCCATCTGTGCTGACCCCGTCGCAGTCCAGGGTACGTCCGTTACCCGGTAACAATTGGCGTACCTTGCCGGTACTGACTTCCACCTGCCACAGCCCTGCTTCACTCCGGTGATGGCGTGTCTGCGCATAGTACAGCAGCGCGTCGTCCGGCGAGAGCCCGCAGGCCATAGTGGTATCACCTCTGCCAGTCGATGTGAGCCGCAGCATATCCCCCGCTCCAAGGTCGAAGCGGTAGAGGTCATAGCTCTCATTCCCCTCTACGTCATGCACGATAATCAGGAACTGGCCCTTGTGGTCAACCCCAAATCCAGAGACCGATTCGGCCAGATGGGTGACCTGACGTAGCGACCCGCTGGCCAGGTCCATCGCAAAGATATTGTCCACCTGCCCATCGTTCCTGATGAAATAGATGGAGCGGTTATCCGGTGCAAATTGAAACTGGTCAAGTGGGCGAGTCTGGAAAAAGCGTTCGAACGCAAACTCGGGTGCTGTGGGGCGTTCGGGAATATTGCCCATCTCGATCGATAAGGATAATGGCCTGATCCCGCTGGCGCCAGCCTGTGGGGGCACCACACACGACAGGACGACAAGAAGGCTACCCAACAGGATGCCGCGCATCGTCATCCAGGCATTGACGATTGGAAGGGCTGTTATTGTCAATCTCTTCATTGAGTGGCTTGATCAGCCTCAAAGTACAGACCAACGACATCCGCTATGGCAGCTGGTCGACCGGGAGGTCTTGACACAGGCATTCATGCCGGTGGTCCTGAGAATCAGCCACATTGGCTTACGTTCTGCCCTCCCGGCCCCTCTCAACAGGTCACGTGCAGAATGGCGTTGATATCCTTGGGCTTGCAGTCCTCCAGCAGTCTGCATACCTCGACGGTTGGCTTCGCGACCACCTCCACGCCCTTTCGCCGCGCTTCCTTGTAGACCTCGGACATGACGGGCAGACTGCCGTAGGCACCGGTGCCAATGAACAGTTTCCCGCCGTGCCACGGTATGCTCTCCTGGTCCGAGAGCGGCGTGTGGCCAAAACGGGCGCGGTAGGCCTTCGAGGGCTTCTTGTGGCGCTTGCGAACCTCCCCTTTCTCGATCACGACGTCATAGTCGTAGCGCTGGCCCTCGATATGAATCTCACCGAAAGAAACGAGCTTCGCCTTCATGGTATGTCCTCCCGTTCCGCCGGCACGCCAGGCAGGTCTCAGGCCCGCATGCGCATCGCACACCTGCAGGAACAATGTGATTGGATCGACCGCGACTGGTATCCCATATCTCAAGGATAGCAGGGCCTGGTCAGGAATATTCCGGTTCGGTCGGGTTTTGAGTAGCCCTCTGATAGGTCATCGGGGGGTTCATCTGCACTTCAAGCTACTCGGTAATTTTATGCGGCAGCCCTCCGTACTCTGGCTTTGGTCCAGGGCTCTTGCGGCCCACCGCATTTCCCTGGCCAGTGGGCGAGTGAGTTTGCGAGAGATAGCCAACCGAAATACGGTCAGCACCGATCGCATTCGCCGCAGCCCGACGCACATTTGGTGGACCCCCTCGATATCCTCCCCGGCAAGTGCGACCGGTTCCCACTCCTTTACTGAGGCCAGACTCACTCCAAGAATGAACTCAAAGGCCTCTTCCACATTTACTAATCATCGTTGTCGGTTTCTTTCTATAAGAATAGACCACGTAGACGACATTACCTGCATGGCATGATTATAACGAATTGACTTTAATGTCTAGAAAATACCGAGCATATTAGCGCTAACGATAAACCCGAATACGATCATAAGTGTGCCAATGAACCCGAATTGCCTGGCATACGCTTCACATGGCACAGTAATACCAAGCCGCTTATAAATACGGGACGCGTTATAAGCAACCTTTTCCCTGAAGTTTATTATCAGCACACCAAGCAGCATTATCACGGTACCGATAACAATCCTGTCTGTTTCACTCATTGATCTATTTTTTCACTGTGTTTTCGGGTAAACGGAAATTCACCCTTTACTGCCAGGTAACCAAAGATAAGTCCGAGTGAGAGTGGAAAGAAGATGCCGAGAATAATAATGCCACCTTCCGCACCCCATTGCTGGCCGGCAACCAGAAACCCGTAACCTCGTATACCCGATATGGCAAATGCAATCAGTGCCAGTGCGCCGGCAAATACACGTAACAGTATTACTATTTTGTTGTGCCTGTAAGCCACTACCGGTTACCGCAATTAAAATAGCTCATGTAGTTCCTGTAGGGATTTTGGCCGGATCGTAGTCTCCCGGTCAGGACAGGTTACCTGATTGCCTGTTGCATTGCAGTTCAGCAATACACAAGGGCGGCCACTCCCCTGAACGAAGGCCGACCAAAATCAGGAACCAGGTTCACCCCGTCACGATGGGTGGCACCAGGCCACGGTGGAAGAGGTAGGACACCCCGTAAGCGATCGGGGCGATGATGGCGAACAGCGCAATCGCATACAGTAACGTCAGCCTGCCCATGCCCTTCAGCTTGCTGAAATCCGTGATGACACCGATGGCGACGAAGGTGAGCATGAACATCATCTTGCGCATGGGGCTTTGCACGATGTTGGCGCCCGCATCGGCAGCTTTTGCCGATTCCGGGAACCAGATGACGATCGCCACGTAGGTCAGCCAGGCGATAAAGTAGCCGAGCACGAACTTGGGGAAACGGAACCAGATCTCCGATAACCCAACGTGCGCCTGGTCCGGTCTTCGTTCCACCTTGTATACCCAGATGAGCGCCAGGACGAATGCCCATACGCCGATGAACACATCGATCCAGATCTTGGTCAGGACAGCACCGGCCAGTATCCAGTCTTCTTCCCATAGTTCACCGGAGGCTATGTAGTGACTGGATACCATCAACTCGTCCAGGATCGCGCCCGCCGCGGCATCGGCACCGTCGGTCTTCACCGTCATACCCATGGCCGCGGCATTAACAATGGGCTGTTCCGGTGCCATCGCGGTGTAGGCGGTAGGCAATACCACCAGTTCGATCATGGCGAATACCACGATGAGCATGGACACGGCGATGGGCAGGATGGGCTTGGCGCGGATGGCGCCCGCGGTAGCGATCGCGGCCGATACACCGCAGATGGAGATACCGGAGGCGAGCACCGCCGAGGCGTCCCTTTTAAGCTTGAAGGCCTTGCGTCCCAATGTGTAGACGATCGGCCAGAAGATCAGGTAGGCGACAAAGGCTGCCGCGGCACCGGCCAGGGCCAGATCCAGCATGAGTTCACCGCCGGCGCCAACCTTGGCCGTTGACGAGATGCTCATATGGCCCAGCTTGACGCCCAGATAGACGATCGCGGTCTTGATAAACCACTCCGGTTTGGCTGCCTCCTTGAGGAAGCCCGCGAAGCCCTTCATGAAGTTGCCAATAATGAGACCGACAAACAGCGAAAGCATGTACGAGAAACCGCCGCCCAGTTGCAGTCCCCATGACATCCGGATCGCCTTCTTGGTCTTGTCCACGGCTTGCGCCGCCTGTTCCCTGGTAGGAATATCGCCCGTCGCTACATCAACCCCCAACTCTTTGAGGGCCTTGTTTATCATTCCCGTACACTTGTGGACTTTCGTCAGGCAGTACACATCACTGCCATAGATCTCGGACTGGAGCATGGATTGGCTGGTTTTGGCCGCCTTGAAGTGGGCCTCATGGCCGGTCATCCAGGCCGCGAAGGTGATAAAAAAGATCGTGGCAAAGCCCAGGATGAACTTCTTGACATCCAGTTTCTGGAAGTAGGCCCCGATTGCGGTTACGACCCCGAACACAAGATAGGTCATCAGCAGCGCCCCGAAGCCGGACCAGCCCTCATAGGCCTTGCCGGCCTTGCCGTGTGCCACCCCCAACAGCTTGTCAAAGTCAGGGGAAGACCAGAAACTGGTCCACTCCCAGGTCTTGGTTTTGGCCATCCAGCCTACTGCATCAATACCCCAGATGCTGAGCAAGCCGGCGCCGAACAAGGTGAGTCCGATCCAGACCGCCCACCAGTCCTCGGTAGTGAGCATGCCGTCGGTCCATTTCCTGTTTACTGATGCCATGTCGCTATCTCCCTCAAGTATTTATATGTATGCCGATACTGCGGGTCACAGGGTTAACGTCACGAGACGGTTGAAATAATGTGTATGGTACTGGCGTAACCATGTCGGGATGGTGTCGAAATCAAAGCCAAGAAATACGCGGACGCGAGTACCACGTGGAAATTGCCCCGATTCCTGCAGGACGCGGCAAATATCATTATCGAGCAGTTGCATGGTTTCACCAGACACAAAAAGATCCCCGTTGCGGCCGATCCACTGGTCACCATCGTGACTGAGCTTGAATTCCACCTGCGCCTTCATGGCCGCTATATCACTGCCCGCAGAGCTTGTGAACTGCTAGGAAAGGATGTACTTGTCAATGAGCCACCCCAGCACCACAAGTCCGGCAAGGCCAACGGCCATACTGTAGCCAACGAGCGCTGTTTCCCAGGAATCCCAGGGCTCCGCTTCGCCCAGCAATGCTTCAGCTGAGCGATGCTCTTCTTCATCTTCTGACGTGATCTGTGGCATTGCGGCACCCCCACTGCTTGGCAATTAAAGAAATTTCTTATTTACGGATAGAAAATACTGATCGTTACCTAGGAGAAAACGAGCAACCACGCATTTTTATTCCAACAAATTTCCGGGTTTTGCGCCCAAAGACGCTATTGGGGAGGGGTGAAGACCAGCTGAATGTGGATTTTGACCAGGTGGGGGGCTACTCAGGGGGGCTTGCTGCTGAAACCAGTTCAACAACCGGACCCGATTCAGGCAGTACAGGGCTGGCTCGAGGCTTTTGCTTTGTTCAGTGCAAGAATGGATTGGGCATCCAAAGGTGATTTCGTTTGCGTTATACGGTAGACAACTTTGGCGATCTCGGATAGCCGATTAGGGTCCATGCGGGACGCAAGCAGGTAGAAACCTGTCTGGTGGACCCGCCAACCATAAACAATACGATCACCCCGGTCTAATGCTTTTATATTCGCTGAGAGATCCCTGGGGTCATGGAAGACAACGAGACTAACCATGCAACCGTGTGGGCCACGATATCCAATGTGTAACCCTTCACCGGAACGTATTGATATCTTCCGGATACCGTCATAGACCAGATTTACATTCGATAAATCGGGTACATAGGCATCAAGTTGAAGTATTTCCATACTGACATCAAGCACTTCACTCTGGTCCTCATTTTCGAAGCGCTTCGTCGATGTCAACCACTCATGATGTACGGCTTCAGCACGGGCGATTTCGGCAGGAGAAATAGCTTGATCTCTGGCAAGCATTACGCCTCCCAATATGGCACCGAGCAGAGTAAAAACCGCCAACGAAGCAACCCAGGGCAACCATGTTCGTTGTTTACTGGAACTATCCAGCTCGATTGCGGGACGATCGACAGGACGCAAGCTGTAAAAAGCGGCCTTGAGGGTACTCAGCCTGGCGACACGCGCTGCCAGATCAGAGTCCTCCGCTACCGCCTTGGCGATTTCAGCGGCGTCTACCGGTGAAAGCTCACCATCCACATACGCGTTGAGCGCATCCCATGTAATCTGCTTTCTCATTGTTCCAGCCTCACAACTTTCAACGCAGCAGGTTGCGATTGATCCTTGCTTAACACTTTCAATAAGACCCTTCTGGCACGGCTGACTCTACTCATAATAGTGCCGATGGGAACATTAAGCAGATCAGCAGCTTCCCGATAACTGAAACCCGCAATATCCACCAACACCAGGATCTCACGTTGATCGTGACAGAGCCGTTTCAGGGCTGATCGAACGGTTAATTGGTTAATTAATGTCTGCTCATTTATAGAAACGTGTGTATCCGCAATTTTATTCCCCAGGCTTTCCCCACAATCATCGACTTGATCAAGGCTGATCATATCGCCCACATTCTTGCGAATTTCGTCGCGATAGGCGTTACGCAATATCTTGAAAAGCCATGCCCTGTAGGCCGGTTCGTCAATCGGGATTTTCTTTGCAGTCAGTGCCTTGACAGCACAGGTTTGAACCAGATCGCGTGCGTATTCCCGGTCATTTGTCAGATTGAATGCATAACCGTACAGGCGATCGAGATACGCCTCGATTCGCTGCTGCGACACTTTCATGCCGAATTTTTTACAAAATAATAGATCCATCGATACTCACACTAACAAAGCAGCGGGTATTGGGTCAAAGTGAAAACCCTGATAGGGCTAAACTGGACTTTCCCCGAAACCGCAGACAAAAGCACATTGTTCCAAATGGCCGGTTTTGGCTGAGTCTGCGTGAAAACAAAAAGTGATTTTTGGAAGTGGGATAACGCAGCGCCTATCGGATCAACGTAGCTAGATTGCTCCATATTTGGCAGACATATATAGGGCTATTTACGTTTAATCCGCCCTGCAAACTCAGCAGTTCATACTCATTCAGATGGGAGTTGTTGCACCAACAAAAACTGGAAAACGATGCATGGCGTCCGAAACGATCTTTCGTATGGCCGAGTTTAAGGAGGCCAGAACGTATTGGATATAAGCTGCGGTGTGGGACGACAGCTATTCAGATTGCAACAGCCTGTCCGAGTAATCTGTGTGTAGCAAGGCGAGTGGGAAGATGTATATATTCTGTGCGTCGTTATATTTATTGGATACAGATTTCCTTTTCAGCCGTTGCATGTAAACATTATGGCCTGTCCAGGATTCGACTAGATTCCAATATCACGCGAATAACTGATCTGCAGCATGTTCTGATGCATGCGGACATAGCCGGTCTGCGGGCCGGTAAACTGGCTGGTCCCCCGGATGGTGTTTTCAAAGGCATGGGTAAAGGCAAAGCTGACCCGGCTCTGCTTGCCCAGATTATAGGTCGCACCCAACGAGGCATGCTTTTCAATCGTTGCCGGCGCCAGGACATTGAACAGGGTGTTCACGTCCTTCCAGGGCTCGTCGGCGGCGCTGTAGCCGGCCCGCAAGGTCAATTTCTCGTTCATCTGGTACTGCAGCCCGACCGAGTAGACATTGACATCATCCCAGCCAAAGCCGAGCCCGTTATCGCCGCCCAGGCGATTGTCCGGGTTGGTGATGATCTGGTTGAAGGTAATGTCATTGGTGTTGGACAGGGCATCGATATCGTCATAGAAGATGCGCTTGAAATCCGCCACCATGGTCAGTTTCGGGGTGATCATGAACGCCAGGCCGAAATTGAAGATAGCCGGGATATCGAAATCGCCGCCCTTGGCGAACAGGCCCTCGTAATCGTCGAAGTCAGTCATCCACAGCTTGCTTTGGTAGGAGATCCCGACGTTGAGCTGGTCACGCAGCAGCGAACCGAACCAGCCGGCCCGCACCCCGGCACCGTATGAGTAGTCATAGCCGTTGTTGGTGACATTGTCCGGGGAGACCGAGAGCGCCTTGAAGGGCTGCAGGCCCCTGGCCTTGAACCGCTGGGCCGCCAGGATCGGGGTGATGCCGATGGACTGGCGCGTAATGCCAAGTCCTGCAAACGCCCCCAGTTCCCTTGCATATGTCACACCGAGGGCCATCTGGGCAAAATCGACCCCCGTGGGTTCGGTTGCCGTAAATGCGCCGGTGGGGTTCAGGGGCGAGCCCGGCGGGGCGGCGAAATTCGCAAAGGTGGCGGTATCGTATTCCGTGTTCATGCCACCCTGGCCGGTCAGGGCAACACCGATCGTGCTCTTGTCATCCAGCGGAAGATTGATGCCGAATCCGGGAATCAGAAAGTAGTCGTTCTCACTCTCCTCTCTGCCGGGCGGGACACTGGGGCTCGGCGGCGGGGCGAAGTCGTCGTTCGCCTTGTATTCACGTTTCGGACTGAATAATTCCAGCTCCGCGTCGTAGCGCTTGCCGAGGCGAACCAGGCCGGCGGGATTGTTGAAAACGGACAGCGTATCCTGGGGCAGTGCCGAGCCGGCCCCCGCCATACCCTTGGAAATTATCCCGTAACCGTGAGACATGTAGCCGTTGGTTGCATCTGCAGCCGGTGCAACCATGCAGAGAGTCAGGATGGCGACCGTCAGGTATTTCTTTGTTGGCATGTATAAATCCTCTGAAACAATGCTTGTTCACGCTAACTCTGGATCAACACTGCAAACTGATACTACAACGAATTACCTCACGGTAACCTGAGTTTGGCTTGTAACTGCTCCCCGATGGCATAGTATTTTACAATGTTCCCATATGAAACGCATTCCATACCGTTTCTGGGTCGTTGGTGTAGAGTACTATTCCAAGTGCCATTTAGTTAGCCACTGAAAGCGGACATTCATGTATTGCTTGTGATCTGTTCCTTTGCCCAAGCCCTCCTCTGCGCTTACGACCATCACAATCCCTGCCCGTTAAGCCAACCCAGTATCCGATCCGCTACCGCCTGCCATCCAGCCTCTAACATCATGTCATGCGCCATGTCGGGCAACACCTCTGCCTGTGTATGGTAAGCTCGCGCCGTTGCCTCAACTTCGCCTGGCGAGATGAGACGGTCATCAGCCGCCCCCAACACAAGTATCGGCGTTTTCACCCGCCTGGGCCGTGGCAAGCTCAGACCCATCATGTCCAGAGACGCTCGGTATGACTCATCTTGCAGCCGCGAGAAGTAGCTCCTCACCTTCTCCTGTGGCATGTCCGCTGAAAAGAAAGACTCCTGTGCCAGTTGCGGCGTGCTGACCATCGGAAACATGCTCATCGTCAAGTTGGCTTTCAGGAATGCCAGCGGATGCCGAAGGGCAACACGCAGAGTAGCCCGAATCACTCCCTGGGGTGGTGAAGATGCCAACAGTACGGCAGCCGGTGCCCCATTTGATTCCAGGTACTTCTGGACTATCATGCCGCCCATCGAATGCCCTACCAGCACCGGCGGCCTTTCCATCTGACCTGCCGCCTGCGCCACATCAGATACATAGTCAGCCAGGGACGTCCAGCGCAGCCGTTCCCGCCCCTCGCTGCCACCATGACCGCGCAAGCTCAAAGCATGGGATACGTACCCATGTTGGGCGAAATAGGGCAGGAAGTGCTCTGTCCAACACCACGCGGCGTGCCACATGCCATGCACAAATAAGATTGGCGTGGAACGCACATCGGATACGGGGTCTTCCTTTATGGTTTCCAGCTCCATAATACTCCCTTTGAACCCCTGATATTCAACCCGATGACGGCAAGCGATAACATATAAGCATTTATCTGTTGTGCGTAGCATGACGGATAAATGTCTGTTGGACTAAGCCGTGTGCTACCTCCTGCCAGATTCAGGAGTTGCAGATCATATCAAGGGTGCAGGGAATCACTTATATCAAACCCCCTCCCGTAAGGTAGTGTGGATACAATGGAAGCCAGGCGACGGCCATCAATGGATGCACGCCATGTGATCATTCGTTGACATGTACCGAGTTCAATGAACTTTCAGTCCCCTGTGAGCACAAGAAATTTTAATCATTATGCCCCGTCGGGTTCCCTTACTGATCGGCGAATACCCGAAAGTGAACTCCTAGAAATCCCCGCTAGCCGCGCCTGCCATCATATCTTTGATATTCTTCCACACACGCATGGCCTCCTTTTTCAACTCGGGGGGTAACTCCTTTCCACCGTGAATCATAAGGTCCAGATTCATCGAGTGAAGCCAGATCTTGCCGAATTTGTCCTCGACGACAGTTATCCGGCAGGGCATAAAGCCAGTATATGCGTCCCGGTAGTCGGCCATCATTTTTCCGACTTTGGCGTCACAGAATGTGAGGATACTCACGTGGCGGTAAGGCTCACCGGTTATCGCTTCCACTGCCTTATAGAATTCGGATTCACCCGTATATAAAAAGTTGCGCTCAGTGGCAATGCTTACCAAGGACTCTTTCACATCCTCGATGCTTATACCTTCCTCGACCTGTACAGACCACATCATCGCGATGCCGGGGTCCTTTGACTCCAGGAGCGTTGTTACGAACTCAGAATAGACTGGTATGAACTCAGGATCGAACTCGGAAAATATCGGCCACACCTTTATGAGTAACAAGCCACCCCCCAATATGGTGAGCAGACCAATAACGGTCAGAATGTTTCTAATCGATTTCATCTATTGTCCTGCTGCTGCCCCAAAAGATTCACATGAATTGCATTTAAGTTTGCTGGGGTGATATTTGCGGTTCGGCAGATCACCGCTCTTAAAGGCCGGCATCGCATCGTTGAAATATTCTGTGGGCATGTTGGCGATGGTTGGCATAACCGGACCAGGAATGGATTACCCGATACCCCTGGTAGCGATTGGTAATGTGTGTTATTGAACCTGTATTGTATTTAAATGTAAAGTAACAGCCCCTTTTGATTCATTCCATATTAGAAGAGGCTCCATCCTTATCAACGTAAAAGCATAGTGCTATAGTATCGTCGGCTACCCGATAGAAACAGATGTCTTTACGCATCGCATTCGCATATGGGAGAAGAGAAAATGTTGTTAGGGGGATACATCTCTCATTGTCTGCTTGTTGGCCGCAATGGTAATGACCGGCTGTGATTTTCAAACTGCAGGTCAACCGCTTACCTACGGGGAGGGGGGGGGTACGTTGTCTCCTGAGGAGATCAGTACGATCGAGACCTGGATAGATCAGGGGGCCTTCCATAACTGACCGAACCGGGTTTGAACAGGACCGGGTCGTATGTCAGTAACCGAGAATCGATAAAGCTTGATTGACAGGGACTGCCCATGGTGAATCAGAAGGAAGAATACTGCATCCACTTCCTGCAACTCCCTTGCAGCTTGAGGTTGACATTTACATTGACCTTGCTGGTGCTCGGCATGGGCTATCTGTTTGCCATGATTAATCTTTACGATACCCATGCGGGGCGGGATGGGAGGCCAGGCATCAGCGTAACCGACCTGGTGATTGCCTATAGCGGCAGCAAGGCCGACACGCGCCTGGAAGCCGCACTGAAAGGTCCGATGCAACGCATGCTGTCTCGGGACGATAGGGATAAGATTATCGCGTGGATATACCGAGGTGCGGTGCAGGAGGAATATGAGAAAGAGATGGCGCCGATCATCGAGGAAGGGTGTCGGATGTGCCACGATGGCAGCGATCCGCATGTCCCCAGTCTAATAAGCTTTCAGGATGTCTCGCAGTTCATAGAAATTGATACCGGGATGGATATTTTCACGCTTGTGCGGGTTTCCCATATTCACCTGTTTGGCATGACTTTCATCTTTTTCATTACCAGCTTGATCTTCTGTCACGCCCATTTCCGGTTGCAGTGGCTGAAGCATCTGGTGATCACAATTCCATTCGTCAGTATCATTTTAGACGTCGCCTCCTGGTATTTGACTAAAATCCATACAGCGTTTGCCTGGGTGGTGTTGATCAGCGGGGCGCTTATGGGGCTTGCTTTCGCTTTCCAGTGGTTCGTGTCCCTGTATCAGATGTGGTTCTATCAACTACCTGACGAAGCCCCCGAGTAAGAAAATAGCCTGCCGCTAACTCTGTGCGGACTACATAATAGAATAGATATGCTTCATAAGCAGTAACTAAATGTTGTTAAATAATGCTTGTTCATGGGAGGTTGACATGCAAACAAGTAATGGTGACACGATGACAATTTACCTATGGAGGTATCCCGATGAACATTCGTAATACACTGCCGGTTGTATCGTTATTAATTGTCGTGGGAATAGCGGCCTGCGACAAAGAAGCACCGTTCAGGAAAGTAACATATGTGGCTGATGTGGAGCCCATCGTGCAGCAACACTGCATGGAATGTCATGTAGCCGGGCAGGAGGGCACAGAGAAAAGTGGCTATCTGATGGATTCCTATGAAGCTGTAATGAAAGGAACCAAGTTTGGACCCGTTATTGTGCCAGACTCATCCGAGTCCAGTTCGCTGTACCTGCTGGTTGCTGGAAAAGCCGACCCCTCAATAAAGATGCCACACGGCAAGGCGCCCCTCAGTGCCGAACAAATTACGACAATCCGGCTCTGGATTGACAAAGGCGCTGTTAAGGACTGAAGGTTCTAACACGTGAACTCCCAATATTAATATCCTCACCAGCCGCT
Source organism: Pseudomonadota bacterium (assembly GCA_039714155.1). Lineage (GTDB taxonomy): Bacteria > Pseudomonadota > Gammaproteobacteria > UBA9214 > UBA9214 > SZUA-186. The sequence goes on along the minus strand of JBDLJX010000052.1, from coordinate 639 downwards.
GAAAGAAATGTGTCCATAACCGGGGCGCTTGCTGCGTGTGCCCGATGTTCTGAGGATAGCCTGAATTGTTGTCGAGCAATCGCTCTGGGCGCACAGCGTGTGCAACAGGAAGACAGCTACCGGGTGGGTGGCGAATTTGTAATTATCACCTGAAAACGATAACTTGGACAGTCTTGTTCCTGAGGGCAACCTTCCCTACCCATCGCTGTCATGAAGGATCTGCTGGTACTCCTCGCATACCTATTAACCACGATCGCCAAACTCCTGGGAACTGGCGGTGCCAGGGCTGAGCATGGCAGTTCCTCCAAATGGTTGTCCAGTCAGGCTGGCGCTGATCGGTTCAGCACCTGCCGCGACCTCTGGTTGGGTCAGCCAACATCAAACGTCAAAGGCGACTGATGTAGTGAGCAAAGGCATCATCTAGCCCGCACTTCTCACCGCGGTAGCATTAACACCAGTCAAACAAGCGAAGGTAAATCGATATGACCGCTGCAATGATAATGCTCCCCAACCCCACCGTGCTAAAGCCAACGGACTTCATCAGTACCGCAGCCCGCTATATCATGGAGCACCGCTACCGCAGTGTGCCCGTGGTCGACGAAGACGGTTGCTATATGGGTATGTTCGGCGTGAATTGCC
>JBDLJX010000051.1:0-18847 GCA_039714155.1 Pseudomonadota bacterium | reverse complement strand
CGATGCGCTGGTACGTCGAGTCTGATCCCGCACTGGATACGGATTTCAACACGTAGACTTCCTTACCATTGAGTTCAGCATCCGCAAGACGGGTTACCGACCCCCCTTTGGCCATAGCATATAGCTGTTCCAGATCTTCGTAAGAGAAATCCGTGCCGCTTACAGAGGATGAAATGTGCCTGCCCGTCAACCGCCGCACATCCCCGAAAACGGGGGCATAGAGAAAGGTCTCGTTTCCGGATTCCTTTTCTATAAGCAGGATACGCGCACCTCTTACCTCGAAGGGCTCATGGAAGTAAGCGAGTACACGCCGCTGGTTATCGAAAACACGGCTCAAGTAGACAGAAGCTCTGAGGGTTCGCACGCCCCTCTCAAAGAAATCCTCATCCTCCTCAAAGACACTCAATGACTCTGAACGAAATTCGATATCCTGGACGCTTGCAGACAGGGGTATGTTGTCAGCCATACACTCCAGAATCCTGGATGCGGTTTCGGATGCGTCACTGTTTTGCACACATGACAGTGCCAAAATCAACAGGGAGATAAAACCGTCAGCACGAATCAGAGACCGCATGATTGTAGCCTGTATTGATATACCTTAAAGCACTTTACTCGCACACCAAAGCAATAGCCAACCCGGTAACGCAGGTTAGCTCCAACCCTTCCATGGCGTATCTAACCGGCATGCTGAGTTATCACCTATGCCTGATTTCTGCCGAATACCTGGCATTCTCTTTGAGCAACTGAGTTTCTCCATTTTGCCACCATGCGTCCCTTCCAATTATCCTTATACAAACAGTACCGAGAGGCGGGTGTAGCAGACCGAATGCTTTGGGGAGGCAATTGCCAGCAATCATGCATACCGTTGGGAAAAGGTTATAATAAGTTCTGAGTACATCTTGTCCGACTTTCCGGACAATGGGACAGCACACTTTTATCTGGCGCGATGCAGACAATAGCGGGACGGAGCGCTACAAATGCTGGCTCGAACATAATGGGCAAACTGATAGATAGAACCGATACCAGTTACTCGCCGGAGGCACTCAAAGCACGATTCTGCGGACTCTGGAACCATCTCTCGTTACCTGAAACCGGAAGTGATCCCACTGTCGTCTGGGCAGAACTAATCGATTCCTACAACGAACCCTGGCGTCAATACCACGCGGCGAAACACCTCAGCCACTGCTTGCAGCAGCTGGACCTTGCCTCATTTCTTATGGAAAATCCTGTGGCCGTGGAAATGGCACTCTGGTTCCATGACATAATCCTCCAGCCGAATGCGTCGGATAACGAGGAGAAGAGCGCGGAACTATTCAAACGCACTGCAGGGAAGCATTTTTCGCCCGGCTTCGTGGAGGAAGTCAGCAACCAGATCCTCGCGACAGTGCACGGCGACCCACCGCAGGAACAGGATGCCCGTTACCTGTGCGACATCGACCTTTCGAGCATTGGATCCCCATGGGAACAATTTCTGAAAGACTGTGCCGCGCTCAGAGTCGAGCAATCCGGAACTGCTGACGCGCAGTTTTATCCCGCGCAAATCGCGTTCTTGAATAACCTGCGGGAACGGCCCACGATCTTCCTTACCGATTTTTTCCAGGCCCGCTATGAACGCGCCGCAAGAGAGAATATCGGGCGGTATATCACACAGCTAGCAACGGACGGATATACCTGATACCACTGCTGTCCCGTTAGCTTTACCCACGTCATTACTGCAATGATCAGCAGCGCGGTGAGGGGCTATGTCTCGCTGTAAAAGAGATGACCCTATTCATGGTCAGCCTTGATGCCTTCCAGGAACCAGGTCTCCATCTCACCCTTCCCTTTTATCGGCACCCTGCCCCTGGGTACGCAAATGAATACATCTTTGAGCAACTCGTAGGTTTCTCGGGTGATCTGGATCTTTCCGGATACACCTTGGGATTCCATGCGGCTGGCAACATTAACCGCATCGCCCCAGACATCGTAGTGGAATTTCTGGCGGCCGATCACGCCTCCGATCACCGGACCGGAGCCGATGCCGATGCGAAAGCTCAATCGCCTGCCGTTATGCTGATATTCCTCGACGTAGGCACGCATCTCCAATGCCTGACGCGCCAGGGCTTGGGCATGATCTGGCCGTGGGCGTGGAGCACCGGAGACGACCATGTAATTGTCACCGATGGTCCGTATCTTCTCCAGGCTGTACTTTGTAACCAGTGAGTCAAATCGGGAAAATACCTCGTTGAGCAGATCGACCATCTCGGTTGGAGAGAGTTCCTCGGAAAGGGCCGTGAAACCGACGATGTCAGCGAACAGGATGCTGACCGAATCGTAGTGCTCGGCAATGGTTTCATCCTTGTCTTTCAGGATCGCTGCGATCTCCTTGGGTAAAACGTTCTGCAGCAGGTTTTCCGATTTTTCCTGCTCGAGACGAAGCAGTCCGAGGAAGCGGGTCTCCTGGCCTACGAAGTACTGGAGCAGAATGAACGCGACGGCCGAAACCGTACTGATATTGGCCACAAAAAAGATGATTACCAGCCAGGGTGGCAGGTTGTTGGTGGGAGGCGCATCCGGCTGTATCACACCGCTGACGATCACCAGGCCCAGGAAGGCGAGAAACCACCAGAGGGCGTGATGGCGCTGCCCGATCAGCAGCGCACCCAATGGGCAGATCAGTGACCATAAAATCACGGCGCTTGAATTGACGAATCCGCCCAGGGCCAGTTGCAGCAGAAACGGGAGCAGCAGGATAAGCAGCAACTGGCTGAACCGAAACAGCCGGTAGCGGTGTGTCAATCCGAATAAGAAGATACTCAGGGACGAAAACAGCGCATAGGATATCGGCACCGCTCCGGCCAGTGGCTCGTCGAATGCAATGTAGATACTGCCCCACAGCAGGCCCGCCAGGATAAACATGAGGCTGGCGCCGACCAGCAGCGTCTTTTGCAAGCGAGCGTCTTCACTATCGCCCGCTTCTGCACCAACGCGCCGAATCACCCCCAACAATCTATCCAAAAGTGTGTGGGGAAGAATCATGTCAATCTGCCCCTAGTAGTCCTTCAACATGATAATTGCGGATTCAGTTAGCTTGTCAACGTTCACGGCAAGGCGCGCCTCGCAGGCAATGGCCATTCCCTTGTCAAGAGGCGGAACGCAGTCCGTGGACGTTGACAAGCTAACCCGGAGGGCGTCCCTGTGGTGTCCCGCCGCTGCGTTCCAGTGCTCGACAAGGCCAATAAGAATAAAACCGGGGCCATTGTCTTCGCACTGCGCCTTGCTGCGAAACACCACAGGGACGCTGAACCCGTAATTATCATGTTGAAGGACTACTAGCCTTGGGCTGCCAAAGGATAGGCGCTGCCAGTATACACGGACGCAGTAAGCGCCATGCCAGAAACAGGGCCAGTGTGATCAGCCCGAAAATGACCACCTGCCTCTGCTTAGAAGGCATAACGCAACGTAAGATAAACATTGTCATTCTCCCCGAGAGCGCCGAACTGACCTTTGCCGTCGCCCAGAAACAGGTTCGCTCCTGCTTCGCCCCACAGTGAGTCGCTGAAAAAATATTTCACCGAGGGGATGATATAGCCGTCACCCTCGCTCAGGCCCCAGAAAGCAAAAACATTGAACTTCAGCGTCTGATGCAGATAGAACTGGGTGAAGCGCAGGGTTGCCACTGTGCGGAGCCGGTCGCGTTTCGGGAACCCGGGAGGCAGTGTCCGCTTGTAGTCATCATAGTCATGCATCCACCGGGCGAAACCCTGTACACCGAGGGTGGTGTCCTCCGCGACCTGCCGGCTGTAGCCCACGAGGAATCGCGTCTGGCTGTTTTCGATGCTGGGGTCCGTACCGTCGCGGTCCTCGCGGGAGTCATAATAGCCTGCTTCGAGGTTGAGCACACCGTTCCGGAACGGCCCTGAGAGGCTGGCCCCGTAGGTATCGAGACGGGGGAACTCACCCGCGACGTTTTCCCCCACCACCCTCAATGCAGGTGCCCGGAAATGGGTGCGAGAGAAATAGGCGGCCGCATCCCAGTTTCCCAGATATCGGGACAGCCGCAGGTTGATCTCGGGATCTGATGGATCGTCAATGTTTCGGGGCAGCGAGGGCGAAATTGGACTCTCTATGACGAATTGCCGGTCATCGGGCAGCTTGTCCTTGCGGAACCGGGCCAGTATTACCTCCACGTCCGCAAAGGCTGGAAACGCGTTAATCTTGACCGAATCGCTGCCGCGCTTCAGGTATTCCAGCGGCAGACCGCTGAAGAAGGCAACCCAGTTCTTCGAGAAACGGTCGTTGATGAAAAGCAGATCGCCCACGCCCCAGGTCATGATCTGGCGCCCTGCGCGCGCCGTATATCGGTCCGAGTTGTAGTCGGCGTACAGCTCCCGCATGTCCGCATCCGTATCATCCAGGGCGGAATCATGCACCAGTTCCAGCTTGCCTACGAAGCCCGCCGCACCTTCAAAGCCACTGCCCTCCGCATTTAGCCGCAGGCGCTGCTCGTTGAACGGCACTGTGCACTCGGTTTCGGGCGGGCAGTCTACATGGCTCGTTCGGGCCGCCGCGTGGAGCTGTAAAAAACCTCCAAAATCGAATTCTGCCGCATTCACGTTGACTGCGCCAGCAAACACACCCGATATCATCAGAATCAGGAGCGGAAGGCGTTTCACCGTACCCAACGCCCTGGCGGACGGCGCAGATATCGCTCACTGAACAGATCGTCGGAAACTCCGACATCGTACTCGACCTCCTTGAACACCACTTCGGTGTGGTGGCCACTTAGCTCGTTTCGCATGCTGCGCCGGACCACTGTCCAATGTCCGTCCACCTGTTTCACCTCATCGGCGGTGAAAATACGCATCAGCTCACCGCGGGCATCATAGTACTCCTCTTTGAGGGGCAGGCTCCGCTCCCGGTCGATCCAGGAGAGGCGGCGCGCATAGCCTACCTTGGCCTTGGGGTGGCTCTCGATGCGGTAAACCGGGCGGCCGTCCAATGTACTTTTGCCCAGCAGGCTATGAGTCTCGTCGCCCACCTCGCGGCCGGAAACGTCCTCGTAGGTGAAGTCCGAGCCCGCGAAGGAGGAGCGCTTGTCGTCGGCGGCGATGCGCCGCACCAGCTTGATAGCCGGAATGAAGATCCAGCGGTCGTCCTCCCTGGCGGGGTACTTCCAGACCATGAACACGGTTCCCTTAACATCCGCGGGTGCGTGGAAGTAGATGTAGTAGCGCTGCTCCCTGCCGGTGCCCAGATTTTTGCGCAGCAGGGTCATCTCGCGCCTCCGCTCCTTGCCCTGGGGGTTGACCAGGCGCATGGAGATCCGGGCGCGCTGGTCTTCGCCGGCGTAATAGAAAGTCTCCAAAGAGCGCCGGACGATCTCCTCCACTGCGGGTTCCTCTGCGGCCTGCGACAAGGCCGGGAGACTGCACCAGAAAACCGCCAGCGCCAGGCCGGTAGTCAGTGGCATGCGATAATTTCTGAAGCGTTTCATTACCATCCTCTTCATCTCGATGAAGCCGAGGCGCCTGTCTGCCACAGGCGGCCGCTGGTGATTTTGAGCAGTCCGGGCAACAGGGCCAGGGTGGTCAAGGCGGTGAAACTCATCAACAGAGCGAAGAAAGTTCCCACAGTCTTGTAGGGACCGAGCGGCGAGAGCACCAAGGGCAGGAAGGCCACCGCCACCACCAGGGCATTGCGGGCGATGGCCCGCGCCGGTTCACCGAACATGATCCGGTTGGCGCTACTCAGATCGCCGTTTGACTCCCGCAAATAAATCCTAAAGCGCTGCACGAAGTGGATGGCGAAGTCGATGGACAGGCCCAGGGTCAGCGTCGAACAGACTGCCAGGGGCATGTCGTATTCCTTGCCCACCAGGGCGGCAAGGCCATAGGAGAGGGTGATTGCGAAGGTCAGGGGCAGCATGGAGAGCAGCCCCAGGGTGACCGAGCGCAGCAGCAGCGCCATCATGGCCAGCACCACGGCGAAACCGGCCATGACCGCCTTCATCATTCCCCACACCATCTCGTCCTGCCACACCTTGTTGATGTATGTCAGGCCGGACCAGTGTACCTCGATCCCGGCGGGCGGCGGCTCTGCCGCCATGAATTCACTCACACTGTCGACTACCCGGGCCATGTCACGGTTCTGGCCCCGGCGCATCTGCAGCCAGATGTTGGCCAGGCGATAGTCGTAGTCGACAAAGTTGTCGAGATTGACGGCATCGCCCGACATTTGGTAGAGGAACAGATACTGGGCCAGCTCTTCGCGGTTGTCCGGCACCCGTCGCTGATCGGGATCCCCGTCATGAAGGACATAACCCACCTGGCCGACGATATCTGCCAGCGACGAGGTCTTGCCCACCACCGGGTCCTGTTCCAGCAGGCGCTGGAGCCGAGCCAGATAGTGCAGCACTTCGGGGCGTTTGATGTCCCCGGTCTCTTCTCCTTCCACCACCAGGTAGGCCATGTAGGTGCCGCCGAACAGGCGGTTCATCTCCCGGTCCGCGATGCGCAGCTGGTGGCCCTCCGAAAACCATTCGACCGGGTTGTCGTTGACCACGGTATGAGAGACGCCATAGATACCAACGCCGAGCAATGCCACCGCCGCCAGTGCAATCGGGATGGCGCGCCGGAAGGCAGCCGATCCAAAACGCGGTAGTACGCGCCCCAACCAGCCGCCGGCTTCGTCGAGCTGCCCGAACGCGGCCTGCAGGCGCTCCTCGCGCATAAGCATGACCGATGCCGGGATGAAGGTAATGGTGAGCAGGAAGGCGGCCAGGATGCCAAAGGCCATAAAGCCGCCGAACACCTGCACCGGCGGGATGTCGGCCAGCATCAGGGAGGCGAAGCCCGCCATGGAGGTGAGGGAGGTGAACAGCATGGGCGTATAGAGGGCATCGATGCTCTGGCGCAAGGTCTTGCGCCGGTCACCCACGCGTGGATAGCGGTCATAGAAATCGCTCAGGATATGCACCGAATCCAGCACCGCGATGGGCATGATGAACACCGGGATCATGCTGGACATGATATGCACGGTGTTGCCGAGTCCGATCAACAACCCCATGGCCCAGGCCACGGCGAACATGGAGACGGCCATGACCGGCAGGATGAAGGTCAGCTTGCGGAACAGACCCCACAGCAGCAGGAAGATCATCATGCCGCAGGCCGGCGCGAGAATGCCCATCTGCACGAACATCTCCGTGCCGAAGGTGTCCTCGGCAACCGGCAGTCCCGCCAGATGGTAGGCCTGGCCGGGTCCTAGTTCAGCCTCTACCAATTCAGCAATCGTCTCGCCGATTTCGTGGGCCTGGTCCTTGCTCTGGATCGGTATGTAGATCGCGAGCGCCGTGCCGTCCCGGGACGCCAGGTTGTTGGTCAGCAGCGGATTGTCCGCGATCACCGCGCGAATGGCCTCGGCCTGTGCGGTATCGGTGGGGATCTCCTCCATGAGGCGCCGGACCTCGAGCAGCCCCGCCCTGGGGCGCACATCGTCGGTCGTGGTCAGGCTGATCACATCCTCCGTGATGACACCGGGGATCTGCAGGATGCCGTCGATGATGCGCGACACCTTGGCCAAGGTCTCCGGCCGGAACGCCCCAGCCTCGTCAGTGATCCCAAGCACGACCAGATCATGGATGCCAAAGTCACGCTTGGCCTGATTATAGAGCACCCGGTCAACCTGATCTGCCGGCAGCATATTCTCCGGGTCGGTATCGATATGAACTTTTGGAAACTGAAAGCCGAAAACCAGTGTGGCCAGCAGCACCAGCAGCAGCGTGGTGCGCGGGTAATCCATTGAAAGCCAAATCAGTCGCTTGAGCATTGCCTGACCTCCTGTGTGGCTGTGCATAGGAAATCCATGCGGGGGTAATGAAGCCTGGAATTCAACCGCGAAGCGCAACCCTGACAGAGCAGCCAGGGAGTGCGAGGCGCCGCAGCATCGGTGCCTTCTCTAACCGCCAGGAAAGAGGAGCACTTAGGTGTTGAATCCAAATATGAAAAATACGAACCATCACAAGCACTCCTCTCCGTCAATAAATCAAGATAATTGGTATTAAATTCACGTCACGGCAGCAGACGATTGATCCACTTGACCAGCCGCCGGGTTCCCGGGCTGAACAGTTTCTGGCCATACCAGGTATTCACGGTGCGTCGGTGGACCTGGGCCAGTGTCGGGTAGGCATGAATAGTGGCAGAGATGTCACCGATAGTTGCACCGGTCTTCATCGCCAGTGCAATTTCATGGATCAATTCCCCGGCATGGGGCCCCAGGATCGACGCGCCGAGAATCTTGCCCTTGTGCACCACCAGCTTGGTCAAGCCGGATGTCTCCCTGTCCGTAATCGCACGGTCGATATCCTTAAAGGGAAAACGCAGCACCACAGGTTCAATGCCCTTGTCACGCGATTGCTGTTCCGTCAGCCCCACCCGCGCCAGTTCCGGGTCGGTGTAGGTCACCCACGGGACCACCCGGTAATCGGTTTTCTTCGGCACACGGAAGATCGCGTTACTGATGACGATGCCGGCCTGGTATTCCGCCATGTGCGTCAGCGGATACGGCCCGCACACATCGCCGCAGGCAAAGATATGTTTTTGTGAGGTACGTTGACGCCGATCCACCTGGATGCCCTTCGCATCATGCGCGACACCGGCAGCGTCCAGACCCAGGCCATCGACGACTGGCCGTCGACCGACAGCAACCAGCAACGCATCGGTTGCAAGTGTCAGTCCGCCACTGCACCCAACTTGCGTTTTATCGCCATCGCGGGATACCCGCTCCACGGTCGTCGAGGTATGAATGAACATTCCTTCCGACTCAAGCTGTGTCTGCAGGGCATCGGCCACCTCGGGATCTTCCTGCGGCAACAGGTGCGGCAATCGCTCCACCACCGTCACGTCGCTGCCAAGGCGTGCAAAGGCCTGCGCCATCTCCAGTCCAACGGGTCCACCACCCAGCACCACCAGCCGGGCCGGCAGGTCACGCAGAGAAAACAGGTCTTCGTTGGTCAGATAGCCCGCTTCTTGCAGACCCTCGATCGGTGGTATCGAGGGCTGTGAACCGGTTGCGATCACAAACCGGCGCCCCCGAACCACCTGGTCGTTGATCTGAACATTGCGGGAGTCAATAAATGTTGCCGCACCGAAGATGACTTCACAGCCATACCCCCGGAAGCGTTCCGGGTCATCGTGTATCTGGATACGGTCAATCACGGCCTGCACGTGATCGGTGACCTTGCCCAGATCCACCTCCGGCTCACAGGCCGGCAAACCGAATTCCGGGCCGCGGCGCATGAGTGAGGCCACCCGGGCGGCATGGATGAGGGTTTTACTGGGTACGCACCCATAATGCAGGCAGTCGCCACCGAGTTTCGCCGCCTTTTCGATCAAGGTAACTTTCAGTCCGAGTTGTGCCGCTACGCTGGCCACGACCAGTCCACCGGCGCCGCCACCAATAATCACCAGATCACGTGCTTTCATTTTCATACCCTCCTGATTCAGCCCGCATACAGGGAGATTTTCTGCCGGAATACTTCGTAGGCAATCGGGGCCTCGTTCTCATAACCGATTCGCTTGCGCCGGCTTTCATCCAGCAGGTGGTAACGCACGACTGCCTCAACGGCTGCCGGTTTCTGTTTGCTGTTTGCAGGAACAGACAACTCGTAGTTGCGCGGCTGCCAACGCGGCAGTCGCGTATCCCATAGATCGACAATGAAGGGTCGCCACATGACGGTACGCCTGATGCTGTGGCTTTGTTCCTTCAATACCTTGCCCTCACGATCCAGCAACCGCAGATCGACGCTCAGAAAACGGTCAGGTGTACCAGTAGGCAGATAATGTGCTGCACCGACATTGGTAATCGTCAGTGTAAATTTTTGCTCGCTACCTGTTTGTTTCCCGGTTTCCGTAAACAGAACTTCCAGACCCTGCTTCACCATCGCCGGGTCATGGCCACCACGCCACAAGTGCCGTCGTGCCGGGCGTACCTTGCCACCCTCCACCAGCGGCCGCTCGACCAGTGGCATGTGACACTGCACGCAACCCAGCGAACCGGTGTCCTGCAAAACCAGTTCACCCGTCTTGCCGGTCACAGCGCTGGACTGGATCTCGGCCACCGTGCCACAGGGCGGGAAGCGGAAGAAGGTATCCCAGCGGTCGCCTTCCACCACGTGACAGCGCACGCACACTTCATTGGGATCATCCAGTTGCTGCACAGGATGCGGGCTGTCCTGGATACCCTGAACACCGACAATCCTGCCTTCACGTAAATGGCAGGCCGTGCAGGTTACGCCCTCATGCTGTAAGTCGGGATCAAAGTCCGGGTTGGGTTCCATGATGGGGTCCCATTTATCCTTGTCGCGAAAGCCAAGGATTAAATGGGGCTGTTGCCGGTCCAGTGGTGTATGACAGTTGCGGCATACATGCTGGGAACCGTCGAACTGCCAGTCGGTCTGGAAGTAGGGATCGGTCCATGCCTGGCTGTGAATCGTGGTGCGCCATTCCTCATAGAATTCCTGGTGACAGGCGGCGCATTCCCTGGCCCCCAGGCCAGCAAGGGATTCCGGAATGATGGAAGTGTCCTCTGGCCGCTCAAAGGCTTCCGTGACAATAAAAATATTCAACGGCCGGATGAAACGCCAGGCCAGAAACAGGGCAAGCAACAGGACCAGCAGCAGGATGGCTTTTCGAGTCACGCTCACTCCCCGTCCTTGCTGTTGCCCCTGGCCGGTAGTCGGTGCAACTCACCCACCGCACCCTTGATACGCAGCAGGTCTCCGTCCAGTGCCGGCTGGCCGTGCCACCACTGGTAATCAGGCGACTGGTGCCCGATACCAAGATAGACATTTTTCAGATGCAGCGACTGCATCCTCACGAAGTATTCCCGGGCAGCCACCAGTTCTGCCCCGGTGAATTCACCCGCTGCCTGTTCAATCACTGCAGCCGCCTCATGCACTTTCATACGTCCGATATCCAGCATACGTTCACCGTTATCGAACAGGCGGGTGATATAACGGGGTGAATGACACTCCTGGCAAACGGCACGCATGGCACCCTGTACCCGTTCACGTTCAGCCGTATCGATCCCATCCATGGCGTTCCATATACGCACACCTGCGCTGACGTTGTGATTGCCCTTGTGCATGTGACAGTAGGCACAACCGGGTGCACGGTAGTTCGCCTGTTCAAGCGGGCGGTTCCAGTCCCATTCATCCTGCTCCAGGCGCACCAGGATGCCGTGTTTTGAAGTGGTGTAGCTGTGGTTGACCGGACTGTCTGCCCCACCATGACAATCTACGCATGTCCCGTCCCGACGGGCACGCGCTGCAGCCTTGCCGTGTGACTTGCCGTGACAGTCCACACAACTGGCCAGCGTCTCCGTTGCCGCATGCACACTCTGCTGCCATGCAGCAACCAGTTCAGCACTTTGCTGTTGATGGCACTCCAGGCAGGCACTGTTTTCAAAGGTGCCTTCGGGTACGGGTACCTCGGCCATGGAGATGCTGGCAAAACCGGTTAGCCATACACACACCAGCCGGCGCATCAGTTCTGCTCCCGGTTGAAGTCTGTATAGTCACCGGACTTCCAGAGTTTTGCAGCATCGGGGCGCTGGCGTTGCGCCTGTTGTTCGGCATCTGCCAGGCCCTGCAAGCGACTGGCTTCTTCCTCAATCGCCGCCAGGTCGCGTTCCATGGCCGCATGCCCGCGGCGAACGGCCTCCTGATCGCCATGGGCCGCACCCTTGTAGGCGCCCAGGTTGTCGAAGTACCACATCTCGAAATAATCACGCTCGATGGGCGAAACATTGTAGAAGGCCGATGCCTGTCCCTCGAAAAAACCGACCCGCGCCCGTGGCCAGAGGCTGTCCAGCCAGTCAGTGGGATAAGGTGGGCGCTCATTGGCAGCGGGATAGAGCAGATCGTTTGAACGCAAATCCTTCAGAATGGCCTCCGCGCTGTACAACTTTTTCCAGGCCTGTTTGCGCTCCGCATCCAGCCCGACCAGCTGTTGCCTTGACCAGTCCGCCTCGTGACAGTCACTGCACAGGGCCACCCATTGCTCACGTTTGACCTCGTTGCCGGAGGTCAGTGGATTGATTTCCTTGATACCGAATTTCCACATCGACTTGTCGGCCACCTGGTGTTTGCCATCGTCCATGTGACAGTAGGCGCAGGTGGGGCCCTTGTAGTTACCCTTGCGTAACGGCTTCGACCAGTCCCACTCCTTCCCCTCAGCCAGATACAGCTGGCCGTGGGCCGAGGCATAATAGGTTTCGTCGTCCGGGTGTGGCGGTCCGCTGTGACAGGTAATACAGGCCTCGGGACGGCGCGCCTCGGCGGCATTGAAACGGTGACGGCTATGGCAGGAGTCGCACTTACTGGCAACCGAATGACATTGCAGGCAAGCGGTCACTTCCGCCTTGGGTTTGTCGACGAAATGTTTTGCATCCAGTGCCCGTTCCATGGCCAGCGCATGACTGGGAAAGCCGTAACGCTTTTCATCCTCGAACTGGGCGTGCTGAGTCGCATGGCAAGCCCCGCACACGTCAGGTGCAGGCAGATGCAGTGCCTGGTGATTGTTACCGTGACAGTCTGAACAGTAGACCGTGGCTTTTCCGTTGCCGGGGGTTGCGTGACGGCTTGCCTGCCAGTCCTTGACAATACCCGGTGTCACTGCTTCATGACAGGCGATGCACTGTTCGCCTTCAAACTCACCGGCAACCAAATCTGTCGATTCATAGAAGTCATCCGGGTTCCAGTAGGCAAACACGGCATCCGGCAGCCATTGCCTGGAATAAAGCCCGGCTCCTTCACCGCTCTTGCTCCAGTCGACATAATAAAAGCCGGCTGGCACTGCAATCAGGGCAATGATGATCGGGACCCAGACATAACGGACATGCTTGCGGCTCATTTCCTGTTGTTCCACCAGCGCACAAAACCGAGCAGCAGGATGATCGTCACACCGGCCCAGATCAGCCATATCCAGCCACTGTGACTACCCTCACGGGTAGCGGCAATCACCTGTTCGGCATCTTCAGCCAGCATCAGGTGGTCCCTGGTGTGATGTGCCCAGGAGATTTTACTCAACAACAGCCACAACAGCACAGTAAACCTGTTCATGGCGCAGTTCTCGCGGCCACAAGACAGGGATCAGACTGCTTTGCCGGCGGTCTTAACAAGGCTCTTATCGATTCCTGTGCAACCCGTGTTGGACGGAAGCCGTCGAGGATGCCGTGTGCTGCCTGCCGTCCGGCGGCAATGGCGGTCACTACCAGGTCAGGGCCGTGAGTGTTATCGCCACCCGCATAAATCCTTGCATTGGACGTTCTGCCGTTTTCATCCACCCGGATGATGCCCTGTTCGTCGGTTTGAACACCGCAACGCTTCAACCAGGGAGGTGGCCGTGAAACCTGGCCCACGGCAAGGATAACCACATCACAGGCGATGGTTTCCTGCCCGCCATCGGGTGTATTGAAGCGCACACCGGTAACGGTCTCGTCACCCAGCACATGCGCCGGTGCACGCTCCATACGAAAGAACACACCTTCCTCAAAGGCCGCCTGCTTTTCCCTGGGGGTGGCGCGCATGACCTGTTCCTCCCTTCGATAGGCAACAGTCACTTCGGCAGCCCCCTGGCGTACGGCGGAACGGGCACAGTCCATGGCACTGTCACCACCGCCGATCACCAGCACATGCTTATCCGCCATTACTGCAGGTTCAGGGTCGCGATTAACCTGTTGCAGGTAGCTCAGCGCATCCGTGACGCCTGTCAGTTGCTGACCAGGCAATTGCAGATCACGGGAGGTCTGGGTGCCGGTGCCCAGAAATATTGCATCACGGGTTCTCAGCAGTTCCTGCAGCAGTGCTTCATCGACCTCCACGCCCAGCCGGAAACGAACCCCCTGTTGTTCCAGCAACTGATGACGTCGTAGCAGTAATGCCTTGTCCAGCTTGAAGGGCGGCACGCCGCTGGCGAGCAAACCACCAATGATCGGCTGTTTATCAAATACCGTGACTTCACAGCCTGCCTTGTTCAGCTGGTCGGCACAGGCCAACCCTGCGGGTCCGGCACCAATGATGGCAATCTGCCTGCCGTTACGCCGGATAGCATAGTGTGGCTGCCAGCCCTGTTTGAATGCGGCATCCGTCAGATAGCGCTCGATCGCGCCGATGGTTACCGCGCCATCCGGCTCCCTGGCCTTGGTGCAGGCACCTTCACACAACCGCTGCTGCGGACACAGGCTGCCACAAACCTCCGGCAGATTGCTGGTGCTATGACTGATTTCTGCAGCGGTTTCGATGTTGCCGGCGGCCACGGCCTCCAGCCATTCAGGAATACGGTTGGACAAGGGACAGGCATTGCTGCAACCGGGCACACCGCAATCGAGGCAGCGTGCTGCCTGCGCCTGGATTTGTGCCAGGCCGGGTAGCGCCGTTGTCTCTGTCCAGTCGCCGAGACGTTCTCCGGCCGGCCGCTGCTGCGGTTCCTGGCGCAGCAGCGGTTTCTGTGACTTTTGCTCTGGTGATTTCCGCTTTAACAGGTAGCTGGCGTTCTGTACCAGTTTTGGCCTGAACAGGTTACGCACATCACGAATTTCCAGCGCATCGACAGGACAGGACACGACACAGCGGGCGCACCCCATGCAATCCTCCAGCGCGGTTATCCGTCCGGCCTGCTTGCCCTGCTCCCACACCGGAATGCCCATGTCGCACACCTGCTCACAGCGCCGGCAGTCGATGCATTTTTCGGTCTCCATGTCGAGGCTGTAGAAGCCGGCATGATTGAGCAGCCCGAAGGTGGCGCCGAAGGGACACAGATAGCGGCAGTAAAAGCGGTTACCTGTCAGCGGCGCAATAAAGAAGGTACCGAAGTAGGTCATGGCGACAATGAGGTAAAAACCACCGACAAAACTCACTGTCCAGGAATTTGGCGGGAACTGGGTCACCACCATAATCCCGACATAGTAGCTAAAGAAAAACCACTTGCTGTGGCGCAGCCGCCAGGTCCATTTGGAACGCGGGGTTTTCTTTCGGAAGGGAAACCCCACGGTCTCGCGAATGCCCACACAGGGACAACCGAAGCCGCAAATAATGCGTCGACCAAACAGAAATACCAGGCCCAGAATCAGAAAAAAGGTCACCGTACCCGGCACGTGCAAAGACGGAAACACCGGCTGCGCCCAGAGGAAACCCACATAGGGTTCATAGACCGGATGCAGCCAGGGAATCAACCACCAGAACACCGTGACGACGATTACCAGAATAATAAATCGCTTGCGGGTATACGGATTCTGCTCGGCCAAAATGCGCCAGAGGCCAAACCCGAGGATGATGCCATACTCGGTGTAGCGGTTGAGCCAGACAGGGTTCTCGAACCAGAACAGCCAGGTTTCATTCAGCCAGCCAGCAAAGGCCAGGGTGAAGGCTGCCATGCTGAGCAGTTGCACCGCAACACTGTAGCGAGCCGGCATGAGATCCTGCCGGGCGCTGTTTGAAACCCGGGGATTATGAACCAGAACTGGACTTTCCTGCAGCATTCACATCACCCTCGCCCGGGCCATCGCTATTTCCCCATCGGCATCATGTCAGTCATGAAATTCATCGGGCCAGTCACATTCAACATCCGCTTGGTTATCAGGTCCATGTCGTATTGCATCCGGTGAGCGATCGGTAACATCGCTGCAAATTTCAGGTCCATCCGGGCAGCAATGTCGATGCCCTCGTCAAAGTTTCTTCCCACATGCACCATTTCATTCGTGATCGAATTCATGTTCGCGGTCATCGACGACATGTTGTCCGTGACGCGTACCATGTTGTCAGAAACCACCACCATCGAATGTACGATTGTATCCATCTGCTCGGTGACACGGTGTACGTCACTGGTCATGCTGTAGATCAGATAGAACCCGTAGGCAGCCAGGATGATAAACATTAACAACGATGGATAGACGATGACTTCCCACCGCTTGGCGCTGGCCTCGAAAATGCGGGCAAACTTGTCCAGGCTGGCATCTGAAACCGTGGTGGTTGAAGCAGGATCCAGGGAGTGCCCCTCTCCTGGAACGGGATTCCTTGTGCCGGACTGTTCAGTCATGTCAGCGTACCTCTCATCAAGCCCCGGCCTGCGGGCAATATGCGCTTGCTAACGCGTTACCGGCAGGTCCGCCTCTAGCCACTTTGTCATGCCGCCGCGCACTATGTGCACATCAGCAAAACCCTCTTCCGTCAGCAACAGTGCCGCCTTTGCAGACTTTTTGTCTGTCCGGCAGACTATCGCCACCGGGTGCTCCAGCTGATCACCCAGTTCAGCCATCCGCTGTTGCAGTTCCTCAACCGGTATATTCACGGCACCGTCGATATGTCCCTGTTCACCGATAAAGTCTTCCGCGGTACGCACATCGAGTACCAGCAAATCCTTATCGGTCTCCAGCCGTTGCTTGAAATCTTCGGTATTCATCATGGGGCCGCGGCGCAGGGTGCCAATCAGGCGTGGCAGAAAGGCCACCACGGCCAGCAGTGCGAGTGCCAGCAGGCCTTTCTGGATCATGCCCTCGCCACCGGCGACCGCCTCGCGTCCGGCGTAACCCAGGTAGGTGTAGGCAAAGGCAGCCGGCAGCATGAACACACAGGTCGCAAGGATATAATGCAGCAACCGCAGGCGTGTCAGCCCCAGTGCATAGTTAAGCAGGTTATACGGGAACAACGGCACCAGCCGCACAAAGGCAACAAACCGCCAGCCCTCGCCCTCGACGCCGTTGATGAGTTGTTTCACACGCCCGCCAGTTTTGTCCGCGACCCAGTCCGATGCCAGGTAACGTGCAATCAGGAAGGCCAGCGTGGCGCCCAGCGTGGCACCACTCAGGTTATAGAGGGTTCCCAGAACCGGCCCGAATAATGCGCCACCGGCCAGTGTGAGAACTGAACCGGGCAGGAACAGAACGGCGGCCAGGGCGTAAATCAGCATGAATAGCAGCGGTGCAACCGGCCCGGCGTCACGAACCCATGCCTCGAGTGCTGTGGCATCAAACTGATCGCGGTAGATAATGGTCAGCGTGACGGCCGCCAACAGCCCGAGGAATAAAATGATTCGCATGAGATGATTATTATTCATCGTCAGTCTTCCATTGACGGCGGTTGATGACATAGTCCTGCACCTTGCCGACAAAGGGAATGGCCAGCATGCCCGGCAACCAGCTGCACCACTTGTCCTCGCGGAAGGTGTGGATGCCGATGGTCATGGCCTCGTGCCCGGCGCGCGGTTGTGCGCGGTAGGTGCCAAACAGGCGGTCCCACCACGGCAGGTTGAAGCCGAAGTTGCTGTTGGTCTCGTCGTCTTCAACGGAATGATGCACCCGGTGCATGTCGGGCGTTACTACGATCAATCGCAGATACCGATCCAGAGTTTTTGGTAGTCGCACATTGCCATGATTGAACATGGCGGTTGCGTTCAGGAGCACTTCAAAAACCACCACGGCCACGACCGGCGGGCCCAGCAGCAGGATCACCGCAAACTTGATGAGCATGGAAAGCAGGATCTCAAGGGTATGAAAGCGCGCACCGGTGGTCACATCAAAGTCGAGGTCCGCATGATGCACGCGGTGCAAGCGCCAAAGCACCGGCACGGCATGGACCATCACGTGCTGCAGCCAGATAAAGAAGTCCAACACCAGAATCGAGACCAGAACCGCCACCCAGAACGGGGCATCCATATAGTTGAACAATCCCCAGCCCTGCTCACCGGCAAACACGGCCATGCCCACGGCCGCGGCCGGAAACACCAGCCGCAATACAATCGTGTTGAAAAACACCAAACCCAGATTGTTACTCCAGCGAATGGCCTTGGAAGTCCGCAAGTGACGCCGGGGACTGACGATTTCCCAAAGGGCCATAACCGCGAAGATGCCAAAGAAAAACCCGAGCCGGATGGGCATTTCATTGGTCATGATGAAGTCGTTGAGATTCACGGACATTGACCCTCTGGAACTGCAGATTGCCCCCCGTCGGCCACCTGCTATACTCGTATTTTAAAATATAGTATTCAATAGATCTATTGAATAGGATACTAGTAGATTATAGAGCGATGTCAAGCAGCAACTTCAAACACGATTTATTTGCCCAGTTCGCCCGCGTGGGAAAGGCGATGAGCAATAGTAACCGGCTGGAATTGCTGGAATATATTGCCCAGGGTGAACGCAGTGTGGACGAACTGGCCAAGGTATCCGGACTGACGGTGGCCAATACATCCCAGCACCTGCAGCAGTTGCGCCAGGCCGGACTGGTGAATTGCCGCAAGGATGGGTTGAAGGTTTTTTACAATCTTAGCGGTGATGATGTGATCGGTCTGC
The DNA here is from genome assembly GCA_039714155.1 of Pseudomonadota bacterium. GTDB lineage: Bacteria > Pseudomonadota > Gammaproteobacteria > UBA9214 > UBA9214 > SZUA-186. The sequence continues at coordinate 523 of JBDLJX010000051.1, read as the reverse complement.
TCGATGCGTTGCGCGGTGTCGCCGAACGGCATGTGGCGGATGTGGAAAGACTGGTCAACACCTATTTAACGGTGAAAGATGAACTGGAGCCCCTGCCCCGCCAGGAACTCCTTGAGCGGGTGCGAGACGGACTGGTCACCGTGCTGGATGTTCGGCCACCGGAGGAATATGCAGCAGGGCATGTCCCCGGGGCTGTTAATGTTCCCCTCTCCGAACTGAAACACTATCTGAAAGAGCTCAACCCCAAACAGGAAATTGTGGCCTATTGCCGGGGGCCTCACTGTGTACTGGCCTTCGATGCAGTGGCGAGTTTAAGAAAACAAGGGCTAAAGGCACGGCGTCTGGAAGACGGTTATCCGGAATGGAGAACTGCCGGCCTTCCTGTCGAAACCGGTTCCTCCTGATTTACTGGCTGCATCCCGGTTAGCCCGCACTTCTCACCGCGGGGCGAGATGATCGCGCAGAGATTTGGATGGATGAAATACATCCCTGTATTTCACCCCTGCGGGGCCGCTACGCGGTC
>JBDLJX010000050.1:0-19522 GCA_039714155.1 Pseudomonadota bacterium | reverse complement strand
CAGCGTTTACAGTGGGCAGCGATTAAGACAATGACAGCATCGAAGAGTTCACGCCAAGGACTCCGTGTACCATTTTGACCGCCAGTAGCAGACTAATTACGCTTGCTCCGCCATCTCAAAGGGGTAGGGTAAAGATTCAAGACTGAGAACCGGTCCGTCAGCGGTATCGAGGTGCAGGTCACCGCTTTCTGCAGCACTGATCTGTAACACGGCCAGTGCCGCCTGGCCGCCATCCGGGTGTGGCTGGGCATCGACGATCCGCCCGGCGGCCTGCTCGGCATCACCCGTGCGGAACAGGGAAGCACCCGGTGCGACCGGCTGGTCGGTGGCAATCCGCCCAAGGTACATGCGGCGTTTCAGGGTTCCCAGGTATCGCATGCGGGCCACGATTTCCTGGCCCGGGTAACAGCCTTTATTGAAACTCACGCCGTCAACCAGCTGCAGATTGGCCATTTGCGGCACGAACAGCTCACTGGTCGCGGCATGGACGGCGGGTAGCCCGGCCAGTATTTCCTGTAGCCGCCAGGCGGACATGCCGACCGGTGCGGCATCAACATTCAGCGAGTCCCACAGTTTCCCGGCAGCGGCCAGTGACGCCGCATAGACCTCGAAGCGGGAATGCAGGCCCGGCACCCGGATGATGGTCAGGTCACCGGCATGGGTAACCGCGTTGACTGTTTCCGGTAGCGGCTGGCCAGTCGCACTTGCCAGTGTGGTGGCGGCCTGTTTACCGGAGACACCGATACGGATAAAGGCCTCGCTGGCATCCTCGAGGGTCGAATCTGCACGCATCACAAACATCCGCATGCTTTGCAACACGGCCTCCAGCGTGTCTGCCGGCAGCCGCAGATAGAAGGTGTCGTCCGTTCTGAATATCCGCATCAGGCCGAGCATGCGGCCCTTGGGTGTACAGTAGGCACTCAGCTGACTGTGGCCGGTGTCCATGGCATCGATGTCATTACTGAGCTGTGATTGCAGGAAGGTGCCGGCATCTGCCCCGTGTGCCTGGATGATGCCCAGCTGGGTGAGATCGGTAAAAATCATACCGCTCAGGGCAACTTCCTGTTCACGTTCAGGGTTGCCGTAATGTATCGCGACATCGTTGCCGGCCGCACTGTCAAATTCAGCGCCGGCATCGACCAGAAAGTCTTTCCATTCGGTTTTCATAGGGGATTCCGGGATGAGCAGGGGAACGATTCTAGAGCAAGGCGGATTGACTGTCAGTACCCCGTCACAGCGGCTGGCGTCAGGCCGGAGGCAATGGTATAAAAGCAGCCAATAATGAAACTGTCCCATGACTGACCATCGCACTGCCCCCATCTACCTGAATCTTTTCCGGATCCAGTTCCCGGCAGCTGCCGTGACCTCGATTCTTCACCGTATCGCCGGTGTCCTGCTGTTCCTGTCATTGCCATTCCTGGTCTGGTTGCTGGATCTATCCCTGCAGGACGCGGCTGGCTATGCCCGTGCCATCGAGCTGTTGCGACCCTGCTGGATACGTCTCGGTTCTGTGCTCATTGCCTGGTCATTGCTGCACCATCTGCTCGCCGGCATCCGTTTGCTGCTGATCGATATCGATATCGGTGTCTGCATGCCCGCGGCACGCATCTCGGCATGGGCCGTAAACCTGACTGCCATTGCCCTGGCCCTGTTGTATCTGGGGTGGGCACTGTGACGCAGCATACCCACGGATTGCAGACCTGGGTGCTGCAACGCATCAGTGCCGTCTATCTTGCCGGTTTTCTCGTCTATCTCATTATTCACTTTCTGCCAGGCGGGGCACATTCCTATGCTCAGTGGCAGGCATGGCTGAGCCAGCCACTGGTGAATATCTGCGCTGCCGGTTTTATCCTTGCACTCCTGGTTCATGGCTGGGTCGGTATGCGCGACGTGATACTCGATTACATTCATCCGGTTGCACTGCGGCTGGCGGTGCTTGGTGCGGTTGGGCTGGTACTGGCCGGCAGTGGCCTGTGGGCCCTGCGCAGCCTGTTACTGGTGGCAGTGTGACATGAGGCTACCGAAACGCCACTTTGACACCCTGATTATCGGCGCCGGCGGCGGCGGTCTGCGTGCCGCACTGCAGCTTTCGCATGCCGAGGCCCATGTTGCCGTCGTCTCCAAGGTATTCCCGACCCGCTCGCACACGGTTGCTGCGCAGGGCGGTGTCAACGCGGCGCTGGCGAACGTGCTGCCTGACAACTGGCACTGGCACATGTTCGACACCGTCAAGGGCAGCGACTGGCTCGGCGACCAGGATGCCATTGAATACATGTGCCGTGCTGCGTCACAGGCGGTCTACGAGCTGGAGCACTTCGGCGTACCGTTCTCGCGGCTGGATGATGGCCGCATCTACCAGCGTGCCTTTGGTGGTCAGAGCCAGAATTTCGGCGGTGACCAGGCTGCCCGGACCTGTGCCGCGGCCGACCGTACCGGTCACGCCATCCTGCAGTCGCTGTACCAGCAGAATATTCGCGCCAGGACACATTTCTTCGATGAGTACTTCGCCGTCGACCTGCTGCGTGACGATGGCGGTTACATACTTGGCGCGCTGGTACTCGAGATCGCCAGCGGTGAACTGCTGGTGATCGAGGCCAAGACCACGCTGGTGGCCACTGGCGGCGTCGGCCAGCTGTTTCGGACCAACACCAACGCACTGATCAATACCGGTGACGGGTTGGGCATGGCCCTGCGTGCCGGTGTGCCGTTGCAGGATATGGAGTTCTTCCAGTTCCACCCGACCGGCATTGCCGGCCGCGGCATGCTGATTACCGAGGGTGCGCGCGGTGAGGGCGGCTACCTTATTAACAGGGATGGCGAACGTTTCATGGAACGCTACGCGCCGAAGGCAAAAGACCTTGCCAGCCGTGATGTCGTCAGTCGCGCCATCGCTACCGAGGTACGCGAGGGACGCGGTTGTGGTGACAATGGTGATTATGTCCTGCTGAAACTCGACCATCTGGATGCGAAAAAGATTCACCAGCGCCTGCCTGGCGTCTGTGATATGGCCGGCACCTTTCTCGGTATTGATCCGTCTGTACAACCGATCCCGGTCTATCCGACCGCGCACTACACCATGGGCGGCATCCCGACCAATCGCTTTGGCCAGGTGGTGGTACCGGAGCAGCAGGGCGCGGAAGACCCGGTACCCGGTTTTTATGCCGCCGGCGAGTGTGCCTGTGTCTCGGTGCACGGTAGCAACCGCCTCGGTGGCAATTCGCTGCTGGATATCCTCGTATTTGGCCGTGCCGCCGCTAACCACATCATCGAATTCCTCGAGGAGAACCGTTATCACCGGCCGTTACCGACAGACGCTGCCGATCGTGCCATGGCACGGTTGGCGCGCTGGGAGAAACAGGGTGATGGCGAATCCGTCAATGGTCTGCGCAATGAACTCACCCGGATCATGGAGGACAACTGCGGTGTGTTTCGCACCGAAAAGGTGCTGCGCGAAGGTGTCGACAAGGTCCGGGCGCTGGCATTACGACTCGCCGATGTCAGGCTTACCGATCACAGCAGGGTTTTCAATACGGCGCGTATCGAGGCACTGGAACTGGAAAACCTGATGGAATGCGCACTGGCAACGGTCACCACGGCACTGGAGCGCCAGGAAAGCCGCGGCGCCCATTCGCGCATCGACTATCCCGGGCGAAACGACCAGCAATGGCTGCGGCACAGTCTGTATCACCGCGAGTCCGGCACGGTGGATTACAAGCCGGTCCGCACCAAGCCGTTGACGGTGGATTCCTTTCCGCCGAAGGAGCGGGTGTATTGACCATGAATACACTACGAGCTCACGCAGGAGCGGCTTTAGCCGCGATTGGATCTTCAATTCCCCTTTTTATCGCGACTGAAGTCGCTCCTACAGGTGTAATATCCGGGTTTAAGGGTTACAGGGAACCTGTGATATGAAATTCAGCGTCTACCGCTACAACCCGGAGCAGGACAGCAAGCCGTACATGCAGGCTTTCGAACTGCCTGACAGCGAGATCACATCCGGCATGATGCTGCTCGATGCCCTGTTGTTGCTGAAGGCGAAAGATGAATCCCTCGCATTCCGGCGCTCCTGCGGCGAAGGCGTATGTGGCTCCGATGGCATGAACATTAACGGCCGCAACGGTCTTGCCTGCATCACGCCACTGGCACAGCTGAAAAGCCCGATTGAATTGCGTCCCCTGCCGGGCATGCCGGTCATGCGCGACCTGATTGTCGACCTTGAGCAGTTCTACAAGCAGTACCGTGCCGTCAAACCCTACCTCATCAACAAGGACCCGGTGCCGGAAGTCGAACGCCGACAGACACCGGCCGAACGTGAACAGCTCGATGGTCTGTACGAATGCATCCTCTGTGCCTGCTGCTCGACGTCCTGCCCCTCATTCTGGTGGAACCCGGACAAGTTCCTCGGGCCGGCTGCCTTGCTGCAAGCCTGGCGTTTCCTGGCAGACAGCCGCGACCAGGCCACCGACGAACGCCTGGCAAATCTTGAGGGGCCGTTCCGGCTGTTCCGCTGCCACACCATCATGAACTGTGTCGAGGTCTGCCCCAGGGGCCTGAACCCGACCCGTGCCATCGGTCACATCAAGGACCTGATGGTGAAGCGGTCACTCTGATGGAAGCGGCAACCACACTGTCCCGCAACCGCCTGCAATGGCAATGCCGCCGCGGCATGCGGGAACTCGACGAACTGCTGAACGCCTTTGTCGACGGACACTACGATACACTCGATACAGGTGAGCTCGAATGCCTGGGAAAACTGCTGGAATACCCGGACCAGTTACTGCTGGCCTGCCTGATGGGACGCATGGTCCCCACCGACACGGATGTCGTGCACATTGTCAGGATCATACGCAACACCACTGCGGCTTGAATTTGTTGCTTCACGCCGGCTCGAATCCTTGCTTGCGATTACCCACGGGTGCGCGCTGATGCTGCTGTCTGTCACCGCTCTTGAGACAAGCGTCAGCCTGTTCATGGCAATGCTGGTGCTGATCGGCTACCTGTACGCACGCCGGCGTGCCACTGTCCGGGCGATCAACTGGGAAACCGGTGACCGGATCCAGCTTACTGTGCATACCGGCGGCATTGTCGATGCACAGCTGCAGCCATCAGCCTTTGTGCATCCCTGGCTGGTGGTCCTGCAACTGCGTGAGCCGGAGAATCGCAGACGTTACCTGCCGATACTGCCGGACATGCTGCCAGGACAGCAATTTCGCCAGTTGCGGGTTCGGCTGTTGACCGAAATCCCGCAATTAGCCCGCATTTCTCACCACGATGACGAGCCCTCGCTTGATCTTTGAATCCACAGCAGATTTTCTTCAGTCGGAAATACAGTCCGTATTCCGCTTCTTCAGAAAATCCGCTGTGAATCCAAATCTCTGCGCGATCATCTCGCCCCGCGGTGAGAAGTGCGGGCTGGCCAGTACTGACACATGAGCCGGCTGATCATTGGCATTGTTGCAAGCTTGCTGCTGTTCCTGTCCGGTTGCAGCACACCACCGGATGACATCATCCGCATGGGGCTGGCCAGTGCACCGACCAAGCTTGATCCGCGCTTTGCCACCGATGCAACTTCCGCACGCATCAACCGGCTGCTGTATGCACGTCTGGTCGATTTCGACGAGCAGCTACGGCCGACAGCGGTACTGGCTGACTGGGAACTACTGGATGACCGGCATTACCGCTTCCGCCTGAAGCGGGACCGGGCGCCGTTTCACGACGGCACGACCCTGACGGCACGCGATGTCGCTGCAACCTACCGTTTTATCCTCGATCCTGACAATGGCTCGCCGCAACGCAGTCCCTTGCAGATAATTGATCGCATCGAGGTGCTCGACGGCGAAACGCTGGACTTCTATCTGCGGCGTCCCGACCCGCTGTTCCCCGGTTATCTCGTCATCGGCATTATGCCGGAGCAGGGTATCCTGGACGCTCACCCGTTCTATAACCGGCCTGTCGGCAGCGGACCCTTCCGTTTCCATGACTGGCCCGAACCTGGCAGGGTACGTCTCCAGCGGATCGCCGATGGCCAGATCATCGAGTTCCAGCGTATCGCCGACCCGACGGTCCGTGTGCTAAAACTGCTGCGTGGTGAAGTCGACATACTGCAGAACGACCTGTCCGCGGAAATGCTGGAATACCTGAAACGGCAGACCGACATCAGCGTTGCTTATGGCACCGGCAGCAACTTTGCCTACCTTGGTTTCAACCTGCAGGACCCGGTGACCGGCGACCTGCGGGTTCGCAAGGCCATCGCTCACGCCATTGACCGACGCGCCATTATCAAACATGTACTCGGTGATGCGGCCGTCATGGCAACGGCACTCTTGCCAGCAGACCACTGGGCAGGCAACCCGTCTTTACGACAACTGGAATATGACCCGAAACAGTCGAAACAGTTGTTAAAATCAGCCGGTTATTCCGTTGACCAGCCGTTGCACATCAAGTTCAAAACCTCGACCGATCCGGTACGTATCCGGATCGCGACCATCATCCAGCACCAGCTGCGACAGGTTGGCATTAGCATGTCACTGCAAAGCTATGACTGGGGTACGTTCTATGGTGATATCAAGGGTGGCCGCTTCCAGATGTACAGCCTTGCCTGGGTTGGCATCAAGACACCGGACATCTTCCGCTATGCCTTCCACAGCGCCTCGCTGCCACCGGAGGGCGCCAATCGCGGTCGCCTGGCCGATGCTGATATTGACCACCTGATCGAGACCGCCGGGCAGGGCCGTACGCTTGATGCGCAGGCGGCAGCATACACCGCAGTACAGGCCCGCCTGCTGGAGATCCTGCCCTATGTGCCGTTGTGGTATGAAGACCACGTGTATGCCATGACCAACGCTGTTCTTGGTTACAAACTAGCGCGTGACGGCAACTTCGATGCACTTGCCCGGGTCTACCGGAAACCCTGAACCCGCTGTTGCGACGCTATAATTCCGCCATGCCATCCGAGTTCCCGCTTATCAAGGTCAGTATCGATGAACAACGCCTGCAGTTACTCGAGGCTGGCGCTGTCAGCATGGATACCACCATTGCGACTGCCGCCAACGGTCCGGGTGAAGTCATGCACAGTGAATGTACACCGCGTGGCTGGCACCGGATTCGTGCCCGTATCGGTGACGGTTGCCCGGAAAACACCGTGTTCGTCGGGCGTCGGCCAAGCGGAGAAATCTATTCCCCGGCGCTGCAAGCGACGCAGCCCGACCGTGACTGGATACTGACCCGGATACTGTGGCTGTGTGGTAAAGAACCCGGCCGTAACCGGCTGGGCAATGTCGATTCCATGCGCCGCTACATCTACATCCATGGTTGCCCGGACGTGGACCCGATGGGCGTGCCGTCCTCACACGGCTGCGTAAAGATGCGCAATAAGGATGTCATCGAGTTGTTTGACCGGGTTCCGGTCGGCACCCGCGTGTTGATCCAGGAAGACGCTTTATAAACCCGCAGTATCCGGTCTGCCCGGTGTATGCCGGACATAGACACCCTGCGGATCCAGCCGGTCGATCAGCCGCTGCCACAAGCCAGTGGTATCACCGGCAAACAGCGCGCCGGTATCAGCGTCTGTCACATGCCAGTCACTGCGTCGCAACTCCCGTTGCAGTTGTCCGGAGCGCCAGCCGGCATGGCCGACAAACAGTTGCAACTCGTCTGCAGATTTGTCCATGCCGTTCAAATGCTGCAGCAATTTCAGGTTGTTGCTGGCATAGATGCCATCCTGTATGTGCATGGCCTGCCATGACGCCTCTATGTCGCGCAGCAACATGATCACGTTGCGTTTGCTCACCGGACCGCCATACCTCAGCCGATGGGTGTCGAGATGCGTCAGCTCCAGGTTTGGCAGTGCCTCGCCGAGTGTCACTGACAATGGCCGGTTGACGATCAGGCCGATCGACCCGTCACGGCCATGCTGCAGCAGGTAGATTACCGTTTTCCCGAAATGTGAATCATGCAGCTTGCGACTGGCGACCAGGAACCGGCCCGCTGCGGGTGCCTGCAAATCTGCCGTGAATGATTCAGGCGATGGTCGATGCGGTGACCCGGTCACCAGGGAAACAACCCCTGCCAGCAGCAGGACAATGAGGGCAACAATGGCAGATGATTTGTGCATGACGGTTTGGTTTACCTGACGCCTCCAGGCCATAGTCTGAAGGCTGGAGGCTTTAGGTGTATCTTAAAGCTTTGATATTGCGAATTCATCCCGGCTTCCCTGGTAAACCGGTCAGCACTTCAGTCGGCGAGCAAACGATTCAGGGATATGGGCTGGCTTGCCTCGATCCGGTGGTTTGTCTATCGTTGGTGCCGTCGTGAACAGACTTGCCACCAGACTGTCAATGGATAACGGATGCTGACCTACCTGCTCCAGCGTCTCGCCGCTGCCCTGGTCGTTATCTTTGGTGTCGTCAGTATCGTTTTCCTGCTGATTCACCTGATTCCCGGCGACCCGGTCGATGTCATGCTGGGGGAGGGCGCAACCCTTGCCGATCGTGCGGCACTGCGCAGTTCACTGGGACTGGATCAGCCCGTCATGGTCCAGTTTAGCGCTTACCTGCAGGGACTGCTGCAATTCGACCTGGGCCACTCGTTTCATTACCAGCGGCCGGTCGCCGACCTGCTGCTGGAGCGGCTGCCGGCAACGGCCATACTCGCGGCAACCGCACTTGCCATCTCACTGCTGCTGGCAATTCCTCTGGGGCTGCTGGCCGCGGTCCGTCGCGGCACAGTCTGGGACAGGGGCAGCATGGCGTTTTCCATGCTTGGCGTGTCGATACCGAACTTCTGGCTGGGGCCGCTGCTGATCCTGGTATTTTCCCTGTGGCTGGGCTGGTTTCCGGTCAGTGGCCGGGGCGGGGCTGGTGCCGTGGTGCTGCCGGCAGTGACGCTGGGCACGGGGCTGGCAGCAATCCTGTCGCGCATGGTACGCAGCAGCATGCTCGAAGTCCTTGGCGAGGATTACATCCGTACCGCCAGGGCCAAGGGACTGCGGCCGCACCGTATCCTGTTGCAGCACGGTCTGCGTAATGCCCTGTTGCCGGTAATTACCCTGATCGGTCTGCAACTCGGCGCCTTGCTGGCCGGTGCCGTGATTACCGAGACCGTGTTCTCCTGGCCCGGCATCGGCCTGTTGACGATAGAGGCCATCCAGTCGCGTGATTACCCGCTGGTGCAGGCCGGTGTGCTGTTGATCAGTCTGGTGTATGTACTCGTCAATCTGCTAACCGATATTGCCTACGCCTGGATTGATCCGCGCATTCGACTGGGGGCCACGGCATGACGCGCAACTGGTTGCCTGCCGCCATGCTGCTGGGCTGGGCAGGTCTTGCCATGAGTGTGCAGTTCCTTGAACTGTCACCGAACCTGATCCAGCTGGAGCAGATACTGGCACCGCCTGGCAGCACCGGCCTGCTGGGCTATGATGACCTCGGCCGCAGCATTATCGACCGGCTTCTGCACGGCGCGCGCACCTCGTTTCTGGTCGCTGTCTGGGTCGTCGGGCTGTCGGCAATACTCGGCACGGCCATCGGCACATTCAGCGCCTTCCACGGTGGCTGGCGGGACCGCATACTGGTACAGGTCATCGATATCTTTATGGCCTTTCCGGGCATCCTGCTGGCCATTGCGCTGGCCGGTCTGCTCGGCCCCGGTATCGACAATGTTGTCATTGCACTGACCATCGTTGGCTGGGTAGGCTATGCGCGCCTGTCACGGGCACAGGTATTGTCACTCAAGCACCGGGAACATGTACTCGCCGCGGCTGCATTGGGAACGAAAAAGCACATCATCATGATCAAGCACCTGCTGCCACTCATGCTGGCACCACTGATTGTTGAGGCAACCTTCGGCATCGCCGCCGTGGTTATTGCCGAGGCCGGACTGTCATTCCTGGGACTGGGTGTGCAGCCACCGGCTGCCTCGTGGGGGGCGATGATCCGGGATGGCACACGCTACATGCTGGTTGCACCACACATGGTGCTGGCACCCGGTATGGCTATTTTTGTCGTGGTGTTGTCGGTCAACCTGCTGGGCGACCGGCTGCGTGACCGGCTCGATACGCGGCTGGCCGGTAACAGGAGAGCGGCATGACACTGGGCCCGCTGATGCTGGATATCGAGGGCTGCGAACTGACCGCCGAGGACCGCGAGCTGATCGCCCACCCGGCGGTCGGTGGTGTCATCCTGTTTAGCCGTAACTATGAGTCACCGGACCAGGTCAACGAACTGACACGCCGGATCCACGACCTGCGTGACCCGCATGTGGTCATTGCGGTTGACCAGGAGGGCGGGCGGGTACAGCGTTTTCGTGACGGTTTCACGCGCCTGCCGCCGTTGTCCTGTCTCGGCGAGTTGTATGAAGGTGACCGCAAGCGCGCGCTGAATCTTGCCCAAACCTCGGGCTGGCTGATGGCAGCGGAACTGCGTGCGGTCGGTGTCGATATCAGTTTTGCACCGGTCCTCGATCTCGATTACGGCGTCTCCACAATCATCGGTAATCGCGCCCTGCACAAACGCCCGGAAGCCGTTGCCGAGCTGGCACACGCCTATCAGCGCGGCATGCAGGATGCCGGCATGGCGGCAACCGGCAAACACTTTCCGGGACATGGCGCCGTGGCGGCCGACTCACACACAGACCTGCCAGTCGATGAACGTCGCTATGAAGACATTGCCCAATGGGACCTGGTGGCATTTGAACGCATGATTCACTACGGTATTGCTGCCATCATGATGGCCCATATTGTTTACTCCGCCGTGGATAAACATCCGGCCGGTTTTTCCGGGTTCTGGATCCGCGCCATCCTGCGCGACACGCTTGGCTTCCAGGGACTGGTGTTCAGCGATGACCTGAGTATGGCAGGGGCCGCCTGCGCCGGCGACCATGTCGAGCGTGCACAGGTCGCGCTTGAGGCCGGCTGTGATATGGTGCTGGTCTGTAATGACAGGGATAACGCTGCACGTGTTGCCGACTCACTGCTGGACTATTCCAACCCGGTTTTCATGACACGCATCGCACGATTGCACGGCCGCCATCCAACCACACTGGCGGCACTGCATGCCAGCCCGCGCTGGCAGCAAGCGGTGGCGGCCGTGCAGGGTTGCGGGGACAACCCGGAGCTGAAACTAGACCTTTAATAGTATATATATTACAGTATGTTGTAATAATTTCCTACTCTGATTTCTCAGGATAAAAAAATGCAGGATAGTCAGCTCTACCACTACCTGATTGACTGGGCCGGTGACAATGCCTGGGTTGCACAGATCTTCGTGGTCGTCTTCCTGGTGCTGCTATTCAACCTGCTGCTGCGCCTGGCCCTGAAACGTTTACATAAAAAACTCGAGCACACCGACAACCCCTGGGACGATGCCGTTGTCGCTGCGCTGCAGCGACCACTGAACCTGCTGGTCTGGATCGTCGGCATTGCCTTTGCCGCTGATATTGTCCGGCTGGAGACCGGCGCCGCTATTTTTAACGCCGTCGGTTCGCTGCGTGATGTCGGAGTGATCGCCGCCATCACCTGGTTCCTGTTACGGCTGGCAAAAAACTTCCAGCTCAACATTCTCGTGCGTGGCAGGGAAAAGGAGTCACCACTGGATGCCACCACTGTAGATGCCATTGGCAAACTGATACGTGCCTCCATCATGATAACCGCCGCCCTGGTTGTCATGCAGACACTCGGATTCAGCATCTCGGGTGTGCTCGCCTTTGGTGGCATTGGCGGTATTGCCATCGGCTTTGCCGCCAAGGACCTGCTGGCAAATTTCTTTGGCGGCCTGATGATCTACCTCGACCGGCCGTTCTCGGTCGGTGACTGGATCAATTCACCCGATCGTGAAATGGAAGGCACGGTTGAAGAAATCGGCTGGCGACTGACGCGTATCCGTACCTTTGACAAGCGGCCGATCTATATCCCGAACGGCATCTTCTCCAGCATTGCCGTTGTTAATCCGTCACGAATGAGCCATCGCCGTATCCATGAAACCATCGGCATTCGCTATGACGACATCGGCAAAATGCAGGCTATCGTCGAGGATATCAAGAGTATGCTCAAGAGCCATCCGGAAATTGATACCGGGCAGACGTTAATGGTTAACTTCAACGCCTTTTCGGCATCCTCGGTGGACTTTTTTGTTTACACCTTTACCAAAACCACGGTGTGGGCCCGCTATCACGAAATCAAACAGGACGTGCTGCTGAAAATCAGTAACATCATCACTGGCCATGGTGCCGAGATCGCCTTCCCGACATCTACCGTGCATCTGCCGGATGCGCTGCGACTCGAGACCACAACGGGCACACCTGATACCGGTACGTAACAGTCCATGCAGCCGGAAAACAATCGCATCAAGGCGCTGCGGGACAACGCGGTCATGCTGTACAGTCCCGATGATATCCACCAGGCACTGGATCGTATGGCAACAGAGATCGAGGCGTCACTGGCAGGTACGGTGCCGGTCGTGCTGGTAGTACTGACCGGCGGAATCATCCCGGCCGGGCATATCCTGACGCGACTGTCATTCCCGCTGGAAATCGATTACCTGCATGCCACGAGATACCAGGGTAATACCACCGGCAGTGATGAAGTGCAGTGGGCCTGCAGATCGCGTATCCCGCTGGAAGGACGAACGGTACTTGTTATTGACGATATACTCGACGAAGGCAACACCCTGCAGACCGTTACCGACTATTGCCGGCGCAATGGAGCAGTCAGGGTGTATACCGCCGTGCTGATCGAGAAACAGCATGACCGGCGGCTGCCGGGGATACATGCCGATGTTGTTGGCCTGAATGTCGAGGACAAGTACGTTTTCGGTTTCGGGATGGACTACAAGGGTTACCTGCGTAATCTCAATGGCATCTATGCGCTGGCGCCTGATCACACATAAAGAACAATCATGGTTGAACTTGCAATTCTCGGCGGAACCGGACTCACGTCACTCAAGAACCTCGAAATCATACGTCGAGAGGTCGTGCATACACCGTTCGGCGAGCCCTCCGGCGCACTGACGTTCGGCAACCTGTGCGGCACCGAGGTCGTGTTTCTCGCCCGCCATGGCTACGGCCACACCATCCCGCCGCACATGGTGAACTACCGCGCCAACATGTGGGCACTGAAACATGCCGGCGTGTCACGGGTCATCTCCGTGTGCGCGGTTGGCGGTATCCGCAGTGACATCATACCCGGCACATTCACCTTGCCAGACCAGATCATCGATTACACCTGGTCACGCCGGCACACCTTTCATGAAAAGGACCTGACGCATGTAACGCACATCGACTTTACCCGGCCGTATTGCGAGGACATGCGCCAGTCCCTCATGGCAGGTGCAGCCAGTGCCGGTATCGACCTGACTGTCGGCGGCACCTATGGTGCTACCCAGGGACCACGACTGGAATCGGCCGCAGAAATCGACCGTATGGAACGTGACGGCTGTGACATGGTTGGCATGACCGGCATGCCGGAAGTGGCATTGGCGAAGGAAATCGACATGTGTTACGCGGCATGCGCGGTGTGCTCCAATCGCGCCGCCGGCCGCGGTGAGGGCGAACTCAACATGGATGATATCGAGGCGACCCTGGCGGATTCGATGGCACAGGTGCGCACCTTGCTGGAACACACCATCAGGGAGTTCTGATTTAAGGCGACTCTTCTCTGCGATCCCGGATAATGACAAACAGCAGCCGTAGGAGCGAATTCATTCGCGATCATGCGGCCGACGATATACCCGACATCGAATCGCGGCTAAAGCCGCTCCTGCCTCAAATCATCATAGGTACCCGGTATACCCGAAAAACTGCGGCGGGACAAGAATCGGAACTTCCTTAAAACGACCCGGGCCGCGCCTCGTGGTCGGGCACAGGGATCGGCATTTCCACGGATGGCGGATCTGCCGGGACCGGTGCTCCGGCGGCTTCAGTGTCTGCCGGTAGTGGTAGCGGTTCGGTAACCACCGGTTCCGGTGCTTCCCACGGGGTGACTTCGGCAATCACGCCAAAGCGGGGATGGTCGAAGTAGTGCAGTTCACCGCTGCGTACCCGGCGTTTTTCCTGCAAGGTATAAACAGGCACATCGGCATTGCTGCCATCAGACCGGGCCAGGGCGAGATCGATGTCCAGGTGCAGGAAACGTTCACGCATCAGCATAATGGCGCCAGTAAGACCGTCTCCAGCTGCCGGCGCAAACTCATACGGGACTGAATCCGCCCGTTTACGGGCTGGTTGCCGCCAGGCCTTGTGCGCCATTACGCGGTAGGCGCCGGAGCGATTCAGGGCAGTGGCGATCCGCTGCATCCGGTAGTCAGATGCCGGCAGTTCATCCAGCATCTTCTCGAGCGGGAAACGGCTGCTACCTCCCGGCCGTTCAGTATCACGCCACGGCCACTGTTCACCGTCTGACTGGCCTGACAGGTTTCGAAATACAATCACCTCGACATCGTATTGTTTCAGTTCCGTGGTTTCGGCCAATACCTGCCGGCCGAAAACCATGACAGTCAACAGGGCAGTCAGCGCCAGTAACTGGATACGTAGCAGATTATGCATGCAGTGAAACCTTCTCTTCATGTGCCCCGGTCCCGGGTGACAACAGCGACAGGATATCCGTGATGGTACGGAAACGCGATTCTTCCTCTTCAAAATCACCGGTCAGTCGCAGCTTGTTACCACCCTCGAAGCGGTAGCGTTGGGGATGTAACTGGATCAACTCTACCAGTTTTTGTGTATTGATATCGGGATTATCACCAAACAGGATACGGCCGTCCTGAGGGCCGATTTCGATCTTGGTAACACCCATCGGTTCGGCCTCCAGCTTGATTGCGGTTATTCTGAACAGGTTTTTCAGCGGCTCCGGCAGCAGGCCGAAACGGTCAATCATCTCTACCTGCAGCTCACGCAGTTCCGCGGTTGACGCCGCGCCGGCGATGCGCTTGTACATGACCAGTCGGGTATGCACGTCCGGTATATAGTCGTCCGGGATCAGCGCCGCTACCAGGCAGTCAATCTCCGGCCCCTGGTGCAGCGGCTTTTCAAGCTCGGGCCGGCGTCCCTCGCGCAAGGCCCTGACTGCGCGTTCCAGCAGATCGGTATACAGCGAGAAACCGATCTCGTGTATCTGCCCGCTCTGGTCATCACCCAGCAGTTCGCCGGCACCGCGGATTTCCAGGTCATGGGTCGACAGGGTAAAGCCGGCACCAAGTTCATCCATGGCTTCGATGGCTTGCAGACGTTTTACCGCGTCGGCCGTCATTGCACGACGCGCTGGCACGAGCAGATAGGCATAGGCACGGTGATGCGAACGCCCGACGCGACCACGCAGCTGGTGCAGCTGCGCAAGGCCGAGCTTGTCAGCACGGTTCATGATAATGGTGTTGGCCGTCGGAATATCGATACCACTCTCGATGATGGTCGTGCACACCAGCAGGTTAAACCGGCGGTGATAGAAATCCATCATTATGTATTCGAGCTCACGTTCACGCAGCTGTCCATGCGCAACCCGGATGCTGGCCTCGGGAATGATTTTTTCCAGGTCTGCGGCAACCCGCTCGATTGACTCGACCTCGTTATGCAGGAAATACACCTGGCCACCGCGCTTGATTTCGCGCTGGCAAGCCTCCTGTATGGTGGCATCATTCCATTCCGATATGAAGGTCTTGACCGCGAGCCGGTTTGGCGGCGGTGTACTGATAATGGACAGATCACGCAGCCCGGACAGTGACATGTTCAGGGTACGCGGGATCGGTGTGGCAGTGAGGGTCAGAATATCCACTTCGCTCCGCAGGCTTTTCAGTTTTTCCTTCTGCCGGACACCAAAGCGGTGCTCCTCGTCAATGATCAGCAGACCAAGACGTTTGAAGCGAACACTGTCCTGCAGCAGCTTGTGCGTGCCAATAACAATATCGACCTTGCCGTCTGCAATACCTTCCAGCACTGCGTCCTGTTGCTTGCCGGTACGAAAACGCGACAGTACCTCGATGCGCAACGGCCATTCGGAAAAGCGGTCGCAGAAGTTCTGATAATGTTGCTGGGCGAGCAGGGTGGTCGGCACCAGTAACGCCACCTGCCTGCCATCCTGCGTAGCCAGAAATGCCGCACGCATCGCGACTTCCGTCTTGCCAAAACCGACATCACCGCAGACCACCCGGTCCATGGGTGTATCTGTCTGCATGTCAGTCAGCACACTGGCAATGGAACTCTCCTGGTCCGGAGTTTCCTCGAACGGAAATGAAGACGCGAAGGCCGCGTACTCGTCCTGCGGTGATGCGCAGGCATGACCCTTGCGGGCAGCACGACGGGCGTATACATCAAGCAGCTCGGCGGCAACATCATTGACACGCCGGGCGGCCTTTTTACGGGCACGTTGCCACTGATCACCACCAAGCTTGTGCAAGGGCGCATTCTCGGGTGCTGCGCCGGTGTACCGGCTGATCAGTTGCAGGGCAGCCACCGGCACATACAATTTATCACCGCCGCTGTATTCCAGCGTCAGGTACTCCGATTTAATATCGTGTACGGACAGGGTTTCAAGGCCAAGGAAACGACCAACACCATGCTGTTCATGGACGACTGGCGCCCCGACTTCAAGATCGGCAAGACTGCGTATGATGCTTGCCGGGTCACGCCCGGGTTTCCTGCGGCGAGACTGGCGGGCATGCTCGCCAAACAGGCTGGTCTCGGTAATCAGTGTCAGTGCCGGATCATGGATAACGAACCCCTGTTCCAGCGGCGCGACAGTCAATCCCGGTCCGTCATCCGAACCCAGAAATGTCTGCCAGCTGTCAACAACACCTGCCCGTATCCCGAATCCGCGCAGTTGGTCTGCCAGCGTTTCGCGACGGCCGGCGGATTCCGCAGTAAACAACACCCGCCCCGGGTAGCCCTGCAGAAACTGTTGTAACGCCTGTGCCGGCTGTTCACTGCGCTGCCGGATACGCAGGTTTGCCGGCAGGCTGCTGTCGTAACAGATCACGTTGTCCTGCTGTTCCGGTCGCTGGAACGTTTCCAGCTGGACAAGTGGATAGCGACCGGCATGTTGCTGGATGGCTTCGCTATCAAGAAACAGTTCTGCCGGTGTCAGCAGCGGCCTTTCCCGGTCATGGCGCCGTGCTTCATAACGCTCGCTGACCTGCTGATGGAATGTCTCTGCGGCATCGCTGACGGCATCCAGCATGATGAAGGTGGCCACTTCCGGCATATAGTCGAAAAATGTCTCGGTGTGTGCAAAGAACAGCGGCAGGTAGTACTCGATGCCGCCCGGGGCTATTCCTTCACTGACGTCACGATAGATTGCGCTCAGCTGCGGGTCACCTTCAAAACGCGCACGAAACTGCTGACGAAACAGGCGAATGGCATCGGTGTGTAGCGGAAATTCACGGGCCGGCAACAGATTAATGTCCCGGCTTGCCTGCATTGAACGCTGGGTTTCCACGTCGAAGGTCCTGATGCTGTCAATTTCGTCATCAAACAGATCGATGCGACAGGGCGCCGGACTACCCATGGGAAACAGGTCGAGCAAGGAACCACGGACGGCAAATTCACCGTGCTCCATGACCTGCGAGACACAGCGATAGCCTGCCGTATCCAGTCGTTCCCGCATCGACTCCAGGTCCAGGCGCTCGCCAACACGCATGATCAGGCTGTTGCAGTACAGGAATTCACGCGGCGGCAAGCGCTGCATCAGCGTACTCACCGGAATAATCAACACACCGTGTTGTATTTCAGTCAAATGGTAGAGGGTTGCGAGTCGCCCCGAGATGATGTCCTGGTGTGGTGAGAACACGTCATAGGGCAAGGTTTCCCAGTCCGGAAACAGATGACGTGTAACATCCGATCCGTCAAGGAAGAAACCCAGCTGATCACTCAACCGGTCGGCCGTCTGCATATCCGGTGTTATTACAACCAGCAGTCCACGTTGATCCTGTGCCGCACTGGCAATAGCCAGCGACAGACTGTCACCGGCGAGTCTCGTCCATGACAACCGGCCGCTGGCTGGCAGTACCGGTGATAGTGGACTGCACGGATTCCGGTGTTCGATGTCTTGCGGGTTACTAATCATGCAGGGCAGGGCGGTAATTCGATGGCATTCAGGTAATCAGAAAGGCCGTATTATCACACAAGAATGGTCTGACATGAATGCTGCTTAGTTGTCCCGCATTATGACCGTAGGAGCGAATTCATTCGCGATAAATGACTGAAAAGCATACGACCTACCGCGACTGAAGTCGCTCCTACAATACAATCATCAAGCCATAAATTAAATTAAGTGCCATTCCAGACGGACATGATTTGGCGGTGGCAAAAAAACCGTCAGACCTTGCTGCCCGGCAGCTGGCCCCTGAAACCAAGCTTGCTGAACACCGTGTAACCCGGGCAGATACCCGTGATGCCGGCAAATGCGGCGGCCGCTGCCGGCACGTACAGGAACCAGTGCGCGCTACCAAACCCGGTCAGCCAGATGCCGACCAGAATCAGCGCCGCAAAAGTCAGGAACACCATTCGCATTGCACTCATATCCATTTCTCCTCAATTAAATTGCACCGGCATGACCGGAATTGCAGATTATCCATACGCCCGGTATAATACAAACCATCCAGTCGGTTTGTTAATATGTTCTTTAATAACAGTGAATTACATAACTGTCATCGCCATACGGATGATTCGATGCTGGCCAGTGACCGCATAAAACCCATAGACCGTAATCCGGAAGCCACCCGGGTACGCATCATCCAGGCAGCCTTCCAGGAAATGCATCGCCACGGCTATCAGGGCATGCGGCTTGATGATGTCATGGCAGCCGCCGGTATCACCAAGGGCGGACTCTACCACCATTTTGACAGCAAGAAGGTCCTCGCCAGCGCCGTCATCGATAGCGTAATACGCAGATACATTGAAGAAATCTGGCTGCAACCCCTGCAGTCAGCCGAACAACCGCTGCAGGCGCTCATCGACATTATCCACACACTGACCGAGGACATTACTGATGATATCCTTAACCTCGGCTGCCCGCTGAATAACATCGCACAGGAAATGTCGCCACTGGATGAAGACTTCAGGCGGCAGATCGACAGTATTTACCAGCTGTGGAAAGCAGGCGTTGTTCTGGCACTCGAACGCGGCAAGTCCTGCGGCGCTGTCAGGCAAACACTCGATGCCCGGCAGACGGCTGTTTTTATTCTCGCTGCGGTTGAAGGCTGTATTGGTATGGCGAAGAATGCCCAGAGCCGGGATGTACTATCGAATTGTACGGCAGGTTTGATCGAATACCTTGAATCGCTGGCTTGCTGATAAGAACGGAAGTTGGCCGACATAACCTTACGGGACACGCTGTGAATACATCCCTGTAAGCTCGACGGCCGCGTCCATGCGGCCGACGGTCCCGAAAGCTTATGTCGGCTAACTTGCGCACACTTTAGTAACAACGGACAACAACTGCAGGAAAAAGGGAGCAACATGGGCAAGGCATACGGAGAATGGCTGGCACAGTGGCGTTATCTGGTACTGCTGCTGTGCATACTGCTTGTTGCAGCAGCAGGTA
>JBDLJX010000049.1:0-19858 GCA_039714155.1 Pseudomonadota bacterium | reverse complement strand
GATACACAAGATTGAATTATACTTTCAGGTAACAGGGATACAACGATGTCCAAAAAATACTTCGGAACCGACGGCATTCGCGGGCGGGTAGGGGAGCACCCGATTACGGCGGAGTTCATGCTCAAACTCGGCTGGGCGGCCGGTCGCGTGCTTGCTGCCAGAGGTGGTGACCTGGTCATCATCGGCAAGGACACGCGCATTTCCGGCTACATGTTCGAGTCGGCACTGGAAGCCGGCCTGATTGCCGCGGGCATCGATATCCGGTTGCTGGGACCCATGCCGACGCCGGCGATTTCCTACCTGACACGCACCCTGCATGCCAGTGCCGGCATTGTCATCAGCGCCTCTCACAATGCCTTCGAGGATAACGGCATCAAGTTCTTCACCGGTGATGGCACCAAGCTCCCGGATGATATCGAACATGCAATAGAGGCGGAACTTGAGAAGGACATGGTAACGGTGGCATCCGACCAACTGGGCAAGGCCGAGCGTGTCGATGATGCCGCTGGCCGTTACATCGAATTCTGCAAGAGCACCATCCCGCTGAGCATGACCCTGAAAGGTCTGAAGATCGTGGTTGATTGTGCCAACGGCGCGACCTATCACGTCGCACCCAGCGTATTCCATGAACTGGGTGCCGGGGTGGTTGCCATTGCTGCCAACCCGGATGGCCTGAATATCAATAAAGACTGCGGTTCCACACAACCGTCACGCTTGCAGCAGATGGTGCATGAACAAGCTGCTGACGTCGGTATTGCACTCGACGGTGATGGCGACCGCGTCATCATGATCGATGATCAGGGTGAACTGGTTGATGGTGATGAACTGCTGTTCATCATTGCCCTGTCGCGCAAGGCGCAGGGGCAGTTGCAGGGGGGTGTGGTTGGAACATTAATGAGTAATCTCGGACTCGAACATGCCCTGCAGGCTGAAGACATTGCGTTTGACCGTGCCAGTGTCGGTGACCGCTACGTGATGGAAATGCTCAAGTCCAATGGCGGCGTACTCGGCGGCGAGTCATCCGGCCATATTATCTGTCTTGACCGCACATCGACCGGTGACGGCATTGTCTCTGCCTTGCAGGTACTGGCTGCCATGGTGAAGACCGGTAAATCGCTGCATGCACTGAAGACTGGTATGAAGAAGTATCCGCAGCACATGGTCAATGTACCGGTCAGCAAGGGTGTGGATCCCAGTGCGACTCCGGCTGTGCAGGCGGCGGTACGATTAGCTGAAGAGCGACTTGGAGGCCGTGGCCGTGTGCTGTTGCGGCCCTCCGGTACGGAACCGGTAGTGCGGGTGATGGTCGAGGGCGAGGACGAGCAACAGGTGATTGCAGAGGCCGGCCAGTTGGCGGCCAGGGTCGCCGAGGCGGTTTGATTCGGGAAATGCGGACTGAATCAACCCAATCATTGCAAAAATTCCTGCAGTTAGGAGGGCGCCTTGCCGCGAATCGCGCCGGGCACGGCGCTCCTGCAGTCGATGAACTGTACACAGGTAACTTATTCCAGACCGGTCGTTTCTCTCGTTTCACCAAGCTGCCGTTCCTCGGCGTCGCTGGCCGCTTTAATCGCCAGTACCAGTTCCGCATGTTGTGGTTCCTCCTGGTCGAAATCGAGGTAACTTTCCGCCGCATCGAGGACGTTTTCCAGGTCCTGCAGACGCTGATAAAGATACAGCAGGGACCTGGCGATATGGTGTTCATCCTCGCCGGTCTCCCGCATGCGCTCGGCCGCGATGATGGCCATTTCCAGTTCGTTGTCGGTCGGTTTCATTGTTGTCACCCCCTTTGGGGGATTTCCACTCGCCCTGAACTGATTATAGCCAAGGATTAAGTGTCAGTTATTCAGGTAGTTCCCTGTGTTAATTGATTTTTCCGGGCTGGATGGCTAAGCTACGCGGCTCGCTTAGGAAGGAGTGTGTCATGCGTCAGCCACTGGTTGCCGGAAACTGGAAAATGAACGGGTCACTCGACAGCATCACGGAGCTGGTCGAGGGTATCAAAACGGGGCTGGACACCGTTACCACGGCCGAAATGGCCATCTGCCCGCCGTATGTCTATATTCCGCAGGTGGCCGCCATGATCAAGGGCACGTCGATTTCGCTGGGCGCACAGGATGTCAATGACCAGGAATCCGGCGCACACACCGGCGAAGTGGCGGCTGGCATGCTGGGCGACATGGGTTGCAAGTACGCCATCGTGGGCCATTCAGAGCGACGCAGCATCTATGGCGAAAGCGACGAATTCACCGCGCGCAAGTTTGCCGCGGCCCGCATGGCCGGCCTGGTACCGATCCTCTGCGTGGGTGAGTTGCTGGAAGAACGTGAGCAGGGTGTCACCGAGCAGGTCGTGGACCGTCAGCTCGACGCCGTCATCGACCTCGAGGGCGTCGGTGCACTCGCAAATGCCGTGATTGCATACGAACCGGTCTGGGCCATTGGTACCGGCAAGACCGCCACGCCGGACCAGGCGCAGGAGGTGCATGCCTTTATTCGCAGCATGGTTGCGAAGGAAGACGCCACCATCGCCAGCAACCTGCAGATCCTGTATGGCGGCAGTGTCAAGGGCAGCAATGCTGTGGAACTGTTCGGCATGCCGGACATCGACGGCGGCCTGATCGGCGGTGCGTCCCTGCAGGCCAATGAATTTCTGACGATTGGACGTGCCGGCAACTCCTGACAGGCATGCCCCGGTCGTCCTGATCCTTACAACTTACATTTATTTGGTAACAACATGTTCAGTTTTTTACTGGTTGTACAAATTCTGGTATCCATCTCCATTATTACCCTGGTGATGTTGCAGCAAGGCAAGGGCGCGGATATGGGCGCCGCCTTTGGCAGCGGTGCCTCCGGCACGGTCTTCGGTGCGCGCGGTTCCGGGTCTTTTTTCACCAAGGCCACCGGTTTTCTTGCGGCCGTCTTTTTTATCAATTGCCTGCTGATCGCCTCGCCGCTGATTCGTCAAAACATGGACAGCGAGCCGCAGAGCGTTGCCGACCAGATCGAGCAGCAGGCCGTTGAGGACCGGCAGGCTGCTGATGCAGAGAAGGTTATCGAAGCCCTCGAGCAAAAGGCGGCAGAAGACCAGGCGCAGCCGGGTGATGTACCTGAAATCATTACAGAAACGGTAGTTGAAGAAGACATTCCGGCGGCCAATGACGAGCCGGCCGCTAACGATGCCCCGGCCGCCGGTGCAGATGATTTGCCGCAGTAAGCCGTCTTCCGGGTAACGGCGTTACCCGCTTTGTATTAGCCGATGTGGTGGAATTGGTAGACACGCTGTCTTGAGGGGGCAGTGGCGCAAGCCGTGCCGGTTCGACTCCGGCCATCGGCACCATGCATAGCCCCCATAAAGGGGTATCTATCCGGTTTTTTTATACCCCCAGAAAACAGTATAACTAATTGATATATAATATATAATTGATAATGTATCGACTTGACACCCGTTGCGCCTCTGGCCTAGACTGCACAATCTTTTTTCCGGTTCAGACGCATACCTAATAACACAAGGGAAGGCGCCGGTTGTTCCGGACCACGGCGCACGAGGCGGTTTTTTACATGCTGGAAAACTATCTGCCAATCCTGATATTTATTTCCATCGGCATTGCCATTGGTGTTCTGCCCATCGTTGCCGGCTTCATCCTGGCGCCCTACAAGCCCGACAGTGAAAAGCTGTCACCTTACGAATGCGGCTTCGAGGCCTTTGAAGACAGCCGCATGCGCTTCGATGTGCGCTACTACCTCGTTGCCATCCTGTTCATCATTTTCGACCTCGAGATTGCCTTCCTGTTTCCCTGGGCCGTAGTGCTCGAGTCCATCGGCATGTTCGGTTTCCTTGCCATGATGGTGTTTCTCGGCATCCTGGTGATCGGTTTCATCTATGAATGGAAGAAGGGGGCGCTGGAATGGGAATAGAGGGTGTCTTCAAGGAAGGTTATTTCACGACCACGGCCGACGCCCTGATCAACTGGGCCCGCACCGGCTCCATGTGGCCGATGACCTTTGGTCTGGCCTGCTGTGCCGTTGAAATGATGCAGGCGGGTGCTTCGCGCTATGACCTCGACCGTTTCGGGATTATTTTCCGCGGCAGCCCGCGCCAGTCCGATGTGATGATCGTTGCCGGCACGCTGTGCAACAAGATGGCGCCGGCCCTGCGCAAGGTTTACGACCAGATGGCGGAGCCGCGCTGGGTCATCTCCATGGGCTCCTGCGCCAACGGCGGCGGTTATTACCATTATTCCTATTCCGTGGTGCGTGGCTGTGACCGCATTGTACCGGTCGACATCTACGTGCCCGGCTGTCCGCCAACGGCAGAAGCGCTGCTGTACGGCATCATGCAGCTGCAAAACAAGATCAAACGCACCAACACGATAGCCCGTTAAGGGGCGATTCCATGACAGATACCAGTGCACTGGCAGATAAACTGCAGGAAAAATTCGGCGACCGCCTGCAGTCCGTCAGTGTCGATGTGGGCGAAGTCACTGCCGAAGTGGCGCCGGATGCCCTGATCGAGGTGGCCACCGCCCTGCGTAATGATGCCGGCTTCGGCTTTGAAATCCTGATTGACCTGTGCGGTGTCGATTATGCCAACTATGGCAAGGATGAGTGGGTCACCGGGGAATCCACCGGTTCCGGTTTCAGCCGCGGGGTTGATGCCCGGACCGCCGGCCGTCTGACAGCGCGAACCGATGATCTGGTCGTCGAAAAGCCGCGCGAGGCGCGTCGCTTTGCCTCCGTCATGCACCTGCTGTCCATAAAAAATAATCAGCGCCTGCGCCTCAAGGTGTATGCGCCGGATGATGATCTGCCGGTGGTGCCGTCCATTACCCCGGTGTGGAATTGTGCCAACTGGTACGAGCGTGAGGCCTTTGATCTCTATGGCATTCTGTTTGAAGGTCACCCGGATCTGCGGCGCCTGCTGACCGACTACGGCTTTATCGGCTATCCGTTCCGCAAGGACTTCCCGCTCAGTGGCAATGTCGAGGTGATCTACGACGCCGAGAAGCAACGCGTCATCTACCAGCCGGTCAGTATCGAGCCGCGCGTGCTGGTACCGAAAGTCATCCGTGCAGCGAAGGTCGAGGCACCGCCGGTCGCCGATGCCGGCGAGACTGAAGCAGAAGATGCGGCGGAGGCGAGTGACTAGCCATGGCCGAGATCCGCAATTTCACGCTCAACTTCGGGCCGCAGCATCCTGCGGCTCACGGCGTACTGCGCCTGGTGCTGGAGATGGACGGCGAGGTTATCGAGCGCGCCGACCCGCACATTGGCCTGTTGCACCGCGGCACCGAGAAGCTGGCCGAGAGCAAGCCCTGGAACCAGAGTATCGGCTACATGGACCGGCTCGATTATGTCTCCATGATGTGCAACGAGCACGGTTATGTGCTGGCGATGGAAAAACTGCTGGGCGTCGAGGTGCCGATCCGTGCGCAGTATATCCGCGTCATGTTCGACGAAATTACCCGCCTCCTGAACCACCTGTTATGGCTGGGTGCGCATGGTCTCGACATCGGCGCCATGACCATGTTCCTGTACACCTTCCGCGAGCGCGAGGACCTGATGGACTGCTACGAGGCAGTCTCCGGCACGCGCATGCATGCGACCTATTACCGGCCCGGTGGTGTCTACCGCGACCTGCCCGACCGGATGCCACAGTACGAGGCATCGAAATGGCACAGCCAGAAGGAAGTCGACCGGAAGAATGAAAACCGCCAGGGTTCCCTGCTGGATTTCATCGAGGCATTCACCGACTGCTTCCCGGGCTGCGTGGATGAGTACGAAACCCTGCTGACGGACAATCGCATCTGGAAACAGCGTACGGTTGGTATCGGTGTGGTGACCCCCGAGCGCGCCATGCAAATGGGCTTTACCGGCCCGATGCTGCGCGGTTCCGGCGTCGAGTGGGATCTGCGCAAGAAGCAGCCGTATGAAGTCTACGACCGCATGCGGTTCGACATCCCGGTCGGTGTGACCGGCGACAGCTATGACCGTTACCTGGTACGCATCGAGGAGATGCGCCAGTCCAACCGTATTATCCGGCAGTGTATCGACTGGCTGCGCAACAACCCCGGCCCGGTAATGGTGGACGATTACAAGCTGGCCCCGCCACCTCGCGAGGAAATGAAAGGCGACATGGAAGCCCTGATCCACCACTTCAAGCTGTTTACCGAGGGCTTCTGCATCCCGGAAGGCGAGGCCTATGCCGCGATCGAGCATCCAAAGGGTGAGTTCGGTGTCTACATCGTTTCCGATGGCGCCAACAAGCCGTATCGTCTGAAGGTGCGCGCGCCCGGCTTCCCGCATCTTGCCGGCCTGAATGAAATGGTCCGTGGCCACATGCTGGCCGACGTGGTGGCCGTTATCGGCACACAGGACATCGTCTTCGGGGAGATCGATCGCTGATGAGTGCGCAAATGGATACCAGCAACCCGATCAGCGCGGCATCACTCGCGAAGATCGATGCCTGGATCGTGAAGTATCCGCCAGAGCAGCGCCAGTCCGCCGTCCTGCCGGCGCTGCATATCGTGCAGGAACAGAACGGCGGCTGGGTCAGCCGTGAACTGATGGATGCGGTTGCGGACTACCTCGACATGCCGCGGGTGCGCGTCTACGAGGTCGGCACCTTTTATTCCATGATCGAGCTGGAGCCGGTGGGCCGGCACATGATTGCCGTGTGCAAGAACATTGCCTGCATGCTGTGCGGTGCGGACAACATCGTCACGCACATCGAGAACAAACTCGGCATCAGGCTGGGCGAAACCACAGCGGATGGCCGCATCACCCTGAAGGTCGAGGAAGAATGCCTCGCCGCCTGCGCGGGTGGCCCGATGATGGCCATCGATGGCCACTACCACGAGAATCTCACCCCGGCGAAGGTGGATGAGATCCTGGATGCGCTGGAGTAAGGCATGACAGTACAGGTCTGTTTCGACACGCTGCAGTTTGATGAACCGTGGACACTGGAGAACTATCTCAGGGTCGGCGGCTACCAGGCGTGGAAAAAGATTCTCGAAGAGAAGACCGACCCCGACAAGATCATCGAGGAGGTCAAGGCGTCCGGGTTGCGTGGCCGCGGCGGCGCCGGTTTCCCGACCGGCCTGAAGTGGAGTTTCATGCCGCGCAACGCGCCGGTGCAGAAGTATATTGTCTGCAACTCGGATGAGTCCGAACCGGGCACCTGCAAGGACCGCGATATTTTGCGTTACAACCCGCACGCCCTGATCGAGGGCATGGCGATTGCCGGTTACGCCATGGGCGCGACGGTCGGCTACAACTACATGCGTGGCGAGTTCCACCATGAACCGTTCGAGCGTTTCGAACAGGCGCTTGCCGAGGCGCGCGAGGCCGGCTACCTCGGCCGCGACCTGCTCGGTTCCGGGGTCGATCTTGAGCTCTATTCCCATCTCGGCGCGGGTGCCTACATCTGCGGCGAGGAAACCGCACTGCTGGAATCGCTGGAAGGCAAGAAGGGCCAGCCGCGCTTCAAGCCGCCGTTCCCGGCCAACTTCGGCCTGTACGGCAAACCGACGACCATCAACAACACCGAAACGCTGGCCTCGGTACCGGCCATCATGCGCAACGGCGGCCCGTGGTTCCTCGAGCTTGGCAAGCCGAACAACGGCGGTGTGAAAGTCTTTTCCGTCTCCGGGCATGTCAACAAGCCGGGCAACTTCGAGGTGCCGATGGGGATACCATTCCGTGAGCTGCTGGCAATGGCCGGTGGCGTGCGTGATGGCCATGAACTGAAGGCTGTGATTCCCGGTGGCTCCTCCATGCCGGTTATGCCGGCCGCTGTCGTCATGGACTGCGACATGGATTATGACTCGCTGTCAAAGGCCGGTTCCGCGCTGGGTTCCGGTG
The DNA here is from genome assembly GCA_039714155.1 of Pseudomonadota bacterium. Classification (GTDB taxonomy): domain Bacteria; phylum Pseudomonadota; class Gammaproteobacteria; order UBA9214; family UBA9214; genus SZUA-186. Next base: position 11,998 of record JBDLJX010000049.1, on the reverse strand, counting down.
GTGTCATGGTGATGGACGATTCCACCTGCATGGTGCGTGCCTTGTTGCGCATTTCGCGTTTCTATTTCAAGGAGTCCTGCGGCCAGTGCACACCGTGTCGCGAGGGTACCGGCTGGATGCACCGCGTCATCAAGCGCATCGAGGAAGGCCAGGGCAAACCGGAAGATCTGGACCTGCTGGAATCCGCCGCCGGTCAGATCGAGGGTCGTACCATCTGCGCCTTTGGCGATGCCGCGGCCTGGCCGGTACAGAGTTTCCTGAAGCATTTCCGTGACGAATTCGAATATCACATCACCCACAAGTGTTGCATGGTCGGTGATGGCGCTGACAAAACAGGAGCCGCGGCATGAGTGCGCGTCCCGAGATCCCGCCGGAAGACGCCGTCACCGTCGAGATCGACGGTGTGCCTTACCCGGCACGCAAGGGCGCCATGATTATCGAGGTGACCGATGCTGCCGGCATCAGTGTGCCGCGCTTTTGCTATCACAAGAAACTGTCGATCGCTGCCAACTGCCGCATGTGCATGGTCGAGGTCGAGAACGTACCGAAACCGCTGCCGGCCTGCGCCACGCCGGTGGCTGACGGCATGAAGATCTTCACCCAATCCGAACTGGCCAGGGGTGCGCAGAAGGCCATCATGGAATTCCTGCTCATTAATCACCCGCTGGATTGCCCGATCTGCGACCAGGGCGGCGAGTGCGAACTGCAGGACCTGGCGCTTGGTTACGGTGGTGACATATCACGCTTCACCGAAAAGAAACGGGTCGTCAGGGACAAGTTCATCGGTCCATTGATCGCCACCGACATGACCCGCTGTATCCACTGCACGCGCTGTATCCGCATGTTGCAGGAAGTGGCCGGCAAGATGGAGCTGGGCGCCACCGGCCGCGGCGAGAACATGGAAATCGGGACCTATATCGAGGGTTCGCTGGAATCGGAACTGTCCGGCAATGTCATCGACGTGTGTCCGGTGGGTGCGCTGACCTCCAGGCCGTTCCGCTTCAAGGCGCGCGCCTGGGAACTGCAGCAGCACGCCAGTGTGGCACCGCATGACTCGATTGGCTCCAACCTGTATGTGCATACCCGCAACGGCGAGGTCATGCGCGTGGTGCCGCGCGAGAACGAGGAGATCAACGAGGTCTGGCTGTCCGACCGTGACCGCTTCAGTTATGAAGGCCTGTATGCCGATGACCGCCTGACGGCGCCAATGGTCAAGGTCAATGGCCGCTGGCAGGCGACCGACTGGGACACCGCACTCAAGGCCACGGTCGATGGACTCAGGGCCACGCTGACACAATATGGCGCAGAGCAGCTGGGGGTGCTGGCCGCGCCGACCTCCACACTGGAAGAACTGTACCTGCTGCAGGCCGTCACGCGTGGACTCGGCAGCAACAATATTGATCATCGCCTGCGGCGGGCAGACTTTGCCGACCAGGACAGTGCGCCACTGAGCCCGATGCTTGGCCAGTCACTGGAAGACCTGGAGCAGGTTGATGCGGTGCTGGTGGTTGGCGCCAACCCGCGCAAGGAACAGCCGATTGCCGGGCATCGCCTGCGCAAGGCGGCCATGGCCGGTGCCAGCGTCATGTTCGTGAACCCGCTCGACTACGAATTTAACCTGCCGGTGTATGCAAAGGCGATTGTCGCGCCGTCACGCATGCTGCACGAACTGGCCGGCATTGCCGCGTGCTTCCTGGATACGGCGAACACCTTGCCGGATGCACTGCGCACACTGGTGGCTGCCGCTACACCATCCGACTCGCAACGCGCCATGGCAACGGCGCTGAAGGATGCCGACAAGGCAACGGTGTTACTCGGCAATACCGCCGCGGCGCATCCGCAGGCATCCGCACTGCGGGCACTGGCTGACGCGATTGCTGCTGCCAGTGGTGCAATCCCCGGTTTCCTGCCGGAGGCAGCCAACAGCGTCGGTGGCTGGCTGGCCGGTACGCTGCCGCATCGCGGCCCGGGCGGGGCAGCAATCACCACGGCCGGATCGACGGCATACGAAATGTGTAGCGCGCCACGCAAGGCCTATGTCCTGTTCGGCGTCGAGCCGGAACATGATTGCTGGGATGGCGAGGCCGCCATGAAGGCGGTAACCGCGGCGGAATTTGTCGTGTCGTTCAGTCCCTGGGCCAGTGAGACCATGAAGAACAATGCCGACGTGTTGTTACCCATCGGCCCGTTTGCCGAAACCTCCGGCACCTTCGTGAACCTCGAGGGTCGCTGGCAGAGTTTCGCCGGCGTTGCCCGGCCGTATGCTGACAGCCGTCCCGGCTGGAAGGTGCTGCGGGTGCTGGGCAACCTGCTGGAACTCGACGGTTTCGATTACAACACCTCCGGGGAAGTCCGTGATGCACTGCATCGCGAGATCGATGCCGCGGCGTTTACTGCCGGGGCCGGTGCTGCAATCACGACATCATCCGCGGCGGCGGACGGCATCGAGCGTATTGGTGATATCCCGATTCATGCTGCCGATGCGCTGGTGCGGCGGGCGGCCTCACTGCAGGCAACCCCGGATGCGCTGACCGCGAACACAGTGAGGATGTGTACCAGCCAGGCCGAGGCCAGTGGGCTCATTGGTGCTGGCAGTATCCGCGTCAGCCAGGACGGTACCAGCGTCACGATGTCTCTGGATATCGACGAGCGCGTACCCGGGGGCTGTATCTGGCTGCCGACCGGCATCCCGGCAGCCGCAGGACTGGGGCCGTGTTTCGGCGCCATCCGGGTCGAGCGTGCATAAGGATAAACGGACGAGACCGCTATGGCTGAATTCTGGGAACTGATCAGGGAGCCGTTTTTCATAACACTCAGGATCGTAGCGATTCTGATCCCGCTGATGCTGGGTGTTGCTTACCTGACGTTTGCCGAGCGCAAGATCATCGGCTACATGCAGGTGCGCATCGGACCGAACCGGGTCGGGCCGCGTGGCTGGCTGCAGCCGATTGCCGATGCCCTGAAACTGCTGATGAAGGAAATCGTCGTACCGACGAATTCCAGCCGTTTCCTGTTTCTGATTGCGCCGATGATTTCCATTGCCCCGGCGCTGGCCGCGTGGGCGGTCATACCGTTTACCGATACGCTGGTGCTGGCCAACATCGACGCCAGTCTTTTATATATCCTCGCGCTGACTTCGGTCGGTGTGTACGGCGTCATCATCGCCGGCTGGGCATCGAATTCAAAGTACGCCTTCCTGGGTGCCATGCGTTCCGCGGCCCAGATCGTTGCCTATGAGATTGCCATGGGCTTTGCGCTGGTCGGTGTGTTGATCGCCGGCGGCAGTCTCAACCTGGTCGATATCGTGCAGGCCCAGCAGGGCAGTGTGCTGCACTGGTTCTGGTTGCCGTTGTTGCCATTGTTTATGGTGTACTTTATATCCGGTGTGGCCGAGACCAACCGTGCGCCGTTTGACGTCGCCGAGGGTGAATCGGAAATCGTCGCCGGTTTCCACGTTGAATATTCCGGCATGGCGTTTGCCGTGTTCTTCCTGGCGGAATACGCCAACATGATCCTGATCGCCGCACTGACCGCAGTGATGTTCATGGGTGGCTGGCTGACACCGCTGCAGGGGATTGTGCCGGAGAGTGTGTTTGAATGGCCGGTGATTGGCATGCTGCTGGATTCCGGTATTCACTGGTGGCTGTTCAAGACCTCGTTCTTCCTGTTGCTGTTCCTGTGGTTCCGCGCGACTTTCCCGCGGTATCGCTATGACCAGATCATGCGGCTCGGCTGGAAGGTGCTGATCCCGATTACCATCGTCTGGCTGGTCGTGGCCGGTGGCATGGTGGTTGGCAACGTGTGGCCCTGGTTTGATTGAGGCAGATTATGGATAGATTCACCAACTTCCTGAAAAGTCTGGCATTGACCGAGCTGCGCAAGGGCATGGGAGTGACCGGCAGGCATTTTTTCAAGCGCAAGATCACGGTGCAATATCCGGAGGAAAAGACGCCGCAATCGAACCGTTTCCGCGGCCTGCATGCATTGCGCCGTTACCCGAATGGTGAGGAACGCTGCATTGCCTGCAAACTGTGCGAGGCGGTATGCCCGGCACTGGCGATTACCATCGAGGCGGAAGAACGCGAGGACGGTACCCGGCGTACCACCAAATACGAAATCGATCTGTTCAAGTGTATCTACTGCGGTTTCTGCGAGGAATCCTGCCCGGTCGATTCCATCGTCGAGACGCGCAACTTTGAATACAGCTTCGAGAACCGTGGTGAAAACATCATGACCAAGGAGATGCTGCTCGAGATCGGCGACCGGTATGAAGAGCAGATTGCAAAAGACCGTCTGCAGGATGCGGTCTACAGGTAAGCGTTATGGATTTTGAACGATTTGTCTTTTACGTGTTTGCCGTGATCCTGGTGTTCGCGGCCGGACGCGTGATCACCGTGCGCAACCCGGTGTACGCAGCCTTGCACCTGGTGCTGGCATTTTTTACCTGCGCCGGCCTGTGGCTGTTGCTGGAAGCGGAGTTTCTTGCCATTGCACTGGTGCTGGTCTATGTCGGCGCGGTCATGGTGCTGTTCCTGTTTGTGATCATGATGCTGGATATCAATGTATCGCCATTGCGTGAAGGCTTTGTGAAATACCTGCCGGTGGGCTTTAGCGTGGCACTGCTGATCTTTGCCGAAATGTTCATGGTACTGGGGGTAAAGAACTTCGGCGCCCAGGTGGTCGCCATCCCGGCACGGCACGGCGCGGATTACAGCAATACCCGTGAACTCGGCAGTGTGCTGTACACCGATTATGTCTACCCGTTCGAGGTTGCTGCCGTGATCCTGCTGGTGGCGATCATTGCGGCAATTGTACTGACCATGCGCAAGCGGCCCGACACCAGGACACAGAACCCGGTTGACCAGGTCGCGGTGAAGCCTGAAGACCGCGTGCGGCTGGTGAAGATGAAGGCAGAGGAGAAACAGTCATGATTGCCCTGTCCGATTACCTGATCCTGGGTGCCATCCTGTTCGGCCTGAGCGTCGCCGGGATCTTCCTGAACCGCAAGAATGTCATCATCCTGCTGATGGCGATCGAGCTGATGCTGCTGGCCGTGAACATGAACTTTATCGCCTTTTCCTATTTTCTCGGTGATGTGGCCGGGCAGGTGTTCGTGTTCTTTATCCTGACGGTGGCCGCCGCCGAGTCCGCGATTGGCCTGGCGATCCTGGTGGTGCTGTTCCGCAACCGGCAGACCATCAATGTCGATGACCTGGATACCATGAAGGGCTGATCCTGATGTCCATGGAAAACATATTTCTCGCCATCCCGCTGGCCCCGCTCATCGGCGCCATCATTGCCGGCCTGTTCGGCAAACAGATCGGCCGTGTCGGTGCGCACACCGTTACCATCCTCGGTGTCGGCCTCTCTTTTGTGCTGTCACTGGTTGTCCTCAAGCACTTTGCCATCGATGGTGCCGAGGCGTTCAATGGCAGTGTCTATACCTGGCTGGTGTCCGACGGCGTGATTTTCGAGGTCGGCTTCCTGATCGACAACCTCACTGCGTTGATGATGACCGTGGTGACGTTTGTCTCGTTGATGGTGCATATCTATACCATCGGTTACATGGCGGATGATGACCATAACTGGCCGGCCCACTCGAAGGCGGGTGCGCCGTCGTCCTACCAGCGTTTCTTCAGTTACATCGCACTGTTTACCTTCTCCATGCTGATGCTGGTCATGGCGAACAACTTCCTGCAGCTGTTCTTCGGCTGGGAAGCGGTAGGCCTGGTGTCCTACCTGCTGATCGGTTTCTGGTATACGCGTCCGACGGCAATCTACGCCAACCTGAAGGCCTTTCTGGTCAACCGTGTCGGTGATTTTGGTTTCCTGCTCGGTATTGCCGCTATTTATGCCTTCTTCAACAGCATGGATTATGCGACCGTATTCGCTGCGGCCCCCGGTATGGCCGGCACTACCATCGAGCTGTTCTCCGGGGTTGACTGGCAGCTGATGACCGTCATCTGCATCCTGTTGTTCATTGGCGCCATGGGCAAGTCGGCACAGGTGCCGTTGCATGTCTGGCTGCCGGACTCGATGGAAGGTCCGACGCCGATTTCCGCATTGATTCATGCCGCGACCATGGTGACCGCCGGTATCTTCATGGTGGCGCGCATGTCGCCGCTGTTCGAGTTGTCTGTGACCGCACTGACCTTTGTCATGGTCATTGGCGCCATTACGGCGCTGTTCATGGGCTTCCTCGGTATTGTGCAGAATGACATCAAGCGCGTGGTCGCTTATTCAACCCTGTCGCAGCTCGGTTACATGACGGTGGCGCTCGGCGCCTCGGCCTATGCTGCCGGTATCTTCCACCTGATGACGCATGCCTTCTTCAAGGCGCTGCTGTTCCTTGGCGCCGGTTCCGTCATCATCGCCATGCACCATGACCAGGACATTCGCAACATGGGTGGCCTGCGCAAGTACATGCCGATTACCTGGATCACCTCGCTGATCGGTTCGCTGGCGCTGATCGGCACCCCGTTTTTTGCCGGCTTTTATTCCAAGGACACGATTATCGAGGCCGTGCATCACTCGCAGCTGCCGGTCGCCGGGCTGGTCTACTGGATGGTGCTGCTCGGTGTCTTTATTACCGCGCTGTACAGCTTCCGCATGTACTTCCTGGTGTTCCATGGCAAGCCGCGCATGGATGCCCATACCCGCGAGCACCTGCATGAAACACCGTGGGTGGTCTGGGTGCCGCTGGTGCTGCTGGCCATTCCATCGGTTATCTCCGGTTACTGGATCGACCCGGTGGTGTTCGGTGATTACTTTAACGGCGTCATTCACGTCGCCCCGAACAACGACGTGTTGACCGGCATTGGCGAGCATTACCACGGCCCGGTCGCTTTCGTGCTGCATGCCTTTGGTGGTCCGGCCATCTACCTGGCGATCGCCGGCGTTGTCACTGCCTGGTACATCTACATGAAGAAGCCGGCCATCGCCGACAACCTGCGGCAGCGTTTCCGCGGCATCTACCAGTTGCTGATCAACAAGTACTATGCCGATGAGTTCAATGACTATGTGTTCGCCGGTGGCGCGCGCGGAGTAGGGCAGTTGCTCTGGAAGATCGGTGACACGGTCATCATCGACGGCCTGATTGTGAACGGCAGTGCCCGCGTGGTCGGCTGGGTGGCCGGCGTGGTCCGCCACGTACAAACCGGCTACCTGTATCACTACGCCTTCAGCATGATTATCGGCCTGCTGTTGCTGCTGGCCTGGTTCGTATTCCTGTCGGGAGGTGTTGCATGACCGACTTCCCGCTGTTGAGCCTGCTCATCTGGCTGCCGGTCGCCGGTGGTATCGCCGTGCTGGCAATGGGTGCGGTGGGCAACACCGCCAGCCGCCAGATGGCGCTGATTGTTTCCCTGTTGACCTTCCTGCTTAGCCTGCTGTTGTACACGAATTTCGATATGGCCACCGCGGCCATGCAGTTCGGGGAACAACTGCCGTGGATTGCCGCGATTCATGCCAACTACCACCTTGGTGTCGATGGCATTTCCATGCCGCTGATTATCCTGACCACCTTTACCACCGTGCTGGTGGTGATTGCCGGCTGGGACGTCATCCAGAACAAGACCGGCCAGTACATGGCGGCGTTCCTGATCATGGAAGGCCTGATGAACGGCGTGTTTGCATCGCTGGATGCCGTGCTGTTCTATGTCTTCTGGGAAGCCATGCTGGTGCCGATGTTCCTGATCATCGGTATCTGGGGCGGGCCGCGGCGTGTCTACGCCACTATCAAGTTCTTCCTCTATACCTTCTTCGGTTCGGTGTTTATGCTGGTCGCACTGATCTACATGTACCTCGAGTCCGGCAGCTTCAGCATTCTTGATTTCCATCACTTGCCACTGGGCATGACTGAACAGATTCTCATCTTTATCGCCTTCCTGTTGGCGTTTGCCGTCAAGGTGCCGATGTGGCCGGTGCACACCTGGCTGCCGGATGCGCACGTCGAGGCGCCGACCGGTGGTTCCGTGATCCTGGCGGCCATCATGCTGAAGATCGGCGGTTACGGGTTTCTGCGCTTCAGCCTGCCGATCACACCGGATGCGAGTCATGCGCTCGACTGGGTGATCATCCTGATGTCGCTGGTGGCCGTGGCCTATATCGGTTTTGTCGCACTGGTGCAGGAAGACATGAAGAAGCTGATCGCCTATTCGTCCATCGCCCACATGGGCTTTGTGACGCTGGGCGTGTTCCTGGTATTTACACTGCTGGACAACAGTGGCGGTGTGCAGGGTGCGGCGCTTGGCATGGAAGGCGGCATGGTGCAGATGATTTCGCACGGTTTTATCTCCGGCGCCCTGTTCCTGTGTGTCGGCGTGCTGTATGACCGGCTCCACAGCCGCCAGATCAGTGACTACGGCGGTGTTGCCAATACCATGCCGGTGTTCGCCGGCTTCATGGTGCTGTTTGCCATGGCCAATTCCGGTCTGCCGGGGACCTCCGGTTTCGTCGGCGAGTTCATGGTGATCCTGGCCAGCTTCAAGGCAAACCCCTGGTTTGCCTTCATCGCCGGGAGCACCCTGATCCTGGGTGCCGCCTACAGCCTGTGGCTGGTGAAGCGCGTGATCTTCGGTGATGTTGCCAATGACAAGGTCATGCAGCTACAGGACATCAATACCCGTGAATTCGTCGTGCTGGCGAGCCTCGCGGCCGTGGTGCTGCTGTTCGGAATCTGGCCGGAGCCGCTGGTCGAGGTCATGCACGCCAGTGTCGATAACCTGCTGCTGCATGTGTCGGCAAGCAAGCTGCCGCCGGAAGCCGCCGGCCTGGCGCTGATGGGCGCTGCACCGTAGGGGATCAGGCATGAATATTCTGTTATCCGATTTTTCACCCCTGATGGCCGAGATGTTCGTACTCGGCATGGCCTGCATCATCCTGGTGGTTGATGCCTTCCTGCCTGACGAACGCCGCGTCGTCAGCTATGCGCTGTCACAACTTACCTTGCTGGTGGCCGCCCTGATCAGCTGGAGCATGATCGATAATGCAACGGTCGTGGTATTGAATGGCACCTTTGTCAGCGACCCCATGGCGGCGCTGCTGAAGACCAGCATATTCCTGATCACCTTTGGCGTGTTCATGTACTCGCGCAGTTACCTGGTCATGCGCGATATCTTCAAGGGCGAGTTCTACGTGCTCGGCCTGTTTGCCGTGCTCGGCATGCAGGTGCTGGTGTCGGCGCACAGTCTGTTGACGGTCTACCTTGGCCTGGAGCTGCTGTCACTGTCGCTGTATGTGCTGGTCGCGTTCAACCGTGACTCGGCGGATGCCTCGGAGGCCGCCATGAAGTACTTCGTGCTGGGTGCGCTGGCCTCGGGCATGTTGCTGTACGGTCTTTCCATGCTCTACGGCGCTACCGGCAGCCTCGATATCGGCGAGATCTCGGCGGCACTGGCCGCGACCGAGGAACCGGGCATCATCCTGGTGTTCGCGCTGTGCTTTATCGTGGTTGGCCTGGCCTTCAAGTTCGGTGCCGTGCCGTTTCACATGTGGGTGCCGGATGTCTACCAGGGTGCACCGACACCGGTGACCCTGTTTATCGGCAGCGCGCCCAAGATCGCTGCCTTTGCCATGGCCATCCGCCTGCTGCAGGAGACCCTTGGCGGACTGGTTGGTGACTGGAGCCAGATGCTGACCATCATGGCGGTGCTGTCGCTGGTAATCGGTAATGTCATTGCCATTGCCCAGACCAACATCAAACGCATGCTGGCGTATTCCACCATCTCGCATGTCGGTTTCCTGGTGCTGGGCCTGCTGGCCGGAACCACGGAAGGCTATTCCGCCGCCATGTTCTACGCCATTACCTATGCACTGATGGCGATCGGCGGTTTTGGCATGATCATCCTGCTCAGCCGCGCCGGCTTCGAGGCCGACCGGCTGGACGACTTCAAGGGCCTGAATGACCGCAGTCCGTGGTTTGCCTTCATGATGCTGATCCTGATGTTTTCCATGGCCGGTGTGCCGCCGACGGTCGGTTTCTACGCCAAGCTGTCGGTGCTGCAGGCCGTCATCCATGTCGACATGGTATGGCTGGCGCTGGTTGCGGTATTGTTCTCCATAATCGGTGCGTTCTACTACCTGCGCGTGATCAAGCTGATGTATTTCGACAGCAGCGAATCCGAAGAACCACTCAGGGTCAGCGCCGATATGCAGATTGCCATGAGCCTCAACGGCCTGGCCGTGCTTGGCCTCGGCCTGTTCCCGGGTGGACTGCTGGCCGTGTGTGCGGCCGTGCTGGCCTGATTGTTCAAATCCGCGGGGTTCCCCGCTGCCGTCCGGCTGCTGCGGGCCTTGGCCATTGTGGCAGCCAACCAGCCGTTTTTTGAGCGAATGTCTGTTCATTGTCTTCGCCTTGCCCGCTTTCATCTACCGGTGGCCAGTGACCCTGATTCACCTTACCGGATTATCCTGTTGGTCAACATGCCCAAGGCCAGGGTGGCTTCTCAAGACACGCTGCAAGTACATCCCTGGTCGCTCCCGGCATCCTGCCTCCCGCGACACTTATACATCCCTGTATGTCGTACGCTCGATGGCCGCATCCCTGCGGCCAACGGTCTTGAGAAGCCACCCTGACCCCGGCATTCCAGTGTCCCGGCGGATTCACCCTGAACCGGTGCAAGCTACCCGATCAGGGGAAGGGCCAATAATATAAAACGGAATATTGTAAGCAGCCCGAATGGAGCGGAGCGAAATCCGGGGCCAAAAGCTAATGAACTGTAAATTTGACAAGAATTAGCAGTTAGAGCTAAACTGCCAGTCAAGTGCTAATTTAATCAAATTTAGCAGTTCATGAGCCAATGAAGATACCCTTATCGCCCTCACCCTGGCGCCCGCTGATTGCCGGGCAGGAAGACCTGTCCCGGATCATGGGTTTGGGACCGCTGGTGCGCGATCGCTACCTGCACTGGGATGAGCTGCGTCACCGGACGCCACCCGAAGGCCTGTCGCATGAGGTTTGGTGGGCGGGCGTGCGCTTTGCCCGGGATGGCCTGTTAAAGTCACTACCGTTTCAGGACAAGCACAAGCGGCCCATTCAGTTCGGCATGCCCGACCCCGTGCTGCGGCTGCTGCATACCATTGATCAGCATGCGGCGGGTAATGTCGGCATGGAAACACCGATGGTTTCGGGCGAGGACCGGGGCCGCTACCTGGTAAGTTCATTGATTGAGGAAGCGATTACCTCCAGCCAGCTGGAAGGCGCCGCCACCACGCGTGAAGAGGCCAAGGCCATGCTGCGCAGCGGGCGGCGGCCGCGCGACAAGTCAGAGCGGATGATCCTGAATAATTACTATGCCATGGAGGCGGTTCGTGACCTGCGCGGCGTCGATTTAACCCCGGAGCGGGTATTTGAGCTGCACCGTATCGTCACCGAAGGGACTCTACCTGATCCCGGTGCGGCGGGTCGTCTGCGTAAACCGGATGAGCGCATCAATGTGGTGACAGTTGACCATACGACCGTCCTGCATGAGCCACCGGACGCGGAAACCTTGCCGGGGCGCATGGAGCTATTGTGCCAGTTTGCCAATGCGACCCGTGATGACGGGCCGTTTGTTCATCCGGTGATTCGCGCCATCCTGCTGCATTACATGCTGGGGTATGATCATCCCTTCGTGGATGGCAATGGCCGCACCGCGCGTGCCCTGTTTTACTGGAGCCTGGCGCGCTCGGGCTACTGGCTGATGGAATACGTGTCGATTTCACGCCTGTTGAAACAGGCACCCGCGAAGTATGCGCGTGCCTACCTGTATTCGGAAACGGATGACAACGACACCACCTATTTCATAATTCATCAGTTGGACGTGATTGAGCAGGCGATTTATGCCTTGCATGAGTACCTGGCCCGCAAGATGGCCGAGCAACGCGGCACCGAGGAATTGCTGCGGCATGCGCCAAGGTTGTCAAATAAATTAAACCATCGCCAGATCGCCTTATTAAGTCATGCGCTGCGGCATGCCAGGCACGGTTATACAGTAGTGAGCCACAAGCGCTCGCATCG
>JBDLJX010000048.1:0-19930 GCA_039714155.1 Pseudomonadota bacterium | reverse complement strand
CTAGAGTATGTCCTCAACGGCCCTGGCAACATTTTCTGCCGTGATACCGAAGTGCTTGTAGACATCACCGGCCGGCGCAGATTCACCAAAGGTATCGATACCGATCACCTTGCCGTTGAGACCGACATACTTGCGCCAGTAATCCGTCACACCGGCCTCGACCGCGACACGGGCAGTGACAGCTGCAGGCAGTACCGATTCACGGTAAGCCTCGTCCTGTGAATCGAACGCATCGGTAGACGGCATGGAAACCACACGGATGTTCTTGCCCTTCGCAGACAGCGCTGCTGCTGCCTCCATCGCCAGGCTGACCTCGGAGCCGGTGCCGATGATGATGGCATCCGGGGTTCCGTCGCAGTCGCGCAGGATATAGCCACCGCGGCCAATCGCGGCAATCTGCTCACTGCTTCGTTCCTGATGCGGCAGATTCTGGCGCGAGAAGATCAGGCAGCTCGGGCCACCGGTGTTATCCACAGCGGACTTCCAGGCAACGGCCGATTCAACGGCATCGCAGGGACGCCAGACCGACATCCGCGGGATCATGCGCAGGGTTGCCGTCTGCTCCACCGCCTGGTGGGTCGGGCCGTCCTCACCCAGACCAATCGAGTCATGGGTGTAGACGAAGATGCTGTGTATCTTCATCAGTGCGGCCATGCGCAGCGCATTACGGGCGTACTCGGAGAACATCAGGAAGGTCGCGCCGTAAGGGATGAAACCGCCATGCAGAGTGATGCCGTTCATGAGGGCGGACATGCCAAATTCACGGACACCATAGTAGATATAGTTACCGCCGTTGCCCTTGTTGATATCCTCGGAGCCCGACCAGATGGTCAGGTTGGAACCGGCCAGGTCGGCCGAGCCACCCAGCAGTTCCGGCAGCAGCGGGCCATAACCATTGAGGGCATTCTGCGAGGCCTTGCGCGAGGCAATGGTGTCGGCCTTGTCATTAACAGCGGCAATGAACTCATTCGCCTTCGTGTTCCAGTCAGCCGGCAGCTCGCCCGCCATGCGCCGCTCGAACTCGGCGGCCAGCTCCGGATGCGCTTCCTTGTAGGCACTAAACGCGACGTTCCAGTCGGCTTCCGCCCGGGCGCCCCTGTCTTTCGCACTCCAGCCGGCATAGACCTCATCCGGCACCTCAAACGGTGCATACGACCAGCCGATGTTTTCACGGGTCGCGGCAATTTCATCGTCACCCAGCGGTGCACCATGGCAGTCATGGGTACCGGCCAGATTGGGGGCGCCGAAACCGATGACGGTGCGGCAGCAGATCAGGCTGGGTTTGTCGGCAACCGAACGTGCTTCCTCGATGGCAGCACGAATGCTGTCCGGGTCATGACCATCGACATCGCGGATCACGTGCCACTGGTAGGACTCAAAACGTTTTGGCGTGTCATCAGTAAACCAGCCGGTAACATGGCCATCGATGGAAATACCATTATCGTCCCAGAAGGCAATCAGCTTGCCCAGCTTCAGGGTGCCGGCCAGTGAGCAGGCCTCGTGGGAGATGCCTTCCATCATGCAACCGTCACCCAGGAAGACATAGGTGTTGTGATCAACAATATTATGACCATCGCGGTTGAACTGCGCGGCCAGGGTCTTTTCGGCTGTTGCCATGCCGACAGCGTTGGAGATGCCCTGACCCAGCGGACCGGTGGTGGTTTCCACGCCCGGCGCATAACCATACTCGGGATGGCCCGGGGTTTTCGAATGCAGTTGACGGAACTGCTTGAGATCGTCGATGCTCAGATCGTAACCGGTCAGGTGCAGCAGGGAGTAGATCAGCATGGAGCCGTGGCCGTTCGACAGTACGAAGCGGTCACGGTCAGCCCAGCCGGGGTTGGCCGGGTTATGCTGCATATAGTCATTCCACAAGACTTCGGCAATATCCGCCATGCCCATCGGGGCACCGGGATGGCCGGATTTTGCCTTCTGCACGGCATCCATACTGAGCGCACGGATCGCATTGGCTAGTTCTTTGCGCTGGGCCATGTTTTCCTCCTGTCCAATTTTGAATTATGTGTGCGCGCCAGCAAGGCCGGCGGCACGGAAACATTGTTGTCGTCCCGAGCGGGTCTCCCCTCATCACGGACGCAGTGGCAAAAAAAGCCCCGGCTGCGAGTCTGCACCGAGGCCCCTCACCACACAGAAATTCTTTGGGTCTGACGGGAATCCGCTGCCGTCGTCGTCTGCTGTCTATCCCTGATTGACGAAGCGCGCTATTTTCCCCTAGTTTGCGCCGTTCGGCAATAGCCCTTCCGGGACCCCTGAATATGTCAAATAATTAATGATTTATCTATACATAACAAATAGTTATGTATCACAGACTTATACCGCTAGTCACGCCACTTGATCGAGCAGCCCATACCGGGCGTCTGCTCCGCCGGGCCCTGCCCGCTGGCGGCAACCTGCACCATCGCCTCGAACAGGTCACGCCGGACATCCGGACTGGCGGCCTGCTTGCGGCTGGCATCCAGCTGGCCCCGGTACTGTAGCTCCAGCCTGTTGTTATAGCCAAAGAAATCCGGCGTACAGACCGCGCCGTACGCCCTTGCAACGGCCTGGGTTTCATCCAGCAGGTAGGGGAACGGGAAATCGAGCTCCCGGGCAATGGCCTGCATGTTTTCGAAACTGTCTTCTTCATACTGGCCAGGATCATTCGACATGATGGCGACGCTGTGCACGCCATGCCGGTCTCGTAATTCGCGGCTATCCCGGATCAGCCGGTCGCGGACGGCCTTCACATACGGACAATGGTTGCAGATAAACATCACCAGCAGGCCGTCCGGCCCGGCACAGTCGTCCCGGGTCCAGATCTTGCCATCGACACCGGGGAGCGAAAAATCCGGCGCCGGCTGGCCGAAATCACATACGGGAGTTTCCAGACTGACCATGGGTTACCTTTTTAATGAATAAGGGGAAACAAACACGCACTGTAAGTGAACCAGGGTACTAATGAAAATATCACTTACGTAGGGTAGACTTGGCGGTTCATTTGAATACGAAACTAATAAATATGTCAGAATTCCAGATATTTACCTCCGAGTCGGTATCCGAGGGGCATCCCGACAAAGTCGCCGACCAGATTTCCGATGCCGTACTCGATGCCATGCTCGAGCAAGATCCGCATGCCCGGGTCGCCTGCGAGACCCTGGTCAAGACCGGTATGGTCATCATCGCCGGTGAAGTCACCACCTCGGCCTGGGTCGACCTGGAAGCGATCGTCCGCCACACTGTCCGCGATATCGGCTACAACAGTTCCGAGATCGGCTTCGACTGGGAGTCCTGTGCCGTGCTCAATGCCATCGGCAAGCAGTCACAGGATATCGCCATGGGCGTAAACGAGTCCGAGGACCGCGAACAGGGTGCCGGTGACCAGGGCCTGATGTTCGGTTACGCCAGCAGCGAAACCGATGTGCTGATGCCGGCACCCATTACCTACGCGCACCGGCTGGTCAAACGCCAGGCCGAGGTCCGCAAGAACGGCACCCTGCCGTGGCTGCGCCCGGACGCCAAGAGCCAGATCACCTTCCGCTACGAGAATGACCGGCCGGCCGGCATCGATGCCGTGGTGCTGTCGACCCAGCACAGCCCGGACATCGAACTGAAGGCTGTCCGCGAAGCTGTCATGGACGAAATTATCAAGCCGGTGCTGCCGGCCGAATGGCTGGACCAGTGCCCGCAGGAACATATCCACATCAATCCAACCGGCCGCTTCGTAATTGGCGGCCCTATGGGTGACTGCGGCCTGACCGGGCGCAAGATTATCGTCGATACCTACGGCGGCATGGCCCGGCACGGCGGCGGCGCCTTCTCCGGCAAGGACCCCAGCAAGGTCGACCGTTCGGCCGCCTACGCCGCCCGCTACGTCGCCAAGAATATCGTTGCCGCCGGCTTGGCGGAACGTTGCGAAATCCAGGTATCCTATGCCATCGGTGTCGCCGAACCCACATCGATCAGTATTAACACCTTCGGCACCGGCCAGCTCGATGAAAACCGCCTGGTGGAACTGGTACGCGCCCACTTTGACCTGCGCCCGCGCAGCCTGGTCAAGATGCTCGACTTGCTGAAACCCGGCTACCGTGCCACCGCCGCCTACGGGCATTTTGGCCGCGAGGACAGCGGTTTCAGCTGGGAACGCACCAACCTAGCCGATACCCTGCGCGATGCCGCCGGCCTGCAGCCGCAGGAAAACGTCGTTTAATTTAATTCAGAGAAACATAAGATGAGTTCACAAACCGCAGAAAACCTGGCAACTGATTACAAGGTCGCCGACATCAGCCTGAAGGACTGGGGCCGCAAGGAAATCGCCATCGCCGAGACCGAAATGCCCGGTCTGGTTGCCTTGCGCAAAAAATACGGCAGCGACAAACCGTTAACGGGTGCGCGAATTGCCGGCAGCCTGCACATGACCATCCAGACCGCAGTATTGATTGAAACGCTGGTGGAACTCGGTGCCGAAGTGCGCTGGGCATCCTGCAACATTTACTCGACCCAGGACCATGCCGCCGCTGCCATTGCCGCAGACGGTATACCTGTGTATGCCTGGAAGGGCGAGTCACTGGATGATTACTGGCAGTACACGCACCGCATCATGGAGTGGCACGATGGCGGCACCCCGAACATGATCCTCGATGACGGTGGTGATGCGACCATGCTTATCATGCTGGGGACCAGGGCCGAGAATGACCCGGCGGTGCTCGACAATCCGTCCAGCGAGGAAGAGATATCACTGTTCAACTCCATCAAGGCACGCCTTGCCGGGCAACCCGGCTGGTACTCGAATATCCTCAAGAACATCCAGGGTGTTACCGAGGAAACCACGACCGGCGTACACCGCCTGTACCAGATGCAGGAACGTGGCGAACTGCCGTTTCCGGCGATCAATGTCAATGACTCGGTCACCAAGAGCAAGTTTGACAACCTGTATGGCTGCCGCGAGTCACTGGTAGACGGCATCAAGCGCGCAACGGATGTCATGATCGCCGGCAAGACCGCCCTGGTCATCGGCTATGGTGATGTCGGCAAGGGCTGCGCCCAGTCACTTAAGGGGCTTGGCTGTTCCGTGTGGGTCACAGAGATCGATCCCATTTGCGCATTGCAGGCTGCCATGGAAGGTTACCGTGTTGTCACCGTGGAAGAGGCCGCCGACAAGGCTGATATCTTTGTGACCGCAACCGGCAACTACCATGTCATCAGGCACGATCACATGGCTGCCATGAAAGACCAGGCGATTGTCTGCAATATCGGCCACTTTGATAACGAAATCGATGTTGCCGGCGTGAAAAAGTACCAGTGGGAAAACATCAAGCCGCAGGTGGACCACATCATCTTTCCGGATGGCAAGCGCATCATCCTGCTTGCAGAAGGCCGCCTCGTCAACCTGGGCTGCGCCACCGGGCACCCGAGTTTCGTTATGTCCAACAGCTTCACCAACCAGACGCTGGCGCAAATGGAACTGTGGAACCGCGGCGACCAGTATAAAAACGAGGTCTACACGTTGCCGAAAAAACTGGACGAAGAAGTTGCCCGTTTGCATCTCGGAAAAATCGGCGTCAACCTGACGACACTGTCGCAAGAACAGGCCGATTACATCGGCGTGCCGGTCGAAGGGCCATACAAGCCGGACTATTACCGCTACTGAGCATATCTTCTCGCCGCAGGGACGCAGAGAACAAATATCATCTCTGAACCGAATAACACTTAGCTTAAGTGATACCACTCTTAATAAAAGCCCAATTGGCCACGGACGCACACGGAAGAATAAATACCTTGCTGAAAATATTTCCGTGTCCTTCCGTGTGCTTCTGTGGCCAGGTTTTCAGGTAAGCGCCATTCATCTCTGAACCCTGATGAAAACAAACACTCCGATCTACAGCTTCGAGTTCTTCCCGCCCAAGACACCCGAGGGTATGGTGAAACTCGAGAACACCAGCCTCGCACTGGCCGAACTGCAGCCGCGTTTCTTTTCGGTGACTTTCGGGGCTGGCGGGTCGACCCGCGACCGGACCTTTGAGACGGTTATCGATATCCAGGAGAAATCCGGTATCGAGGTCGCACCGCACCTGTCCTGCATCAACTCGACACGGGAAAATATCCGCGGAATACTCAACGCCTACCGGGATGAAGGCATCAGGCACATGGTGGCGCTGCGCGGGGACATCCCCTCGGGAACGATGGAAGCCGGTGAATTCCGGTACGCGAATGAACTGGTCACCTTCATCCGCGAGGAAACCGGTGACCATTTCCATATCGAGGTGGCGGCCTATCCCGAGTATCACCCGCAGGCGACCAGCCCGGACCGCGACTTTGCCAACTTCCAGCGCAAGGTCGAAGCCGGCGCCAACAGCGCCATCACCCAGTACTTCTACAATGCGGATGCTTATTTCAGGTTTACCGACCACTGCGAGGCCGCCGGCATCGACATCCCCATCGTACCCGGCATCATGCCAATTACCAACTATCACCAGCTGGCACGCTTCTCCGACAATTGCGGTGCCGAGATCCCGCGCTGGATCCGCAAACGACTGGAGGCCTGCGGTGAAGACCTGGCGTCCATTCGCGCCTTTGGTGAAGATGTGGTCACCGCCCTGTGCACACGCCTGCTGGAACAGGGTGTGCCCGGCCTGCATTTCTACACCCTGAACAAGGCAGAGCCGTCGATTGCGATCTGGAAGAACCTGGGGCTGAAGGCTGAAGGCTGGAGACTGGAGACTGGCAAGGCTTAATCGGTCCAACTCGTCACCTATACTCTCAGGCCTGCCGCCTTTCGCCAGGTAATACCGCTGATAATTCTCATGCGCATCCACCGCATATACATCCCGCAGGATCTTGCCGCCGGCAATACACTCAGCGTTGATGGCCCGCCTGCGCATCATGTAAAAAACGTGTTGCGGCTGCGCACCGGCGCTGAATTGCTGGTCTTTGACGGCAAGGGCAATGAATACATGGCAAGTCTGCAGGACACTGGCCGCGCGGAAATCACACTCGCCATCAACACCCCCGTGGCAACAACTGCCGAACCTGCCCTGGACATCACCCTGGCGCAGGGGATAGCCCGTAACGACCGCATGGACCTTATCCTGCAAAAGGCTGTTGAGCTGGGCGTCAATACCATCCAGCCATTATGGATGCAGCGCAGCCAGATACATCTAACGGGTGATCGACTGGATAAACGCCGGCAACACTGGCAGGGTGTTGTTGTCAGTGCCTGTGAACAGTGCGGGCGGGCGATGCTGTCTGTCATGCAGGACCCGGTTGACTACCGAAACTGGGTGACCATGCAAACAGATGACTGTCTGCGACTGATGCTACAGCCGGGCAGTGAGTTCACATTGCAGGATCTGGAGCCGCCCGGGGGGAATATCGTTTTACTGGTCGGCCCCGAAGGCGGCATGAATTCAGAAGAACAATTACAGGCAACAGGCTCGGGGTTCCGGGGTATCCGGCTCGGTCAACGCATTCTCAGAACGGAAACCGCCGCACTTGCCGCACTGTCCGGCATGCAAATCTTATGGGGTGATTTCAGCTGAATCCAGTCAGGCAGCCTGGTCGACATGCTGCTCGAGTAGCGCCTGCAGATAATCCAGGTCCGGGATAATCGCCAGCTCATCATCAACCTGCACGCGGCACTTCAGCGCCTCGTGGCTACATTCCTCAGCACCGGCCACCACAGAATTATCAAATGGCATGGGCCGCGGCAGTCCGGCTGTCACGACAGCATAAAAGGGTACACTGCTGCCTGTATGTACAGAGTTGATAATCAACAGCCGCGAATACACCAGGTTCACCGGAGCACTTTCAGCGCACAGTGTTTCCAGCGATATCACAGGAATCGACATACCGCGCCAGTGAATATTACCCAGCAGCCAGTCGGGCGAATCGTCCTGACTGTCAGGGACACGGAAGTTACCGATTTCCGCAACCGCAGCATGTGGCAGCAGCATGTTTATATCCCGCAGCGGTATCCAGAGACTGCGAACCCGTCCGTTAACGTCACTCATTCAACTATCCTCTTTTCTGCAGCGGGCTAGCCGGTGGCTGGCATATCATCCGACATGCCAACCAATTGATTGACTGTTCCAAGCAGTTCGTGTTCCTGGTACGGCTTGCCGAGGTAATGATTTACACCGATCTCTGCTGCACGCTCACGATGCTTGTCACCGGCACGTGAAGTGATCATGGTAATCGGGATATGGCGCAGGCGTTCATCATTGCGCATATGTGTTGCAAGCTCAAAACCATCCATACGCGGCATTTCGATATCGAGCAGCATCATGTCCGGTATGCTGTCCTGCAGCACACCCATGGCATCAACACCATCTTTCGCGGTGATGACCTCAAAGCCACGACGCTCGAGGAGTCGGGTAGTAACCTTGCGGACGGTGATCGAGTCATCAACAACCATGACCACAAGTTTGCCCTTCTGCTGCCTGCTACGCTGATCAACGGCCTGGCCACGCTTGCCACCCATGCGCACGATTGCCGGCAAGTCGAGGATCATTACCACGCGACCATCACCAAGAATCGTGGCGCCCGATACGCCGGTAACACTGCTGAGCTGCGCACCGAGCGGCTTGACGACAATTTCACGATTACCGATCATCGCCTCGACCTGCAGGGCAACGCGTGTTTCACCAACACGCGCCAACAGTACCGGCGCACTGCCAGCAGTGGTATCGGTATCCAGATCACCGGTACCCAGCAGGCCACCAAGATGCTTGAGCTGATAGTTGTTGCCGCCATATTCAAGTACGCATTCATCGGATGCATAGCACTTGAGCAATGCCTCGCGATCAACCCGCACAACACTTTCGATACCACCGAGCGGCAGGCAGAAGGGATCGTCACCGGCCTGCACCAGCAGAGCCTGGTTGATCGCCAGCGTATAGGGCAGTCGTACCGTGAAGACAGTGCCCTTGCCGGTCTTCGAGTCAATATGCAGCGAGCCACCCAGCTGCTTGACCTCACTGTTAACGACATCCATACCAACACCACGGCCGGTGAGCTGTGTCACCTCACTGGCAGTACTGAAGCCGGTCTGCAGGATAAGCTGCATGACCTCACCGTCAGGATAATCTGTGTCCGGGTCAATCATGCCCCGCTCCAGCGCCCGCGCCCGCACTGCCTCAAGATCGACACCGCCACCATCATCACTGATCTGCAGCACGATTTCCGGGCCTTCCCTGTGAAAGGCAATCATGACGGTGCCAACTGACGGCTTGCCGAGCTGTTTGCGACGCGGGCTCTTTTCGATGCCATGCGCCACGGCATTACGCAGCATGTGCTCCAGCGGGGCGATGATACGTTCGATGACCGTGCGGTCCATCTCACCGTCGGCACCATCCAGACTGAGTTCTGCATTCTTGCCAAGCTCACTGGCGGACTGGCGCACAATACGGCGCAGGCGCGGCGCGAGACTCGCAAACGGGACCATGCGTGTATGCAACAGGCCTTCCTGCAAGTCGGTACTGACACGCGACTGCTGCAACAGCAGGGTTTCCGATTCACGTGTGGTGCTGTCGAGCATTTCCTGGATACTGTGCAAATCGCTGATACTCTCGATCAACGACCGCGACAACTGCTGCAGGTTGGAATAACGATCCATTTCCAGCGGATCAAATTCCTTGTTCCGGTCGCCGGCATCCTGCTCGTGGCGGAACAGTATCTGGGTCTCGGTTTCGATCTCCATCTGCCGCAGCTGGTCACGCAGACGATTAATCGTCTGGTCCAGCTCTGCCAGGTTGAAACGGTAAACATTGATCTGCTGTTCCAGACGTGAACGATAAATATTGATTTCACCGGCATTGTTAACCAGATTATCAAGCACTTCCGACTGTACACGGACCTGGTCACCACGGACGCGTGATTGCTTGCGACGTTCGACCCGGTGCGGCATAACTACACTCTCCCGGGGTGGTTCGGCCGGCACCGTGAGCATCACGGCGACCTTGTCATCCTTGCCAACAACCGCAGCCGCCGGTTCCTCAACCACCGGCACATCAGCTTCCGCAACGGCCTCTGTATCCACAACGACTGACTCACCGGCTTCCGCAACGGCCTCTGTATCCACAACTTCGGTTATATCCGTTGTTGCCTCCACCGGGTCCTGCATCTCCGTTCCATGCTGGTCAAGCCTGGTTTCGAGTGCCTCAACCGCTTCCGGCAATTGATGCTCTCGCACCTGGTCCAGCATGACCGCCAGGCGGTCATGCGCATCCTGCAGCAGACCAAACATTTTTTCCGAGGCGGGAACATGGCCATCGACAACACGATCCAGCAGTGATTCGAGACTGTGGCTCAAATTGCCGATGGCAATAAAACCAACCATGCGCGCACCACCCTTCAGGGTATGCAACTGGCGCTGGAATTCCTCCATCAGATTGGCTTGACCAGGAGATTCAGACCAAGCACGCAGTGTTGTCTCACTGCTATCGATGATCTCTGCCGCCTCCTCGATAAAGCTCTCAAGCAATTCAGGATCGATATCGGCAAGGGTATCACCTGTTTCCTGCCCTGCCACGGAATCGACAGCATCGGCAACTGCCTCCGATTCGGCAGTCACCTCAATATCAACAGGGTCACTGTTTTCATCAACCACATCCGGAATCTCAATGTCCGCAGTTGCCGCTGCCGTCACCGGTTCCGTCAGTGGCGTCAATGCAGTGATCTGCGCAAGCAGGTTATCCACCCGGCCGGCATCAAATGACTTGTCCGGCAGACGGGCAACCAGTTCAGCCATGGCAATACCACCATCATGCAGAACGTTCAGTATGTCGGCAGCTACCGGCTTGCCAAGCTCTTCCAGTTCACCAATACAGGTATAGAGTGCCCCTGATATGTGACTGATTGCAGACACCCCGGCCGATTCCGAACTGCCGGAAAGCGTATGCAATGCACGGTACAATGGTGCTGATACCATACAAGCCACTTCGGACTGAACACAGTCATCGAAAAATGTCGCAATTACCTCAAGCTGCTCGCCGCATTCCCGACAGAAGATATCAAGCAGGCCCTGTTCCTGAGCGGGCATTTCCCCGGCCACCACTTCATCAACCACGACCGTATCTGGCTCCGCGACCTCCCCGACATCCACAGTTTCACCGACCTTCTGTGACGGTTGCAGCCCGGCATCAACAATATCGCTGACATCATCAATACTGGCATGCTCGCCCCGTGCCAGGCTTGCGGCGACATTCATCCACATACCGATGTCTGTCTGTGGTTCCGGGCCGTTATCAACCTGCTGTAACAATTCAGCCAGTGGCCCGGTAATACCACCAACCATGGACACCAGCCCGTCGGTAATACTGACGGAGTCATCGATCACCCGGTTAAGCAGGTCCTCAATTGACCAGGAGAATTCACCAACACGCATGGCACCTGCCATACGGCCACTGCCCTTGAGGGTATGGAAGGAACGGCGAATGGCTTCCAGCGCCTCGTTGTTCTCCGGGCTGGCCACCCATGCGAGTAGCAGCTCCGCAATACTGGCATGTGCCTCCCAGGCCTCCTCCATGAAAATCTCGACAATTTCCGGATCGGCATCAGCCGCCAGTGCCGGCAATTCACCCATTGCCGGGTTTGTATTGTCAGCACCTGCGTTGACTGTCCCTGCGACAGGAGGTTCCTGCACCCCGGTCTCTGCAGCAACGGTTACAGACTCCGCTACCGGCTCCGGTTGCGCCATGACCTCAGCCACCGGGCTGGTGGTAAAGGCATGCAGACGCGTGACCATACCATCGACATCTGTCTGCACCGGTGAGCCATCACGGACCTGCGCCAATAGTTCCGACAGCGGTGTAGATGCCTCGCCATATAGGGCAGCAAGCTGTGCATCTGCTGGGATCGTGCCATCGAGGACACGGTTTAGCAGATTCTCCAGTTCCCAGGAAAACTCACCCAGCGCCAGCACACCAACCATGCGACCACTGCCCTTGAGCGTATGGAACGAACGGCGAATGGCTTCCAGTGTATCCCTGTTTTCCAGATCCACCTGCCACCGGGAAATGTGCCCGGCAAGACCAGCCAGTTCCCCGGCAGCCTCCTCTATAAAAATTTCGAGAATCTCGGGGTCGGCGTCGGCTGCAACAATCTGCAGGCCGCTGATAACTGTCGAAGGATTTTGCACCGCATTGGTGGCCGGCGCCTCGCTGGTTTCAGCCGGACTTTCATCAACAACATCGACCACCGCTGTGGCGGCAGCATCAGCGGGCCTGGCATTCATTTCATCCAGCTTTGCAACGCTGTTACGGGCAACCTCAAGTACCGTGTCACCATACAGGCGGTTTTCATTCAACTCTTCGACATAAAACTCGATACTGCAAATCGCATCTGCAAGCGTATCCAGCATTTCACTTCCCGGCACAGCCGGCTTGTTAACCAGATGATGTGCGACATAGTCATCGATGCTTGCAACCAGTGAGGCGACCTCTTCCTGGCCGGCCAGCCGCAGACCACCGCTGACCTGGTTCAGCAACGCCAGTACATCGTGCAGGACCGCGGCATTCTCCGGTTGTCTTAGATAATCGTTGATATGCTCCCTGGCAGCCGCCATGTCACTGACAACCTCGCGGACAACGGCATCAAGTCCCTCGGTGTAACCATGAGTACCGTCAGCATCTGCCTGTACTGCCGTGGCCTTACCATCCCTGAGTGCGGTTAATGCGGCCTGCACCTCGATCATGCCGCTGGCGACAGACATCAGACCGGTTTCGTCACTGGACTGACCCTGCTCGCATATCTCCCGGACGCACCGGGCATCATCAGACAATGTCTGGCCAGCTTCATCCAGCCCGATCATGGCAACAGAATTTGACAGCGACTGTAACTGCTCGGCGAGGGGCTCCAGGTCCGCCATGTCCTGCATGCCGGTACGGATAAAGATATCCAGTTTTTCACTGATATGTGTCAGTTCCTCGATAGCAGTCGCGGACACTGTGGCCAGCAATTCGGCACTGCAACCGGCCACGCTGCCCGCATCGGTGCTCTGCATGTGATAGCTATGCCTGATCTCACCAATCCGCCCTGACATATCATCAGCACCGGAAATTGTGAACAGCAACTCCTTGAGCAAGGCATCCGGAACCAGCTCGCTGAACACGGTCTCACCACTATCAATGAGCTGCTTGATCTGCCGATCAACCTGGCCAAATAACTGCTTGGTCCGGATTGTTGTTTCCAGCGTGCCGTGCATCAGCGCTTCGACAAAGCCGGCTCCCAGCCACCACAGGCGCGCCAACTTTTCATCATCTGATGCTTCCTGCAGTCCGGAAAGCACGGCATGCATCTCCTGCAAACCACTGTTTCCTTCATCGCCGCGGTACCACTGCAACATGCCTGCCTGGCAAACCGGCCGCTGCGCTTTTGCCAGTAACTGTACATCGGCAGCAGTGCCCGGTGTGAATGCAGAAGCCGGCAGCGGCAGGGTCAAGTCCGGATTGAACAACACACTTGCCGCCAGCGGTTCACTCTCGCGGGCTGCCCGCAGCGCATTGATCGACGGCAGCAGCACATCCGGCTTGCCGGGTTCACCGCTTTTCAATCGCGACAGGTAATCCGGCAGCTGCAGAAATGCCTGCATCAGTACTTCCTGGGCTGCAGCAGGTTCTGCAATGCGTTTATGAATGAGATCATTTACAACCTCTTCCATTTCCGCGGCCAGCAGATCCGCACCGTGCAGTTCGACCATGCGCAGGGGTCCGCGGGCCTCGTGCAGGCGTGCCATGCAGTTATGCAGGCTGTCTGCATTGCCATCACCTTCAGCATACTCCTCAAGGAATTGCCGACCCTGCTTGAGGGTTTCACCGAGTTCCTGCCGCACCCAGTTCAGGG
Source organism: Pseudomonadota bacterium (assembly GCA_039714155.1). Taxonomy (GTDB): domain Bacteria; phylum Pseudomonadota; class Gammaproteobacteria; order UBA9214; family UBA9214; genus SZUA-186. The sequence continues at coordinate 6,097 of JBDLJX010000048.1, read as the reverse complement.
CACTGAAATCAATGGCTTCATTCATGCTATTTCCCTGGTGACCCGTACCTGCCTGCATATTGCTTGTAGCTACGGGTCAGTTGATCATGTCATCCGATGTTATATTGACTGCGGGTATTATTGCGGCAACTTGAAGCCTGCAACCGACGTGTCCAGATCCTGCGCCAGCGCCGACAGGTTGCCGACAGACCGCGAGGTCTGCTCGGAACCGGCGGCTGCCTGCAAGGTTATTGCCTGGATACCATTCATGGTTGAGGAGATGTCCCCAGCCATGGCGGCCTGCTGACCAGCCGAGCCGGAAATCTTTTGAATCAGTCCAGCGAGCTGGTCCGAGACATTCTCGATCTGCTCGAGTGCACCACCGGCATCCTCGGCAAGCTGTGCACCATTGACCACGCCCGAGGTACTTTTCTCCATGGAGATCACTGCCTCATTGGTATCGGCCTGAATGGCTTTCACCAGCGCCTCAATCTGTTTGGTGGCATTGGCAGATCGCTCGGCAAGTCGCTGCACCTCGTCGGCAACCACCGCGAAGCCTCGCCCGGCCTCGCCTGCCATGGCCGCCTGGATAGATGCGTTCAACGCCAGGATATTGGTCTGCTCGGCAATATCGTTAATAAGCTCGACGATATCACCAATCTCCTGGGAACTTTCACCCAGTCGCTTGATACGCTTGGAGGTCTCCTGAATGTGTTCACGAATGGTATCCATACCCTCAATGGTGCGTTGCACCGCAACACCACCATTCTTCGCGATTTCCACCGACCGCATGGCAACCTTGGAAGACTCGTCGGCATTGTCAGACACTTCATTCATGGAAGTTGCCATCTCGTTAATAGCAGATGAGGCAGTGGTTATATCTTCAGACTGCTGATTACTTGCCTGGGTCAACTGTCGGGCAATTTCCTCGGTTTCCTGCACGGAAGTCGACACCTGCGTGGAGGTATCGTTGATGGTCTTCACCAGGCCACGCAGGGAATCTACCGTGACGTTAACCGAGTCGGCGATTGCACCGGTAAAGTCCTCGGTAACGGTTGTCCTGACAGTCAGGTCGCCTTCCGCGAGGCCACCCATTTCGTCGAGCAGACGCATAATTGCTTCCTGGTTGCGGGTATTCTCTTCCTCGACCACATGGCTGCGGCGCTTCTGATCACGCAGGGTTTCGAAACCCATCCAGAACAGGATAAACAACGCAACGGCACCAAGGAAATACGCCAGCTCGGTAGAAACAAGGCGATTTCCCGGCGCTGCTGCATAGGCAGACTGCAGACCCTGTACCGCGTTAAACAGCACCTCACTGCGCGCCGAAATATCCTTGACTGCCGCCTGTACGCCGGTCAATTCTTCGGAGTTATCGACGACGGCGCCGACATGGTCACTGACCTGGCTAAACAGCAGGGCGATATCCTTGAGCTTGGCCTTGGCAGACTTGCCGGTAACAGCCTGCATCCCACCGGTGCCGCGCATCATGCCATCAAGAATACGGCCGAATTCGGCGGTATCTTCGGCGAAAGCAACGGCTGCTGCCTCGGCACCCTCGCCGGTCATGATGTTGTTGATGTTGTTAACGATGCGCTGACTGAGTACAGATAATTGACTGGCATTCCTGATCTGGCTGGCACTCGCACCACTCTTGACCATGGAGTCGACCACCCCGCGCGTATGTTGCATCAGTTCCGGCATGATATTGCGCGTAACACTGGCCGTCTCGGCAACAGTCAGAACCAGGATCTGACCATCCAGCACCTCATCGACACTGTATCGAAATCCACGCCAGACATTTTCGAGCCCGGTATAGGCAACGTACTCCGGTGTTTCCATGGATGGCTTGTCCGCCTCGAACTCGGCAAGCTGCTTGTTGAGAATAGCGGCGAATTCCTGCTTTGACGCCTGCAACGCCTCGAACGCCTCGTAGTCACCGACAGATGCCGCCAGGGTGTACTTCGCGATACGCTGCGACAACACCTTCTGCTCACCGGTACTTGCAAGACGCGCCTGGTCCCATTCTGCCTGCTTGTTTACGTTTACGAACACACCCACCATGGCCCATACGGAACACAACATCATCAGGGTGAGAATCTTCATCCAGTTACCACTACCAAGCAACTTGGCTTTACTCATTACATTCATGGCCTGTCTCCTGACCGTTTAATCGAGTTCGTGAATGGTTGCGTTAAAACAATAAAATGATTTCTAGACTGCGGTATGCAAAAACTGCGGCGACCCTGCCAGGGCGGTAAAACTGAAAATGCCCCAGAAGCTGTCATCAACATAAAAACCCTGTGTTACGTAGCCAGACAGTGATGTGTCGAATGTTTCAGGTGCTACCCTGCAGTTGGTTTCCGGGAAATATTTCAGACCGAATACCTCATCGACAACCAGTCCGGAATAAAAACCGTAACAGTCAAGTACGAGTACACGGGTACGCGGTGAAATACTTACCGGCGGTTTACCAAGAAAGGCGTTCAGGTCCACTATCGGCAACAGCTTGCCACGTACATTGGCAATACCATGCACCCAGGCGCTGGTGTTCGGAACCTGCGTCAATGGCGGGTACTTAAGGGTCTCGATAACCTCGCCGAGGCAGGCAAGCAGATTGTGCCCGCCAACCCGAAAGGCGACGCTGGACCATTTGTCCTTTACCTCCGCCCCGGTCGGCAGACTGGCAGCGGACGCATTGCAGCAGTCCTCAATGGCTTGCAGCAGTGCTGCGGGATCAATGATTGCGTCTGTGTTCATGAGCTGGCGATTCTCCTAGGCTGCGGACAGCGCGTCTTTAACCAGGCTCATCAGTGCGCTTTCATTGACCGGTTTGGTCAGAAAATCGCGGGCGCCCTGGCGCATGCCCCAGACCCGGTCAACCTTCTGGTTCTTGCGGGTAACAATTATCACGGGAATCGATGCCGTTTCCGGGTTCGAAGTCAGTTCCCGGGTTGCCTGGAAGCCGTTGAGACCCGGCATGACCACATCCATCAGAATCAGCGCCGGCTTCTCCCGACGTGCTGCCTCGATACCCTCGTCACCATTTTCCGCAGTGACGATCTGGTAGCCATTCTTCTCCAGGATTTTCTTCAGGACATACGTATCTGTAGGTGAGTCATCTATGATCATTATCTGCGGCATTGTCATACCCTCGTTCCCGGTCTCAGGATTGTCCTGCGTCCGGCTGGTCTTGCCGGTTACCGTGTTGCGCAATGGCATCGAGCAGGTCTTCACGGGTAAATGGCTTGGTAATGTAGTGGTCCGATCCGACCACCCGGCCACGCGCCCGATCAAACAGTCCATCCTTGCTGGACAACATCACGACTGGCGTTTTCCTGAATACCCTGTGATGTTTGATCAGGGCACAGGTCTGGTAGCCATCCAGGCGCGGCATCATGATGTCCAGAAAAATCAGATCTGGCTGGTAATCGGCAATCTTGCTGAGCGCCTCAAACCCGTCCATGGCAGTAACCACATCAAAGCCTTCTTTCCTGAGCAGACTTTCCGCAGTTCTGCGGATAGTCTTGCTGTCATCAATTACCATGACCCGAAGGGCGCCACTCCCGGTGTCGGGCTCGTCCCCGCCCTCAGCCGGCGTAACAATCTCGTCAAATCCGCTTGTTTCGGCTCTGCTATGCATAGTCCCTATCTACCTGTTTGAATTGAGTAATTTCCCGTCCATCCGGTTTTCAACCACGTCCAGCCCCAGCATGGCTTGCAGTTATTCACGTACAGCAAGCGATTTCCCCTAGAATTACTGATTGACTACAGCGATTTATCGTCCACCCGGCAGCAAACTTTATGAATCGCCTCGCTGGCGGTTAAAGGCAGGAGGGCCAGAATAATGACGGTCAAACTCGGCGTGGTAATGGACCCGATCGAGTCCATCAACTTCCACAAGGACAGCAGCCTGGCCATACTGCTGGCTGCCCGGACACGTGGCTGGGAGCTGTACTACATGCAACAGGCCGACCTGTTTCTGCAGGACAGCGACTGTTATGCGGTAATGAATCGTCTCGAGGTCAAGGCAGACCCGGCTGGCTGGTTTGTGCACGGTGAACGGGAAACCCGGCCACTCGACGCACTTGATGTGATATTGATGCGCAAGGACCCGCCAGTCGACCTGGAATACCTGTACACCACGTTTCTGCTGGAGCGCGCCGAGGCCCGGGGGGTACTGGTCGTCAACCAGCCGACGGCCCTGCGCAATATCAATGAGAAGCTCTACACCGCCCGGTTCAGCCAGTGTTGCGTGCCCATGGTCGTCAGTCGGGAGATATACCGCCTGAAGGCATTCCTTGAACAACAGCAGGATATCGTGGTGAAACCCCTGAACGGCATGGGTGGCGTATCGGTGTTCCGGGTGCGGCACGACGATCCAAACCTCAATGTCATCCTGGAAACGATCACCGACAACGGCCGGCAAACGGCCATGGCACAACGCTTTATTCCCGAAATTACCGAAGGCGACAAGCGTATCCTGATGATTGAGGGCGAACCTTTCCCCCATGCACTGGCACGGATTCCGGCGGCCGGCGAGTCACGCGGCAATCTCGCCGCCGGTGGTACCGGCAAGGGTGTGGAACTCAGCGACCGTGATCGCTGGATCTGCGGACAGGTCGGCCCGACACTGTGCAAACAGGGCATCATATTTGCCGGGCTCGATGTCATCGGTGATTACCTGACCGAGATCAATGTCACCTCACCGACCTGTATACGGGAACTGGACAAACAATACGATGCCGACATCGGTGGGCAACTGATAACAGCCATTGCCACCCGATTGGAACAGCGGCAGTAATGCAACGCATTCTGTTTGCAATCATAATTGTATCCGTCCTGCTTGCAGCCTGTGAGCAGCCGCATGACCCGGTCAGTCACGACCGCTTTTATGCCTTCGGCACCCTGATCGACCTCAGTCTCTACGGGGCAGGCGCGGAGCAACAGGCACAGGCCAGCACGGCACTGGAATCGGCATTCAGCAAAATGCACAACGACTGGCATGCCTGGCAGCCAGGTGCCCTCACATCCATCAACGAACGACTGGCAAGTCTGGAACAAATCAAGGCCAGACCGGACATCCTGTCGCTGTTGCAGCAGGCCAATGCACTGTCAGCGCAGAGCCGTGGGCTGTTCAATCCAGCCCTCGGCAAGCTGATTAACCTGTGGGGTTTTCATAATGATGAAATCACTACGCTGGCAGCACCTGATCCGGCCGCATTAGAGGCATTGCTGGCGGCAGCGCCATCTGCCAACGATGTCACAATCGAAGGCAATACCATCATCAGCCGCAACCCGGCCGTGCAGTATGACCTGGGTGCCTTTGCCAAGGGTTATGCCATTGATCGCGGCATTGAACTATTACGATCACTGGGGATCTCGAACGCCATCATCAATGCCGGTGGTGACCTGCGCGCCATTGGCAATCATGGTGATCGGCCCTGGCATATCGGTATTCGCAGGCCACGACAGGCCGGCGTGCTGGCATCTGTTGCACTGTCGGACGATGAAAGTATCTTCACATCGGGAGACTACGAACGCTACTTTGAAGTCGACGGCCAGCGTTTCCATCACATCATAGATCCGCGCGACGGTTACCCGGCCAGCCAGAGCATGTCGGTGACCGTAATACACACCGATGCCGCCACGGCTGATGCCGCCGCCACCGCCCTGTTTGTCGCCGGCCCACAGGCCTGGACCGGGATTGCCCGGGACATGGGCATCCACTTTGTTATGCTGATCGACAGTGAAGGGATCATCCACATGAACCCGGCGATGCAGTCACGCATTCGCTTCGAGGTAGAGACACCCGGGATCATACTGAGCGAGCCGCTGACATGACACGGGCTGACTGGCTGCTTGTCATCGCGGTTATCGCCGGCCTGCCACTGCTGTATGCGCGGCTGTGGTTTCCGGCCGGCCCGGCAACCTGGCTGCAGGTACAGGCAGGAGACAACTCCAGCGTGGTGGTCGCACTGTCACCCGACCGCCAGCTGACCGTGACAGGCCCGCTCGGTAACAGCATCATTGAAATCAGCAACGGCAAGGCACGCTTTATTCGCTCACCCTGCAACGGCAAGGTCTGCATCCATACCGGCTGGTTGCAACAGGCCGG
>JBDLJX010000047.1:0-20646 GCA_039714155.1 Pseudomonadota bacterium | reverse complement strand
CCTGATCCACCTGCATGTCTGTCTTCACCACAGTCGAGCGCGATGAGCTCGTGGAATTCCTGCGGCACTATAGCGCCGGGGAACTGCTCGATTACGAAGGCATCAGCGACGGTATCGAAAATACCAACTACTTCGTCACCACCGACCGCAAGCACATGGTGCTGACACTGTTCGAAACACACAGCTTCGATGAAATGGGCTGGTTTCTCGACCTGATGGCACACCTTGCCGAACATGCCATCCCCAGTGCCCACCCGGTCAGTGATAACGAGCAACAGTTCCTGCGCATGTTCAAGGGCAAGCCAACTGCACTGGTCGATCGTCTCGATGGCACCAGCCTCGATCACCCGCTGGAAAATCATTGCACCATTCTCGGCGACACCATGGCAAAGCTGCACATTGCCGGCAAGGCATTTACTGCCGTACGCGAGAACGGCCGTGGTCACGACTGGCGCATGGCGACCGCGGCAAAACTGTATTCGCACATTGACCAGGACGATGCCAACATGCTGCATGCCGAAGTGGAATACCAGCAGGCGAACCGCTTCGACCATCTGCCAGGCGGCGTCATTCACGCCGATCTGTTTCGTGACAACGCCCTGTGGAGTGGCGACCGGCTGACCGGGATTATCGATTTCTATTACGCCTGCAACGATGCCTGGTTGTATGACCTGGCTGTTGCCGCAAACGACTGGTGTGTCGAGGCCGACGGCTCGTTTGTCAGCAGCCGTCTGGATGCACTGGTCACTGCCTACCACGCCGTGCGGCCGATAACCGCCGGGGAACAGGCCGCCTGGCCAACTGTGATACGTGCCGCGGCACTGCGCTTCTGGCTGTCACGCCTGTATGACTGGCACTTCCCGCGTCCCGGCGAGATCGTGCACCGCAAGGAACCGGCCGTGTTCCGGCGTAGCCTTAAACAACGCATCAGCCACAGCCGGGTCCTTGCGGTGAATAGTTAAATCAATCCGACAGCAATAACAGCCGATACATGCTGCAAACCCTCAAGCGCATCGCGGACCTCATCGACTCGCTGTCGGAACAGACCGGGCGCGTCATTGCCTGGCTAACGTTCGGTACGGTGTTGCTGACCTTCACCGTCGTGGTACTGCGTTACGGTTTCGACAGCGGCTCCATCGCCATGCAGGAAGCAGTGTCCTACCTGCACGCTGCCGTGTTCATGCTGGCCGCCGCCTATACTCTCAAGCACGACGGTCATGTGCGCGTCGACATCATCTACCGGAAACTGTCGCCCCACGGCCAGGCCTGGGTCAACCTGTCGGGTACCGTGTTGCTGCTACTGCCGGTATGCATTTTTATCCTGACCAGTTGCTGGGACTATGTTGCCGCTTCCTGGCGTCTGCGCGAGGGCTCGCAGGAGGCCGGCGGACTCGATGCTGTATTCCTGCTGAAGACCGCAATGCCGCTGATGGCCGTGCTGTTGCTGTTACAGGGTATTGCCAATGGCCTGCACAGCCTGCTGCTCTTGCTCGGCGCGGAACAGGCAGCGACTGACGGCCTGGACCGGGAACTGTAGCCATGCTGGCACTGCTGCTGTTCCTGTGTGTGTGTCTGGTGCTGATGGCGGGTTACCCGGTCGCATTTTCGCTGGCCGGTACTGCGCTTGCCTTTGCCCTCATTGGCCAGCTGAGCGGCAACTTCGACCCGGCCTTCCTGTCAGCCCTGCCGAACCGGATGTACGGCATCATGACCAACATCACGCTGATCGCAGTACCATTGTTTGTGTTCATGGGCGTCATGCTGGAACGTTCGAAAGTCGCCGATGACCTGCTTGACACCATGACGGCACTGTTTGGCAACATTCGCGGCGGTCTTGGTTATTCGGTCACCCTGGTCGGCATGTTACTGGCGGCCAGCACCGGCATTGTCGGCGCGACCGTGGTCACCATGGGCCTGCTGTCCCTGCCGACCATGTTACGGCGCGGCTATGACCCGCGTATTGCCACGGGCACCATCTGCGCCTCGGGCACACTCGGCCAGATCATCCCGCCCTCGATCGTACTGGTATTGCTGGGCGATGTGCTGTCAGCCGCTTACCAGCAGGCACAACTGGACATGGGTATTTATTCCCCGGATACCGTCTCTGTCGGCGACCTGTTCACCGGTGCACTGCTGCCGGGCCTGCTGCTGGTCAGCCTGTATCTCGGCTACCTGGCCATTACCGCCGCCGTTCGCCCGGAGCTGATGCCGGCCATCAGTGACACAGGCACGGAGCCACTCACAGGACTGCGTTTGCTGCAGCGGGTTGTCCGTGCACTGCTGCCGCCACTGCTGCTGATCTTTGCGGTACTCGGCTCCATCCTTGCCGGCATCGCTACACCCACCGAGGCCGCATCGGTCGGCGCCATGGGTGCCATCCTGCTGGCCATTGCCCGGCGCCGCTTCAGTGTCGGTATGCTGGTCGAGGTTATGCGCAGCACCACGCGCGTGACCTGCATGGTTTTTCTTATCCTGATTGCTGCCGCCGTATTCTCGCTGGTATTTCGCGGCTTCGGTGGTGACGAGGTGGTGGCCGGGCTGCTACACAACCTGCCGGGCGGCGCACTGGGCGCCATGCTGGCAGTAATGCTGTTGATGTTCCTGCTCGGTTTTGTGCTCGACTTTATCGAGATTACCTTCGTGGTCGTGCCCATCGTTGGCCCGATCCTGCTGGCCATGGGCCTCGATCCGGTCTGGCTCGGCATCATGATCGCCATCAACCTGCAGACCTCGTTCCTGACACCGCCGTTCGGATTTGCGCTGTTCTACCTGCGTGGCGTCGCCCCGGCGGAAGTCAGTACCGGGCAGATCTATCGTGGCGTAATGCCGTTTATCGGCCTGCAGCTGCTAATGCTCATCATCCTGTCATTCTGGCCGCAACTGGCGACCTGGCTGCCCGATGTCATCTACGGAAATTAGCCCGTAAAAATAGCTTATAATAGCGGTCAACTCCCCACGCGACTGCAAGCGAGGCGCGCCATGCAAAACCTGTTAAAAATCCTGCTGCACGGACTGGTACTACTGGCTCTGTCTCCTGCTGCGACAGCAGCGGAAAGCAAGTGGATTGATTCAATCTCTGCCACAGTCGGTAAAGACAAGAACTCCAACAAGACAGACGTCTATCGCCTTGGCCTGCAGAACCACTGGAACCGGACCTTGTTCAACAACGGCGCCTGGTACATCGGTGGTTACTGGGACGTGACTGTCGGTTACATGGAATCGGATGTGGATAACAGTGACCTGTACGAACTTGGTGTCACGCCGGTGCTGCGACTGCAGCGTGATACCGACATCTCCAGCGGCATGGCGCCGTTCTCGGAAGTCGGCGTCGGCGGCCATTACCTGACCGATGATAAACTTGGTGAACGTGATTTCGGTAGCCAGTTGCAACTGGGGTCACACGTCGGCGTGGGTGTGGGTTTCGGCGACAAGGGGCGTTATGAACTTGCCTACCGTTTCCAGCACATGAGTAATGGCGGTACCCGCACACCGAACAACGGCATGGAAATGCACCTGCTGCGCTTTGCCTACGGTTTCTAGCTGAAAAAAGACATTATTGCCACGGAATCCACGGAAAAACACGAAAGAATAAATGCCTTAAAAGACATTTTTCCGTGTCCTTTCGTGGATTTCGTGGCCATTTAATAAAAACCGGCACTCCGCGGGGAACCCACCCTGCAAGGTCCTGTCTTTTGACATTACCCCGCACGCACGTTCAGATAGGCGCGCTCGGAAATATCCTGCCAGGCCTCAACCTGGGTACGGAACTGTTGATACGATTCGTATACCTTGCCGGACAGCGGATCCCTGCCGGCGATTTCAGCGACGACTTCATCCGACAGCGTGCGCAACCGGTCAAGCACCGCATCGGGCAAGCGCCGCACGTCGACATGGTGTTCATTAACGAGTGTCTGCAACGCGGCATTGTTACGTGCCGTGTATTCCGCCAGCATGTCACCGTTCACCGCACGGCAGGCATTCAGCACAATATGCTGCAGGTCAGCCGGCAACGCATCGAATGCCGCCTTGTTGATCAGGCCTTCCAGCGTCGTGCCCGGCTCATGCCAGCCCGGGTAGTAGTAATATTTTGCCGCCTTGTAGAGACCGAAGGCGAGATCATTATAAGGGCCGACCCACTCGGTGGCATCGATGGCGCCGGATTGCAATGAGGTGAAAATTTCACCGCCGGCGAGATTTACCGGTGTGCCACCGGCACGTTTCAGCACTTCGCCACCAAGGCCCGGGATGCGCATTTTCAGGCCATCAAGATCGGCAAGGCTGTTGATCTCGCGGTTGAACCAGCCGGCCATCTGCACACCGGAGTTGCCGGCCGCCGCCGGGATGACACCGAACGGTTCGTAGACCTCGCGCCACAATTCCATACCGCCGCCATAATACAGCCAGGCATTCATTTCCTGCGCCGTCAGACCGAACGGCACGGCCGCGAAGAACTGCGCCGTCTCGCTCTTGCCCTTCCAGTAATAGGCTGCGCCATGACCAAGCTCCGCGGTACCCTGGCTGACGGCATCGAACACCTGCAGGGCCGGCACCAGTTCGCCGGCACCGTACACCTTCACCTGCAGGCGGCCACCACTCATATCGTTGATCATCCGTGCCAGATTGTTCGCCCCCGTACCAAGAACGGGGAAATTCTTCGGCCAGGTGGTGACCATCTTCCAGTGGATGGTCGGCTGGCTGGCCACCGGCGTGGCAGTTGTCTCGGATGACGGCTGCTGGCAGCCGGCCAGCAGGCCGCCACCAAGCAGCGCACCGGCGCCGGCCTTGCCAAGAAAATCACGACGTTTCATATGCAGTTTCCTGTGGATCGAATGCTGAAAAAGGGCTGATTGTACGCCGCCCGATGTTTGAATTCGTGGCCGGGAGCATGCGTTGCACAAAAACCACAAATAATCTGCCAACTACCCTTGTAATTCCGGATAGTTATGTCATATTATTCAGCCATTGCTTCCATAAACATGGCTAGCACACTAATTATACAACGATAATTTTTGTTGCATTCGCGCAACAAGCGCCACTGAACCATGCCGGAGGGGACCGGGCAGTGAGCCAGCTTAGAACAATCCGTACGCGGTTTACCGCACTCATTATCACCGGCCTGCTGCTGGCATCGCTGGCAGGTCTGGCCAGTGCCCTGCTGTTTGAGCTGGTGACGCCGGCGGAACTGCTGCCGGCACCCACCCGGCTCATACTGAGCAGCTTTCTGGGCCTGGTCCTGCTCGGTGCAATCCTATATTTCTCCAGTTATTTCAGTAACCTGCGTGACAGCAACGGCACCGCGCTGGCGCCCCGCCAACAGCAGCGCCTGGCCCGCTTCAGCCGCGACTATTGGGGCTTTTTCCTGCTCTACGCACTGGCCGCACCGGCGGTGTTTTTCCTCGCCATCGAGCAACCGGTTGCCGCCGCACCGGGCCGCTTTCTGCAGCTGCTGCTGCTGCAACTGTGTGCCGTCACCCTGGTTGGCCTGCCAACCTTTCAGCTGGCACAGGACCTCGTCGGCCGGCTGGGTGGTGAACTCAGCCTGCAAAAAATCCAGCTCAGCCTGAAATCGCGCTTCACCCTGCTGGGCGGTTTCGTCCCGCTGCTGTCCTACTCGGTGCTGATGAACTACCACTGGCAGCAGACCGGTGAGCTCGGCGGCGGGCACATGGCCATTTGGTTAACGCTGGTGGTGATCACCGGCATCACCACACTGTTCACCGTCCGCAGTATCACCCGGGCACTGGCGCCGGTACAGGAAATCTTCCTGCGCAGCGGCGCCTCGACCCACACTGACCTGGCGCAGCTGAATGCACGTTCGAATGATGAAATCGGTTTCATGACACAGGCACTCGGCAAACTGTTCCGCCGCCTCGGTGAACAGGAAACCCACATGCGTGCCGTGGTCGAAACCGCCGCCGAAGGCATTATCGTGGTCAACGAACGCGGTCTGGTCGAGACCTTCAACCCGGCGGCCGAGAAACTCTTCGGTTACCTCGCCAGCGAGATTCGCCAGCAGCCGCTGCAATGGCTGTTACCGGAACTGGGCGATACCGGTACGCTGCTGTCACCGGTTGATGAAGAACGTGAAGTCGAAGGCGTACACCGTAATGGTGCGCCCATGCAGTTATCACTGCGCGTCAGCGGCATGGAGATCAACGGTCAACGACTGTTTACCTGCCTGGTCGCCGATATCACCAAGCGCAAGACCATCGAGGCACAGCTGCGTGATGCCGAGAGCCGTTATCGCGACCTGGTCGAAACCGCGCATGACCTGGTCTGGACACTCGACAGCGATGGCCGCTTTACCTACCTGAACCGTGCCAGCATTACCATCTACGGCTATAGCGCCAACGAGATGCTGCAGCGTCAGATCCACGAGTTCCGCTCACCGGGACATGCGCCGATCGACGAACAGAACATCAACGAATTGCTCGAAGGCAAGCAGGCACAGGCACACTTCGAGACCGTGCATGTCGATGTCGATGGCAAACCGCACTTCCTGAGCTTCAGCGCCAAGACGCATACCGACAGCACCGGCAAGGTCATCCAGATCAGCGGCACGGCGCGCGACATCACCGAACAGAAGGCCTTCCAGCACCAGCTGTCGTATCACGCCGAGCATGACTCGCTGACCGGCCTGTTCAACCGCAACTATTTCCAGCAGGAACTCGAGCGCACCGTCGCACGCGTGGCACGCAACGGCTCGTCCTGCGCCCTGTTCTTCATTGATCTCGACCAGTTCAAGTACATCAATGACACGCGGGGTCACGCGGCCGGCGACCGTCTGATCGTTGATGTCGCCACACTGCTGTCGTCACACGTGCGTGACGGTGACCTGCTGGCACGGTTTGGCGGCGATGAATTCACGCTACTGCTCTATAACATCGACCAGCGTGATGTCATGGGGGTCGCAGAAAATTTCCGCGCCCTCTGCGATGACTACAAGTTTGTCGATACAGACAAAATCTTCAACATTGCCTGCAGCATCGGTGTCACCATGATCGACCAGTCGGTGACATCGGCAGAAGATGCGCTGTCGCATGCCGACCTCGCCTGCAACATGGCCAAGCAGCAGGGCCGCAACCGCGCCAAGCTGTACAACCCGGCCGATAGTGACAAGGCCGGCATGGCTGCCGACATGGGCTGGGCGGCACAGGTCCGCGAGATGCTCGAACACGACCGTTTCCAGCTGGTCTACCAGCCGATCGTATCGACTGAAGACGGTCACGTACAGGACTACGAGGTACTGGTACGCATGATCTGCGATGATGGCCAGGTCATCCTGCCCGGCGGCTTCATGCCGGCAGCCGAGCGCTTTGGCCTGATCCACAGCGTCGACCGCTGGATCGTACGCCGCGCCATCAAACAGCTGGCCGCCCTGCAAACGCAGGGACAGCAGACCAGCTTCTCGATCAACCTGTCGGGCAAGGCATTTGAAGACTCCACACTGTTGCCACTGATCAAGAACCTGATCAACGAGACCGGCCTGGAACCGACCTTGCTGACCTTCGAGATCACGGAAACCGCAGCGATTGCCAATCTCGCCGCTGCCGAGGAATTCATCTCGGCGCTGAAGGATGTCGGCTGCCAGTTTGCCCTCGATGATTTTGGTTCCGGCTTCTCGTCGTTCGCCTATCTCAAACACCTGCCGGTCGACAAGCTCAAGATCGACGGCAGTTTTGTCAAAGGGCTGGCACACAGTTCGGTCGACCAGGCCATGGTCGAATCGATGAACCAGATTGCCCACGCACTCGGCAAGCAGACCATCGCCGAATGCGTGGAGAACGAAGAAACCCTGCAGCTCCTCCGCCAGATGGGCGTCGACCGCGCCCAGGGCAACTACATCGGCCGGCCACGTGAAGCACTCATGAGCATCGCCCATATTGCCGTACCGGCCGAAGCCTGCGCGAATTCTTACTAACTAATCTGCCTGTAGCCCGGATGGAGCGTAGCGGAATCCGGGGATAGCACTGCAGCTGCCCGCATGCGGTATGCTTGCGCATCGCACACCGACCCGGGAGACAAGCAAAGATGTTTGGACGAATCCTTTTGCTGCTGGCACTGTTGTTCACTCACACAGCACTGAGCGCCGGCACCCTTAATGACATCCGCAAGTCCGGCACCATCCGTATCGCCCATCCCGAGAACGCACGACCGTTCAGTTATTTTGCCAATGGCGAGCCAACCGGCTACTCGATCAACCTTTGCCGGCAGATTGTCGGTGACATCGCCTCACAACTGGGCCTCGATAACATCAGGATTAAATGGCGCACGGCCAGCACCCCCGAGGCACTGCGCCTGGTGGCAGACGGGGTTGTCGACATGGATTGCGGCATCACCAGCATTACCCTGTCACGCCAGCAACGGGTCGATTTCAGCAACGAAATCTATGTAGCCACCGGCGATGTACTGGTACCTGCCGATTCGGGAATCAAGGGCCTCGCCGGGCTGGCCGGCAAGAAGGTCGCCGTGATTCGCGGCACAACCACGGATAAACGCCTGGCCAAAGCACTTGCACAACAGCGCATCGGTGCAAAGCTGGTACCGGTCAGCAGCACGGATGACGGCATCCGCGCACTCGACCTTGGCAAGGCCGACGCCTACGCGGGTGACCGCACCGTATTGCTCGGCACGGTGAAGACCGCAAACAATTCATCAGGTTATGCCCTGCTGAGCGAACTGTATTCCATCGACCCCTATGCCTTTGCCCTGCCGCGTGACGATGCCGACTTTCGCCTGGCTGTGAACCGGGCACTGTCCGATATCTACCGCAACGCCAGCCTGGAACAGGTTTATGGCCGCTGGTTCGGACCGGGTTCCGAACCCTCGCAGACCCTGCGGACCATCTACATCCTGAACGCCTACCAGGACTGAACTTTATTCACTGCCATTTGCAGGAATGCAGCCCGACGGAGCGTAGCGGATTGTCGGGCTCGGCACTTGCGCGCCTTTACCCAACCGGCATAAACAGTAGTGCAGGTCGGATTACGCTGCGTTAATCCGACCTGCGGCCTGTGTTACTTCCGCTGAATGACGGACGGGATAATCAAACGCTGATACGTTCGAGATTGGCGTAGCCGACCACCAGCCACTTGGTGCCTTCACGGTTGAAATTCACCTGCACGCGGGCATTGCTGCCCTGGCCTTCGTAGCTGGTTACCACGCCCTCGCCGAACTTCGCATGCCGCACGTGCTGACCGAGCCGGAGTGATGCGGGCGTTGCGTCCGGATAGACATTGGCCGTCTGTCCTGACTGGTACGGCTGGCTGATACTGACCTTCGGCCGGATGTCCTCGATCAGTTCAGCCGGGATCTCGCTGATAAACCGGGACGGCAGGCAGTAGTTCTCGGCACCGTACAGACGGCGACGCTCGGCACAGGTCAGCACCACCTGTTCACGGGCACGGGTGATGCCGACATAACAAAGCCGGCGCTCCTCTTCCAGCCGTCCGGGCTCGTCGATTGAGCGCTGATGCGGAAACAGGCCTTCCTCCATGCCGCACAAAAAGATCAGCGGAAACTCCAGCCCCTTGGCGGAATGCAGCGTCATCAGCTGCACGCAATCGTCCCACGCATTCGCCTGGCCTTCGCCGGCCTCCAGTGCCGCATGTGACAGGAATTCGGACAGCGGCTCGAGTTCCGCATCGGTATCGACTTTGTATTCGCGCGCGGCATTGACCAGTTCGCGCAGGTTCTCGATGCGCGCCTGGCCCTTTTCACCTTTATCCTTGCCGAAATGTGCCAGCAGGCCGCTGGGATGCAGGACATGCTCGACCTGCTCGCCCAGTGTCAGCGAGTCGATATCCCCGGCCATGCTGTCGACCAGGCGCAGAAACACCTGCAGGGCATTCATGGCGCGTGCCGACACCTGCTGCCCGTCAACCACGGCGAGCGTGGCCTGCCACAGCGACAGGCCGCGCTCGCGTGCGGTCTGCCGGACCACCTCGAGGGTGCGTTCACCGATACCGCGCGGCGGGTGATTGACCACCCGTTCGAACGAGGCATCATCGTTGCGGTTGCTGGCGATCCGCAGATAGGCCAGTGCATCCTTAATCTCGGCGCGTTCGAAAAACCGCAGGCCGCCGTAAACCCGATAGGGTATGCCATTCTGGATCAGGCATTCCTCGAACACGCGTGACTGCGCATTCGAGCGGTACAACACGCCCACATCACTGCGGCGCTTGCCGGCTTCGACCCAGGCCTGGATGCGGTCGATAACAAAGCGCGCCTCATCCTGCTCGTTGTAGGCGGTGTACAGCTGGATGCGTTCCCCCTCGTGGCCCTCGGTCCAGAGCTGCTTGCCAAGCCGCTCGGCATTATTGGCGATCACGGCATTGGCGGCTTTCAGGATGGTGGCGGTGGAACGGTAGTTCTGTTCCAGTCGCTGCAAACGGGTACCGGGATAGTCCTTTTCAAAACGCTGGATGTTTTCCACCCGCGCACCACGCCAGCCATAGATGGACTGGTCATCGTCACCGACGACGGTAATACGCGCACTGTCACTCGCCAGCAACCGCAGCCAGGCGTACTGGATGGTATTGGTGTCCTGGAATTCATCCACCAGAATGTGGTGAAAACGCTGCCGGTAATGTGCCAGCAGGTCAGGGTTTTTAAGCCAGAGTTCATGTGCCCGCAGCAGCAGCTCGGCAAAATCAACCAGCCCGGAACGCTGGCACAGTTCCTCGTAGGCCTGATAGATCTGCACCTGGCGCTGCTGGTGCGGATCGTTACGGGTTTCGATATGTTCCGGCCGGCGGCCTTCATCCTTGCAGCTGTTGATGAACCATTGCTGCTGTTTCGGTGGCCACCTGGCCTCGTCGAGATCCAGCGACTTCAACACCCGGCGCACCAGCCGGTGCTGGTCCTGGCTATCGAGTATCTGGAAGCCTTGCGGCAGACCGGCCTCCTGCCAGTGCTGGCGCAGCAGGCGATGCGCCAACCCGTGAAAGGTACCAACCCACATGCCGCTGGCCGGTGCCTCAATCAACTGTTCAATGCGGCTGCGCATTTCTCCGGCCGCCTTGTTGGTAAAGGTCACGGCCAGGACCGAAAAAGGCGACAGCCCCTCGACATCGATCAGCCAGGCAATCCGGTGCACCAGCACGCGGGTCTTGCCGCTGCCGGCACCGGCCAGTACCAGCAAGGGGGCCTGCGAGGCACATACGGCATCGCGTTGCGCCTCGTTCAGTGACTCGATAATGCGGGAAACATCCATGGCCGGCCATTCTAGCAGAACGCTTGCAAATCGCAGGGTATCGCCCTCATGCTACCGTCCGTCACGCTTTTGCTTGCCGGCTATATCGCTATCTGCTATCAATATCGTTAACGACGACTGCAAACCGACACATGGCAAAATATTTTGTATTACTGCTGATCCTGGCAGTCATTGCGGGCATGGCCTGGCTGCTTATTGGCAAGGGCAGAAAACCCGGCGGGCACTCACGTGCCCGCTCCGGACAGCTACTGACCGGCACGCGCACCACATCGCGGCTTGCGCCGGGGGCCTCGCAACTGGACAAAATGCGTGAAGGCAGATTGTTCTGGGGTGTTAGCCTGCAAAATCCGGGTTGCGATGCGTCAATGAAGCTGCTTGAACAGGAGTTGCCGTTGGCAGACGCACCGAACCTGCCACTCGATGGCTGTGACGCCATGCAATGCAGCTGTAGCTGGAAGGGTCTGACGGAGCAGCGCCATACCACACGCCGTACCCACCATGACCGTCGTGACAATGTCCGCTTCGATGCACAGGAGGACAAAACCGACCGTCGCTCCCACAAGGAGCGACGCAAGACAGAGAATACCTGGGACCGCCGGGACTTCTGACTCAGGCGACTTCAGACAACAGCTTCTTGTACTTCGGGGAATTCAGGTTGACTGTCCTCGGCTTGGAACCCTTCAGATAGGCTTCCAGCGTTACCGTCGGCACCTTGGACATATCGACCAGCGGGTGCATGGTGCACTTTTCACAGGCAATCAGTTTTGGCGGAGCACCTGCCGGGGCCTTGCCGACCGGCCGTTCACGCAGGTTCTTGCAGGTACCAACACTCAGATAGGCTTGCTGGGGAATGCAGTAAAACATTGTATCCATAGCGACTTCCTTCACTCCAGAAAATTCCCGTACGGGGGGCAGCGGGTAAACGGCGTATTGTAACCACATTTGCAGGAAAATGCAAATCTGGCATGGATTTCAAGGACTTAGCTGGAGGCCACCTACTCGACCGTCACCGACTTGGCAAGATTGCGTGGCTGATCGATGTCGGTACCCTTGAACACCGCGGCATGGTAGGCCAGCAGCTGCAACGGCACGGAAAAGATGATCGGCGCAATGCTGTCCTCGGTCGGTGACACCGGCAGCACCGTCACACCGGCAGAGCTGATCATGCCCACCCGGGCATCGGCAAACACGATGAGTTCGCCGCCACGGGCACGCACTTCCTGCAGATTCGACTTGAGCTTTTCCAGCAACTCGTTGTTCGGCGCCACCGCAACCACCGGCATACTGGCATCAACCAGCGCCAGCGGCCCGTGTTTCAACTCGCCGGCCGGGTACGACTCGGCATGGATATAGGAAATCTCCTTCAGCTTCAGGGCACCCTCCATGGCCACCGGGAACTGCGCACCACGCCCCAGGAACAGGGCATTGTGTTTGTCGGCAAAGCGCTCCCGGGCAAGGGTTTTGACCTGCTCGTTCAGGGTCAGCGCATGTTCGACCCTGGTCGGCACACTACGCAATTCATTCACCAGGCAGGCCTCGGTGTCCGCACTCATGCCATGTCGTCGGCCCAGTACGACAGTCAGCAACAGCATGGCCACCAGCTGGGTAGTGAAGGCCTTGGTGGAGGCGACCCCGATCTCCGGCCCGGCATGTGTCATCAGTACCAGGTCAGATTCGCGCACCAGTGTACTCTCCGGCACATTGCAGATCGACAGGGCATGACCGAAACCGAGTCGGCGCGCCTCGTGCAGGGCGGCCAGGGTATCGGCCGTCTCGCCGGACTGTGACAAGGTCACGACCAGGGAATTCTTGCGCACCACCGGGTGGCGGTAGCGGAACTCGCTGGCCACCTCGACACTGCAGGGAATGCCGGCCAGCGATTCCAGCCAGTAGCGGCCGATCATGCCGGCGTGGTAACTGGTGCCGCAGGCAATGATGTGGACACCTTGCACTGCATCGAAGATCTTGCCGGCGCCGGCGCCGAAGGCCTCTTCCAGCACGCGCTGACCGCTGATACGGCCTTCCAGCGTGTCGGCGATGGCGCGTGGCTGCTCGAAGATTTCCTTCAGCATGTAATGCGGGTAGTCGCCCTTGTCGGTGGCATCCGCGGTCACCTGCGAGGTCTTCACCGGCCGTTCGACCGTGGTCCCGGACGCGTCATACAGGATCATGCCCTGTGGTGTGATGTCTGCGACATCGCCATCCTCGAGGTAGACAAAATCACGGGTCTCCTGCACCAGGGCCGCGACATCCGAGGCAATCAGGGTTTCATCACCGGCCAGACCGACCACCAGCGGGCTGCCACGGCGTGCGGCGATCAGCCGGTCCGGTTCGTCCTTGCTGATCACGCCAAGCGCGAACGCACCCTCGAGTTCATTGACCGCCGAGCGCACTGCCTGTAACAGGTCCTGGCCCTGGTCGAGGTAATGGTCGATCTGGTGCACGATGACCTCGGTGTCCGTTTCCGAGGTAAAGCGATAACCGGCCTGCTCCTGGCTGGCGCGCAGCTTGTCGTGGTTTTCGATAATGCCGTTATGCACCAGCGCCACGCGTTCATGGCACAGGTGCGGGTGGGCGTTTTTCTCGCTCGGCTCACCATGGGTGGCCCAGCGAGTGTGGGCGATACCGGTCTGGCCATGGATCGGGGCACTGTCGAGTGCGCGTGCCAGTTCATCGACCTTGCCAACCGTGCGGACCCGCTCCAGTAGCGTATTGTCAGATTGCACGGCGATGCCGGCCGAGTCATAACCGCGGTATTCCAGCCGCCGCAGGCCGTCAAGCAGCACCGGCGTGACATCACGTTTGGCAACGGCGCCGACTATGCCGCACATATCAAATTACCTGTCGCTGTTTCGACATCATTTCTTCTTCACCGGCCGTTGCCAGCCGCTGCGGGTTTCCTGCGGCGCACGGCTGAGTGTCAGTTCACCGGCCGGCGCCTCGCGGGTAATGGTGGATCCGGCACCAATGGTGGCACCGTCTTTCACCTCCACCGGCGCAACCAGCTGGGTATCGGAGCCAATAAATACATCGTTGCCTATAACGGTACGGTGCTTGTTGGCGCCATCATAATTGCAGGTAATGGTGCCGGCACCAATATTCACATTGCGCCCGACACTGGTGTCACCGATATAACTGAGGTGGTTGATTTTGGAGCCTTCACCGACCTCGGATTTCTTGATCTCGACGAAGTTACCGACATGCGTGTTTTCCGCCAGCCTGGTTTCCGGCCGGATGCGTGCAAACGGACCAATGCGTGCACCGCTGCCAATATCGGCATCCTCGAGCACACAATTGGCCAGGATGGTGACATCGTCACCAACCGTTACATCACGCATGACCACGTTCGGGCCGATGTTTATACGGTGGCCGAGCCGGATACTGCCCTCGAGCACGCAATTGACGTCAATCACCACATCCTGACCCGCCTCCAGCAAGCCCCGCAAATCAAAACGCGCCGGGTCGATCAGCGTAACACCGGCCCGCAGGCAGGCACTCGCCTGGCGTCGCTGCAAGGCACGTTCCTGTACCGCCAGTTGTGCCCGGTCGTTGATGCCCAGCACCTCCTCGATACATTCGCTGCGGCTACCGCGGACGCTGACACCGCCAGTGACGGCGCGGCTAATCACATCGGTAAGGTAGAACTCGCCCTGGGCATTGTTGTTGTCCAGTTCATTCACCCAGACACGCAATTTTGCCGCCGGTGCGGCGACAAAGCCGGTATTGATTTCACAGATGTTGCGCTCTGTCGCCGTGGCATCCTTTTCCTCGACTATACCGCTGATGCTGCCATCGGCGTGATGCAGAATACGGCCGTAGCCGGTCGGGTTGTCGAGTTCGGCGGTCAGCAGGCCGACAAAGCCCTGGCTGGCAACCGCGCATAAAGGTTCGAGCGTGTCACGCGAGATAAGTGGTACGTCACCGTACATCACCAGCACGGTATCGCCATCCGGCACCGACGGCATGACCTGCGCTACCGCGTGACCGGTACCGAGTTGCCGGTCCTGCAAGACCCAGTTCACGTCCGCATCCGGAAATGCCTCGCGCACATGCTCGGCGCCATGACCGATGACGACATGAATGGCACTGGCATCCAGTGAGTATGCCGTATCGATGACATGCGCCAGCAATGGCCTTCCACCCAGCGGATGCAGCACCTTGGGCAGGTCGGAACACATGCGGGTACCCTGGCCGGCGGCCAGGATGATGATACTGAGGTTCATACGCTACAGACTACCTGCAAAAATGCCAAAAACCCACTTACCAATTAAGTTCATTAGTCAGGCGACAGGGTTATCCGCGGGTGTCGGCAGCAGGGACGTTGCCGTCAAGCCTGCAGGGATGTATTCACGTAGCCCCACGGATGAGCCTGTCGTCTGACTTATGTCCTCGCCGGTATCAGAGTACAATGAGCATGGCTGTTGGGCTTCGTTCCTCAGCCCAACCTACGAAAGAATCCGGTATATTGCAATTGCTCAGTGCAGGACCGGCATTTCCATTGGTGGCACACCGTCGGCCAGCTCTTCCGGGCTGGCGTCGCGGATGTTCGTAATGGTGATATTGAAGGTAATGGACTTGCCGGCCAGCGGGTGATTACCATCGACGGTCAGCTTGCCGCTTTCGATGCGTGAAACCGTGAATTTCCGCGAATCACCGGCATCATTCATCATCTCGACCTCGGCGCCGACCCGGTGGAATTCCGGCGGTACGTTTTCGATATCGTCGGTAAAGGTCAGGCTGGGATCGTGCGCGCCGAACGCCTCCTCCGGGGACAGTGATACCTCCGCGTTATCACCCACCACACAACCCTCCATCGCTTCCTCGACTTTATCAAACAGATCGTGCTTGCCACCGTGGACATAGCTGATCGGCAGGTCGGACTGCTCGACGATTTCGCCGGTCTCGTCCTTGATGGAGTAGATGAAGGAAACGACCTTGCCCTTGCTGACAAACTGATCGGACATAAGATAAACGGTATCCAGTGGCTTGAATATCCCCGTTCGGGGTTTTCAATCAGCGCTTGGTCTTTTCGCGCAATTTGCGTATCGCGGCAAGCTGCGCCATGGACTGTGCCAGTTCGGCCTGTGCCCTGGCATAGTCGATATCGGTCTGCTTGTCGGAGAGCATCTTTTCGGCGCGCTCCCTGGCCTCCAGGGCCTGTGCCTCGTCAAGGTCGGTGGCGCGGATCGCGGTATCGGCAAGTATGGTGACCACGTGCGGCTGCACTTCGAGCAGCCCGCCGGAAACAAAGAACGATTGCTCCTCGCCGTCCTGGTCCTGCACCCGTACCTCACCGGGTTTCAACCGGGTCAGCATCGGCGCATGACGTGGTGCGATACCGACCTCGCCCATTTCGGCGGGCGCAAACACCATCGTTACCGTGCCCGAGAAGATCTCGGCTTCGGCGCTGACAATATCGACGTGCAGTGTCATAGACATAGTGTAGTTCCGAAATGGCCCTTACAGGGTCTTGGCCTTCTCGGCAGCTTCGTCGATGGTGCCGACCATGTAGAATGCCTGTTCCGGCAGGCTGTCGTAGTCGCCGTTGGCAATGGCCTTGAAGCCATTAATGGTTTCCTTCAGTGACACGTACTTGCCCGGCGTACCGGTAAAGGTCTCGGCGACGAAGAACGGCTGTGACAGGAAGCGCTGCATCTTGCGCGCCCGGGATACCACCAGCTTGTCCTCCTCGGAGAGCTCGTCCATACCGAGAATGGCGATGATATCGCGCAGTTCCTTGTAGCGCTGCAGGGTACCCTGCACGGAGCGGGCTGTGTCGTAGTGGTCCGAACCGACGACGTTGGGATCGAGGATACGCGAGGTGGAATCAAGCGGGTCCACCGCCGGGTAGATACCCAGCTCGGCAATCTGGCGAGACAACACCAGCGTGGCATCGAGATGTGCGAAGGTGGTGGCCGGTGACGGGTCAGTCAGGTCATCCGCCGGCACATACACTGCCTGGAAGGAGGTGATGGAACCGGTCTTGGTGGAGGTGATACGCTCCTGCAGTACACCCATTTCCTCGGCCAGCGTTGGCTGGTAACCCACGGCCGACGGCATACGGCCAAGCAGCGCTGATACTTCGGTGCCAGCCAGCGTGTAACGGTAGATGTTGTCAATGAACATCAGCACGTCTCGGCCTTCGTCGCGGAAGTGTTCGGCCATGGTCAGGCCGGTGAGCGCGACACGCAGGCGGTTGCCCGGTGGCTCGTTCATCTGGCCATAGACCAGCGATACCTTGTCGATAACGCCGCCTTCCTTCATCTCGTGGTAGAAGTCGTTACCCTCGCGGGTACGTTCGCCGACACCGGCGAACACGGAATAGCCGGAGTGCTCGACTGCGATATTGCGGATCAGCTCCATCAGGGCCACGGTCTTGCCGACGCCGGCGCCACCAAACAGACCGATCTTGCCGCCCTTGACGATCGGCATGATCAGGTCGATGACCTTGATACCGGTTTCGAGAATTTCCACCGAGGGGGACTGCTCGGCAAAGGTCGGCGCGGCACGGTGAATCGGCAGGCGTTGCTGTTCACCAATCGGGCCCATCTCGTCGACCGGCTCACCGAGGACATCCATGATGCGGCCGAGGGTCTTCTCGCCGACCGGCACCTTGATCGGCTCATCGGTATTGAGCACCGGGATGCCACGCTGCAGGCCGTCAGTTGAACCCATGGCGATGGTACGCACCACGCCGTCGCCCAGCTGTTGCTGGACCTCAAGGGTCAGCCCGGCAGCTTCGACATTCAGGGCATCGTAAATCTTCGGCACGCTGTCGCGAGGGAACTCCACATCGACGACCGCGCCGATGATTTCCACAATGTTGCCTGCACTCATGATGTTTTCCTCATAACTCCATAACTCGATATTTTTTTGTGTAGGAGCGGCTTTAGCCGCGATGATGATCGCGAATGGTCGCTCCTACATTAATTTCATTTCATCGCCCAACCCGCATCAAACAGCAGCCGCGCCACTGACGATCTCGGAGATCTCCTGGGTAATGGACGCCTGGCGCGCCTTGTTGTAAACCAGTTGCAGTTCATCGATCAGGCTGCCGGCATTGTCAGTCGCGGCCTTCATGGCCACCATGCGTGCTGCCATCTCACAGGCCAGGTTTTCCACCACGCCCTGGTAGACCAGTGATTCGATATAACGAATCATCAACGCATCCATCACCGGCGGTGAATCCGGCTCGTAGATATAGTCCCAGTGCGTCTGCAGCACCTCGTCTTCCGAACCGACAAGCGGCAACAGTTGCTTCAGTCCCGGTGACTGCGTCATGGTATTCACAAACGTGTTGTGCGCCAGGTAGAGCCGGTCAATACTGCCTTCCTCGTAGGCGTCCAGCATGATTTTGACGGTACCAATCAGTTCGATAATGGACGGCGCATCACCCAGGTGAGTGGTGGTCGAAACGATGTTGCCACCGAGTCGCTTGAAAAAGCCCGTGCTCTTGGTACCGATCAGGGTCAGGTCGATTTCATGGCCGGCGGCATCCCATTCCTTCATGGCCGCAAGCGACTGCTTGAACAGGTTGATGTTCAGGCCACCGCACAAACCACGGTCGGTGGAAATCACGATCAGGCCAACGCGCCTGGTTTCGCGCTCGATCAGGAACGGATGTTTGTATTCCGGGTGTGCGTGCGCCAGGTGCGAGATCACGTTCTGCATCTTTTCGGCATACGGCCGGGTCGCCCGCATGCGGTCCTGCGCCCTGCGCATCTTGCTCGCCGCAACCATTTCCATGGCCTTGGTGATCTTCTGCGTATTCTTGATACTCGCAATCTTGGTGCGGATTTCCTTCGCGCCTGCCATATCGTTACCTTGTTGTCCTCTGTACGCCTGTCGTAGCCTTCATTACCAGGTACCGGTAGCCTTGAAGTCCTCGATGGCGGCCTTCAGGCCAGTCTCGATTTCATCGTTGTAATCCCCGGTCTCGTTGATCCTGTCGATCAGTGCGCTCTGGTTGGCGCGCATATAGGCCAGCAAGGCGGATTCGAAATCCACGACCTTGTTGATTTCGACGTCATCCAGGAAGCCCTGTTCGGCCGCAAACAGTGACACGGCCATCTCGGCAACCGACAGGGGTGAGTACTGTTTCTGCTTCATCAGCTCGGTCACACGCTGACCACGCTCCAGCTGCTTGCGGGTCGCCTCATCGAGATCGGAGGCGAACTGCGCGAAGGCCGCCAGCTCGCGATACTGCGCCAGTGCCAGGCGCACGCCACCGCCGAGTTTCTTGATGATTTTGGTCTGGGCCGCGCCACCGACACGCGACACCGACAGGCCGGCGTTGATGGCCGGACGGATGCCGGCGTTGAACAGGTCGGACTCGAGGAAGATCTGGCCGTCAGTAATGGAAATCACGTTGGTCGGCACGAACGCGGAGACGTCACCGGCCTGGGTTTCGATGATCGGCAATGCCGTCAGCGAGCCGGTCTTGCCCTTCACTTCACCGTTAGTGAGTTTCTCGACCTCGGCGGCATTGATACGCGCGGCACGTTCCAGCAGGCGCGAGTGCAGGTAGAACACGTCACCCGGGTAGGCCTCGCGACCCGGCGGGCGCCGCAGCAACAGGGACACCTGGCGATACGCCCAGGCCTGCTTGGTCAGGTCGTCATAGATGATCAGCGCATCCTCGCCACGGTCACGGAAATACTCGCCCATGGTGCAGCCGGCATACGGTGCAATATACTGCATGGCTGCCGATTCGGCGGCGGCGGCGGCAACGACGATGGTGTGTTCCATGGCGCCATGCTCTTCCAGCTTGTGCACGACGTTGGCAATGGTGGAATTCTTCTGGCCCACGGCTACGTAGATACACTTGATGCCGGTGCCCTTCTGGTTGATGATGGTATCGATGGCCACCGCACTCTTGCCGGTCTGGCGGTCACCAATGATCAGCTCACGCTGGCCGCGACCGATCGGCACCATGGAGTCAATCGATTTCAGGCCGGTCTGTACCGGCTGATCGACCGACTGCCTGGCGATAACGCCCGGGGCAATCTTTTCAATCGGCGAGGTGCCGGCTGACTCGATCGGGCCCTTGCCGTCGATCGGGTTACCGAGTGAATCCACCACGCGTCCGAGCAGGCCTTCGCCTACCGGCACCTCGAGGATACGGCCGGTGCACTTGACGCTGTCGCCTTCGGTGATGCCCTTGTAGTCACCCAGCACCACCGCACCGACAGAATCACGCTCGAGGTTGAGCGCCATACCGTAAACATTGCCGGGGAACTCGATCATTTCACCCTGCATAACATCGGCCAGACCGTGAATGCGGGCAATACCATCCGTCAGGCTGACAACGGTACCTTCGGTGCGCGCCTCGGCGACTGCCTCGAACTGATCGATGCGGCTCTTGATCAGATCGCTGATTTCAGTGGGATTGAGTTGCATAGCTTGTGCTTCCTGTATCAGTAAATTCTTTT